>DGKJ01000076.1 GCA_002387735.1 Bacteriovoracaceae bacterium UBA4573 | reverse complement strand
ATGTGTATAAGAGACAGCTCTAAGGAATTGAGGTGTCGGTATTCTAAGGTCTGGCGGTCTTCACTGAATCTGACATCCCCACCCGGGTAAGCGTAATGGTTTGGGGGGCCCGCCAGTTGCTTTCGAATTTCTTCTTCCGGAGATTCCACCCAGTAAAAGTTTCTGCTGTCATAGAGACCGCCAAACTTCTTAACTTTATGCTCTTTTAAATAAAAATGGCGTCGAGTGGTCTGATCAACCAAGACGAGCGTGTTTTCGGGAAAAGAGGTCAAAACGGGTAGGGCATTTGGCCCGCCTGAGGGGCTAGTCGCCGACGCGAGATTAGCCGTGAAGACCAGTAATGAGATCAATATTCTCTGTAACCCAATGCTCCCCATCGCGCTCCCCGTTGGCGGGTCTTACACAGTAAATTAATGCGGCGCAAGTTAGAATCCGATGCTTGACTTTAGTGCTGCGGCAGGACATCCCTGTGGTTCACAAATAGCGAGGGTGCGCATGCAGAAAACCTACGGACAAAACGATCCCAAAGTCGTCGATTACGTGGAAAAGCTCCTGAATCCCGAAGATCGGGTATTGGTAGATGTCAGGCGTGCTTCAGTCGAAAACGGATTACCAGAGATTCAGGTTGGGCCGCTTGATGCTCTCCACTTGGAAGTCCTTACTCGGGCAGTCGGTGCCAAAAAAATTGTGGAGATTGGAACCCTGGGCGGTTACTCCGGTATCGCATTTTGTCGCGGTATGGGCGCCACTGGGAAATTATACACTTTTGAACTTCAACAACGAAATGCAGACGTAGCGCGAAAAAACTTTGAACGGGCCGACGTTAGTCAACAAGTGGAAATCTTCGTGGGTCCGGCCTTAAATACCTTGCCGCAGATCGAAGGTTTTGGCCCCTTCGATTTAGTGTTTATCGATGCGGACAAATCAAATTACTGCAATTACTTAGATTGGGCCCACAAAAATCTCCGAAAAGGGGGCGTGGTCCTTGCCGACAACACCTTTGCTTGGGGGTTGGTAGTCGATGGTGCCCAGGTAGATGAACAAGATAAAAATTCTGTTCTCGGTTTGAGAGCATTTAATCGTAAAATCGCAGCGTCTTCGAGTGGTTTTCGGGTAACTATGTTGCCCACCGGCGAAGGTCTGACGTTAGCGGTAAAGAACTAAATTTTTTAGAGGTAGCACAATGTCAAAAGAAGCATTTTTAAATAAGCCCAAACATACCCCGGAGTTTCGCAAGCGACGAGCAATCAACTGGTTGGTCTTGGGGTTCACCTATTCCGCAATGAACATGGGGCGCTACAACCTGTCGTTTGCGAACAAGTCGCTGTCATCGGACTACGGTTGGGATAAAACTCAAATAGGTGCAATCATCACCGCCGCTCTTTCAATTTATGGTTTTTCCGCCATTTTTAACGGACCTATCGCAGACCGTATCGGCGGTCGACGAGCAATGTTGATCGGCGCCTCGGGTACGGTGATTTTCAATTTCTTGTTCGGTTTGGGTGCCTACCTCGGGTTTCTTGGTACTGGTACTTTCCTTTTGGGATATTTCGCCACCGTTTGGTCGCTTAATTCTTACTTCCAGTCCTACAGTGCCTTGGCTCTAATTAAGGTGAACTCAGGCTGGTTTCATATCAGCGAGCGTGGAGTATTTTCCGCCATCTTTGGTTCAATGATCCAAAGCGGGCGTGCACTTATTTTCTTTATTGGCGGAATCGTCGTTACAGTATTGCCCTGGCAATGGGTGTTTTTCATTCCTTCGATGATCGTTGCGGTCATGGCTTTGATGACCTATCGATACGTTCAAAACGGGCCGGAAAATTGTGGAATGCCAGAACTTGACGTTCAAGACGCTTCCAGTGGCGACACCGAAAAAGTTACTTTAAGGTACGTGGCGCGCAAAGTGTTTACCAATCCGGTGACGATTACAATTGCCATTGCAGAGTTTTGCACTGGCTTCGTGCGTCACGGTTTCGAGCAATGGTTTCCTCGCTACATGATCGAAGCTCAACATCTAACGCTTGAATCCCCAGTGTTTCAAAAGGGGGCCATGGCTGTCGTTGTGGCAGGTATCGCCGGTGCGTTTTTTGCGGGAACTATTTCAGATTACGTGTTCAAGGGGCGTCGCCCGCCAGTGGCATTTTTAGGTTATGTTGTACAGGTGATTTGTTTGGGAGTCATTTGGAAGGCACCGAGTCTTGAGTGGGTTATCGGGGCCTTTATTGTGAACTCCTTTTCGATTAGCGTTGTGCATTCCATGCTCTCGGGTACTGCTTCAATGGACTTCGGTGGCAAGAAAGCCGCTGCAACTGCTGCTGGTATGTTTGACGGTATGCAGTATGTGGGTGGGGCTTTCGTAGGAATCGGAATGGGCTGGCTGTTGGACAAGTTTGGTTGGGGCGTTTGGGGACCAAGTATGATTGGATTCGCGGCCGTAGGCGGATTGTTAATGTTGATCTTGTGGAACGCTCGGCCCAAAGTAAAAGGCACAGGGGGACACTGATGAAACGAAAAAACTTTCACTCGCTTTTTGCATTTGTCGGTCTTTTTTACGGTTCGGTGGTTTGGGCCGGACCCTTCAGTTTTATATTTCAACCGTACTCCGTAGGCATTGAACTCGACGGAGAATTTCAGGGTGCGTCGCCCAACCCTGGCCAAGGATATTTTCCGGTTCCCGGGCTTACCAATCGCCAGGGTGGTGCGACTTATTTCGGTCCGCTGGCGAGCTTCTGCGTTGACGGGACTACTAAAGCGAAAAAAGTCCCCGCGGTTATCGAGTATTTTGTAAAACCTCAGATCATTCCTTCGGGCGGGGGAACGCCCGAGAATACCGTTTATGATTTAGTGATCAGTTACGGCGTTCGGGCTTGGAAGGTGCAAAAGAGTTTAGAGAAACCGTACCTGCACGATTGGGCCTTAAAAGACGCAGTACTTGGGAAGGGCGTGCTCGCCGAATGTGGCGGGCGATTCGTGGCGACCGTTCGATATGGTGTGCAGGCGATTGGAACCTACAGATTGCGAATCGTAGGAGATGTTGATTCCATCGCAGCAAGAGTGGAAGATTTGCGTTTCAAACACGTCGATGAAACTGGGCTTGCTTCGAGCAAAGGTCGTTTAGATGTTCTGAAGGAGCTTCAGGACAAAATCGACCAAATTGAGCCGCGCATTGAGGAAATAGGCGACGATCTTAATTTTTTGGTGCGCTCTTGGCGGGAAACCAGCTTACCGCATTTGTATGAAATCCGTAGTGGAGATGTCGACTTGCGACTTTCCGACGAACTAGAGTTTTTTATCGGATCTTATATAAGTGGCGATGAAGTTTGGGGTGACCCAGTATCGGCGGTCGTGAATTCCTATCGGGAAATTCTGCCACTTAATTCGCGATAAACCGAAGTTGTTCATGCACATCGGCAAGCTGGTCCTGCCAATAGCGGTAGGAACCGAATTCCGGAAAAGTGCGTTGAAATATTGGGTCGTTCCAGCGTCGGGCGATCCATGCTGAGTAGTGAATCATGCGCAACGCTCGAAGTGGTTCGATAAGGCGAAGAGTCTGAATATCGAAACTTCGAAGGGTTTGGTAACTTTCGATCAATACCTGTCGTTGGCGTTGTGCGGTCTCGTCGCGGCCCCGAACCACCAACCAAATGTCTTGAACAGCGGGCCCCGTAACCATGTCGTCGAAATCTAGAAAAAAAGCTTGAGCCCCTTGTGGGGTGTGATGCCAAAGAACATTACCCAAATGGCAATCACCGTGAACCCGATGAATGGGAAGGTCTTGAAACATGGGTTCGATCTTTTGAAGCAGCTCGTTTACGGCGGCCGTGTAGGCAGTGAGAACTTGAATGTCGATAAAATTGCCACTTTTTAGGAAATCGAGAGAAGCCTGTCCGTAGGTCTTTGGATTTAAGCTAAGCCGATGTTTTGCTTGTTTTGCCGCGCCGACATTGTGAAGTCGTGCGAGTAGACGCCCAATTTGAGCGAGTTCGGTGTCGGCCAATTCTTGTACGATCTGACCGCGCACTTTTGGAAATAGCGCAAAAAATATTCCGTCTGAGGTTTCGAAAAGAGTAGATTGGTTCGAAAGTTCGATGGGAGCGACGGCGGGAACTTCACCTGCTGCGAGTTCGCGAATAAATTCGTGTTCTTCCAATATACAATCTTTAGACCATCGACCCGGTCGATAAAACTTACCGACTACTCGAGATTCGTCGTCGAGTTCAATTTCGTAAACCCGATTTTCCATGCTGTTTAGCTGAAAGGTCCGGCCGGTTGCGCGCACCCCGGTTTTTTTTGAACCTATAGCGTCTTCAACCGAGTCCAGTATTCGATCTGGAGTAAGAGAAAAAAAATGATCCATGCCTGCCAAAGCTAGCACGGTGAACTCAAGAATGCATGTCGGGAGTTCGAGGAAATTTTATTCGTATTGATTGAAGTTCAAGCCAAGGACGCGCCAAGGCATTGACTTCAAGCTGTCTACGTAAGCCACCAATGGGACTTCGTTGATTTCCTTGAAACTCGAAGCATGGCGAAAATAAGGGACGCCCTTTTTCCAGACCAAAAAACCTTGGTGGGTAATGAGCACTGGTTTTCGCTCTAAACTTTGGCGCACTACGTTTATAACTGTGCCCTGAGGTAAATGGGTCACTGCACTTTTTAGAGATTCTAATTCGATATAAGGAATCTTAACTGAAGCCGTTTCACCTTCTGACATCGAAGCAATAGCTCGAGAAGCGGCTACATTTTTCTGTTTTTTAAACCAGGCATACTTGTCGATTTCCTTGCGAGCATATTTGAGAGTTAAGCCGGATCGGCGCGCAACCTTGTGCGTGATGTCGTCTAGATTTCCAGATCGTTTATTGTTGGGGATCCAATCAGCTTCTGGAAAGTGATTGCGGGTCATGTAGCCAATTTTTCCGTTTTTGTATCGAATGGAAATTAGGTGGTCGACCAAGTCGACTCCGTTATTGCTTTTTGCGAGCGCACCGACCGTTTCGACGTAAGTCGTGCAATCGTAGCCGTTTGGAAATATTGGTGCGGTGTCGCTAATCTTTGGACCCGGTGCAAGTACCGAAAGTAACGCAGGGTTTTTGTAAATTGCCTCACTCCAAAACGCGATTCGCTCGCCACGATCCATTTTTTCAGCTTTGGCGAACATTGTTGAAAGTTTTGCTGACATTGTGGTCAGTGGATATCGAACTGCACCGCTATTCCACAGTGCAACGATTCCGAAGATAAGCAGTACGGGAAGTGCCCAGAGAACCTTTTCCATCGCTTCCTGGCGCTTTTTTCGTTTAGCGCGAGAGTGGCCAAAGCCGGCCGCAAATCCCACCAATGCCGCACCTACTGCGGTAAGGAACTTAGGGTTTTTCCATTTGAAATGACCCTTAAAATTCAAATTGAATAATTTGTGTTTCTTACGTTTTGCCCGGGTTTTGGTTTTTGATTTTCTTTTCATGCCCTCTACATCGGCAAAGACCTTGGAAAAATTGAGTAAAAAGAATCGAAGGTAATAGCTATAGTATTGAGTGGGCAAAGTCTGCCTAGTGGAATTTGGTTTAGACCAACTTAGCAGCCGGGACCCACTCAAAAATAAAGATTCCTCAAATTAATCCCGAAAAATGAGGAACGGGAGCCCCATGAAAAAAAACCAACTGCAGTATTCAACTGTCATCGGAGTGGCGACGAGACTTAAACACTGCTTCGAAGCGCTCGATGTTAAAATGCCCGATTTAGAAATCGAGCGTCTAAGTCATTTTATTAACATTGTTTACGGGACTCGCAATCGCGCGTTTCACGATGTTGGTCATGCATTGGGGGTCGGTACCGGTTGTACTGCGATCGGCCAACTCGCAGCGCTTTTTCACGACGTAGTGTATCTACAGGTGGATCGCAGCAGACTGAATGAACTGCGCTCCCTCTTTGGTGTGTTCGATCCGGGTGATTCACTGGAGCTAACTATTCCGGCTCAAGAAACGCTTGAGCGCGACCCGTGGCGCCATGCACTTGTTACCTTATTTGGGTTTAAGGCAGGCCAAAAACTTGGCCCCTTCACAGGCGTCAACGAATTTCTGAGCGGCTGGGTCGCAGTTCAAAAGCTAAAGAACCTGGTAGAAGCAAAAGAACTTATACAAATTCTCGCCTGCATCGAAGCGACCATTCCCTTTCGAGGCGAACAAGACGCGCCAAGTGCTTCCGAAAAGCTACTCGCCAACCTAAGGGCTGCTTCTGATCTACTTGCAGTGAACCTAAATGTGACGGAACTCGAAGAAAGCATCGGCGAAGCCGTGCGGGTATCAAACAATGACGTCATGGGGTTCGGACTTCAAGAACCAGAGGTATTTATCTACAACTCCTGGGCATTACTCTACGAAGGCAATCCTGCGCTGCAAAACGACTATTATACGTTGATCAAGTACCGAGAACCGCTGCTTCGTTTAGAGTCCTTTCTTGGCAGCCTTAATCCGAGAAAAATATTTTTGACCTATAAAAACATTCCCGAGTCAGCCCAGCTGGAAAAACTATTAGCTGGCGCCGCGGAAAATATTAGTGTGGCTCGACAATATGTACGTACAAAAATCCTAGATACCGCGATTTTGGAGGCCTTCGCGTTGCTTAGCGGTGGCGATGGTCCGCTGGAACTTTTTACCGGACCTAAGGCAAAAAGCCGAGAAGGCAAAGTCGCTAGAATCGAACATTTTATTGATTGGACAACCATCACTCAGCACCAAGACGGTAAAAATGCTCGGGTGATTCGCCTGCTCACAGTAGGGAGAGAGTTCCGGTCGAAATTCGACGTCAAAACCGCGCTGTTCGCCGCCTACGTTTACCAGGGGCTTACTGGAGAAGAGTTCGCGCGAGCTTACGATGCTTCGATCGAGTTTCTTGGTCGAAAACTGGACGCAGAAAATTTTCTAAGCACTTTACCCGACCCGATGCTCGATCACATCGGTGAAGTGCTAGCAAAACTTGCCTGGACCCGGGCAACCGCGATTCGAACATTTTTAAGAAATCGCAAAAGGAGGGCGGCATGAAAATAAAGGGTGCGATCGGATTAAACAAGATTAGTCCTAAAATTTGGAGGACTATAAAGTGAGCCGTGGAACAAACTCCTGGTCGCCCATGGGTTTTGTGATTTTTGGCACCGAACCGTTGTTGCCGGCTAAGCTGGAACAGCACATCGTCAACGCCCTGCCGAATCAGGAACTTAACATTGATTCTTTTGAGGATTACGAGGATGCGTTAGATTTTTGCAAGGAAAATGCGAATGTCGGTGTCATTATCATTCACGAAAATAGCGAACCTCATAAAATCGAGGAGGTGTTTTCCCAACTAGCCAGGCCCTACAAAGCATCAGGATGGCCAGTTATAGGTTGTATTGTTAGGAACTCGAACACATTGGAATCGATTACTGCACTGAAGGCCATGCGGACTCATCCTGAAATTAGAGAGTACTGTTCCGAGAGTGATCTGGAAAATCCTCACATTGCACAGGTTATATTCGACAAACTATGGAGTGAGTATGTGCGTTTGGTCGAGCAAGACCTTATTCCTACAGCGCTTCAAGATAGTCTCGCCGCAGTGGTCGCCACTCAACAAAAAGTTGCGGACAAGGTATTCTACGACCGAATATCGGAAATTCTTTCCCAACCTCTAAACCTTTCCTGGCGTGATCGTTTTAGGTTGCGTTGGCACTATTTGATTCGTGAGGTTGACCGAATTAGTCCTGCGGTTTTAACCCCACACCAGGCGCTGCACAAATTAGTATTGTTATCTTCTAGCTCCGCTGATTTGAGTAAACTGTCATTATTGGAAATCACCACCGCCAAAGCGCCTTTGATAGATCGGGTCGAGGCTGTTTGCGACAAACTTGTGGCGGCCGGGGGTGCTGAGAATCTAGACGCTCTTTTGAAGGAAGCTAGAACAGAGTCGAAGCCTGGTCGTCCGGGCCTGCTTCGTCACCTGGCAGATCAGAGTAATGCGATCCTGTCGATTTTCGACGACACCTATCAACTCGCGGCTCAAAATTCTAGTGCGAGAAAAATAAGCTCATGAGCGGCCTTAGGTTAATCGAATTTTCAGCTGACGATTACCGAATTGCCGACGTCCTGAGTCGCCCGCATTTAGAAAAATTGAATGATTCACAGAAAATCTCAGCAGCTTTGTCGCTGTACTTCCAATGGCGCGAACATCGACGTTGTTTTATAAGTGTCGCAGACAATAAAGAGTTCGTTGAATGTGATTTAGCGGTGGATCAGGATCTCGTTACGCCTATCGAGATCGTCGCATTAGTCGATAAAAAACTGGTTGATGCGGTGCCGGATCGCGCGCGAGTACGTTTTGAGATTTTCAGAACCTGTTACGAATTTTCCAGTCCCATTACCGCTGATTTATCGGACAGCACGAAATCCGCGTTTGCGTTCGACATTCCTAGTGAAGTTTACGTCCACAAGGCGCGCACCAGTCCGCGCTATGCGGTGCCGCTCGACAATCCGCTACGCCGTTCAAAGTGGATCGATCCGAACGGGTCGGAACAAGAAGTGGAAGTCATCGATCTTAGCGTGAAGGTGTTACACGTCGCTGCTAATAATCGAATTCTAAGCGATTTTGGCCTAATTGAGTTAGACGGTCATCGCTTCAACGCGCAGCTAATACGCAAGTCGAGTGTTGGTCATGCAGTGCGAATAAAATTTGAGCATTCAGGAGAATTTGGAAAATTTTTCGATCGTTTTATAAAAGTAGCCTATCCCGAGCTAGCCCCGCGTGAACATTTCAAGAATGAAAATATCTACGAATTGTATCGTGACACGGGTTACTTAAGTTCATTTAATCTTGGCGAGTGCGAAGAAGAGGAGGAAAAACGTCGAGAATTACTCGTCAAATATTGGAACGAGTCTCAAAACGAAACGCACCAAACCAAAGTTGACTACGTCCTTAAAGACCATGCAGACAAAGCTTGTGGCGCGTCTGGCCTTGCTCGAATATTCAAAAAAGACGGGAAAGCCATTTGGGCATTTCATCAGCTTTGCGTGAGAAAAGAGTCCGCTTCTCTTACGGGGACTGGTACCCTGTATAACTGGCGAGTCGAGCGTGTCTCACATTTGGGTGAACGCGG
>DGKJ01000119.1 GCA_002387735.1 Bacteriovoracaceae bacterium UBA4573 | reverse complement strand
ATAAAACTGCCGAAGGACCGCGCACAGTCCCAATCGATCTACATGCACAAACTCTAGTGAACTATCGCGGCCCCAATTATACCTACCCGAACGTGAGCCTAGCTGACTTACTTTCAGGCAAAGATAAGATCCCATACGTTCAATACATTCCCGGCGTGGGAGCCCAGAACTTTGAAGGTTCAAAAAAGGACCTCTTCGACCAAGCGCTTGTACTAGTGGGCGTAACTGCCATGAGTCTTTACGATATACGCCCTCGGCCGCTCGAAGAAATTGCTGCGGGGGTGGAAAATCACGCGAATATTTTAGACAATTTGATTAACGACGATTTCTTAAAACGGCCGTCTGCTGAAAACTTTCTCATCGTAATGATGGCAATATTTGTGGCGAGTCTTGTCTACGGAATATTAATCAATCGCCTAAACGCCGCATTAGGAGCTCTATTCGCCGGCCTAGTAATCTCTGGAATGGTATATTTTGATCAAGTCATTCTCTTCAATCGCAACAACATAGTTTTTTCCGGTTACCTACAAGCAATGCAGTTTCTATTTCAGTTTATCGCGATTACGATTTTTAAATACATGCGCGAAGAAAACGAGAAAAAATTTATTAGATCAGCGTTTGATAAATACGTCTCACCCGCTGTCGTAGACTCGATGCTGAAAGATCCAAAGAAATTAAAGCTCGGTGGAGAAAAAATAGATCTATCTATTTTATTTAGTGACATCCGGGGATTTACTGAACTTTCTGAAAAAGTAGACGTCAAACAATTAACCAGCTTTTTAAATGAATATCTCGGCGCTATGACCGAAATTCTCCAAGCCAATCAAGGCACTCTCGACAAATATATCGGCGATGCCGTCATGGGTTTTTGGGGAGCACCGGTAGAAAACACAAATCACGCGATGTGCGCCGTAAAAACCGCGATCGAAATGGTAGCTAAACTTGACGAGCTCAACAAAAGTTTCAAAGAAAAATATGGTTTCACGATTGACATTGGTATTGGCATCAACTCGGGAGCAGTTAGTGTTGGAAACTTCGGCTCTAACAAAGTATTTGAGTATACGGTTATCGGCGACAACGTGAATCTTGCTTCACGCCTGGAAGGTGTCACTAAATACTACGGTGCCAAAATCGTTATCAGTGATACGACCCACGCCGCCCTAAAGCCTGGAGCGTTTGCCACCCGCGAAATCGACACAGTTCGCGTAAAAGGGAAGCATAAACCAGTGAAAATTTACGAAGTATTGCCGGACGCACCGGCTTTTCAAGGTGTTCGCAGTGGTCTAGAGCATTTTAATAGCGGGCTCTCCAATTACTACGCGCAAAACTGGGAGCAAGCGATCGATCGCCTAGAGGCAGTATTAAAGGTGAAAAAAGACGATCGCCCGACGCTAGAGCTAATAGAACGTTGCAAACACTATAAAAATAATCCGCCAGCGCAGGACTGGGACGGCAGCTGGGAGATGACTTCAAAATAAATTATGGCAACCCCCACAGTACGACGACTAAAAAAAGGCGAATTGTTGTTCAACGAGGGTGACCCCTCGAAGGCCATGTATTTCGTTCAGGGTGGTTCTATTCGGCTATTCAAACGCAAAGGCACCGGATCGATCGAACTTGGCAGCATTCACAAGGGCGAAGTGATCGGCGAAATGGGGTTTCTAGACGGTGGCCCGCGCAGCGCCTCGGCCGAAGCGGTACAGGATGTCGAACTACTCGAGATCAGTAACGTAAACTTAGCGGAGCAGCTCAAGTCTATGCCGCCGTGGCTCCCCGTGCTTCTTCGCACCGTGGTCAATCGATTACGTTCCGCCAACAACAAAATTCGTCAACTCGAAAGTGCATCCACTGCTTATACCTATGGGTCGGAAGGTGTTAGTACAAATTATCAGTTTCTCAGCGTTTACGACGTCATGAAAATCTGCACAGCACTTTTAGTTGTGTCGTCGCGAGGCGACGGCCGCTGCCCGATGGGGCGCATTCTACGATATGCCAATCAAATTATTGGTATTCACGAAAACAAAGTTGCCGAACTCCTGGATGTTCTCGAACGAGTGGGTTTAGTCGCAATCGACAAACCTGCGCCCGATAAGATTGAAGTTTTTGTTAAAGACGTAGATTACCTCGAAATGTTGGTTGGATTTTTGAACGAAGAGAATCTTAAAGAACATAAAAAGAAGGTCGAGTTTTCAGTTAAGGCTGTCATATTGATGGGCTACATGGTTAAACACGCTGCTCTGTTTCCCCCAAACGGCGAAGGAATATCAGAAATCAACTTCGCTAAGATCACTGAAATCGAAAAACAGGCTAACGACGGCAAAGAACCGTTTCGTATGGACGAATTTGGCGAACTCGTAAAAGCCAAGATAGCTACCGACCTGGCCGTAAAAGACACCAACACTGTGCTAACCCGCGTCAACTCTAAGAATCTTGCCCGTATGTACGGAATTCAAAAAATCATAAAAGATATTGAAGCGATCAACGAACAAAAGCGCGAACAAACGGCGCGCGGCGGCAGATAGCTTCCGTGCCACTTTTGAATTCTAAAATTTAAAATGGGCATTCACTGACGCAAGTGTTAATTCCACTCCGCGGGGTCAACATTGAATCATCCATCCGAGTCAGTCATTCGAGCACGCATTGCAGAAATTCTCACCCAGGGTTTCGGTTTCTCCTCATTTCGACCCTATCAAGAAGAAGTTTGCTTAAATGCCGCCAGCGGCAGAGATCTTTTGCTGGTTATGCCGACCGGAGCCGGAAAATCTTTATGCTATCAAATTCCCGGATTGGCCCGGCAGCAAACCACGCTAGTTATTAGCCCCCTACTCGCGCTAATTGAAGATCAGGTGGCGCAACTGCAGGCTAAAGGTTTTAAGGCGGAACGAATTCACTCTGGTCGGGACCGCGAAACTTCGCGTCAGGTTTGTGTACAGTACCTCGATGGTCATCTTGATTTTTTATTTGTGGCACCTGAACGCTTGGCTGTACCTGGTTTTATTGAAGTACTTGCACGTCGACCGCTTGGACTCATTGCGATTGACGAAGCACATTGCATTTCACAGTGGGGTCATGATTTCCGTCCCGAATACCGCATGCTGGGACAACGCCTGCCGGCACTCAGACCCGCGCCGATTGTTGCGCTGACCGCCACCGCTACTCCTCAAGTACAAGATGATATTTGCCAACAGCTGGCCATTCCGAACGCGACTCGATTTGTGCATGGATTTCGCCGCACCAACATAGCAATCGAAGTGGCTGAGCTAAACCCCGGCGAACGAATCGAACGACTCCGTTCGATTCTTACTCCGGAAGAACGCCGACCCGCTATCGTTTACGCTCCTACACGAAAACGAGCTGAAGAAATTGCTGAAGCACTTAAAAGTTATTTCGAAGTTGCCGTGTATCACGCGGGACGTTCGTCTGGAGCGCGCGATCGGGTTCAAACAAAATTTATTACAGGAAAAACCGATGTCATCGTCGCTACGATCGCCTTTGGCATGGGTATCGATAAGGCCAATGTACGTACCGTCGTGCATATGGCTTTACCGGCCAGTGTGGAGGGTTACTATCAAGAGATTGGGCGTGCCGGACGTGACGGGCTACCTTCCCGAGCTGTTCTTCTTCATTCGTTTATCGATCGTAAAACTCACGAGTTTTTTTTCGAACGCGACTATCCGCCGTCCGTTGTTTTGAATAAACTCTTCGATGCTACTGGTAGCGCCCCCATCGACAGCGACGCTCTACGGCGTAAGACAGGCATTGATTCTGATACTTTCGAGAAAGCTCTCGAAAAACTTTGGATTCACAAAGGCGTACTTATCAACTCCGATCAACAAGTTACTCGCGGCACTGATCACTGGAAAATTCCCTACCAGTCACACTGTGAGCACCGCAAAATGCAACTCGAATATATGACCCGTTTTGCAAATGGACACTCGTGTCGTATGGTCCAACTTGTTCGCTATTTCGGTGACCAAGAAGATGCAGGTGGGGTTTGCGGCATTTGTGATTTTTGTGCACCTGACCAGATTACCGGAACACGCACTCGTTCAATTAGCGACGACGAAGCCGTGATAGCACGCCAAATTCTCACGGCCCTTTGCTCGTCTGATACAGCCCCCGCGACTGGGCGCCTGCACCGAGAACACTTTGACGACAAAATTTTAGATCGTCGGCAATTCGAACGCTTGCTAGGAGCTCTTGCTCGCGCAAAGCTTGTGGAACTTTACGAAGACTCCTTCGAAAAAGGCGGTACCACCATTCGTTATCAACGGGCATCGATAACCACCGAAGGGCGGGAAGTAGAGCAACTAGATCGTGAAGCACTTGTCGAATTGGTTCAAGTCGCAGACGAGCCAGCTAAAAAAACTGGCGCTAAATTTAAGAAAAAAAAGAGCAAAGTCACCAGGCGTCTTGGGGTTGAAAACGAAAATCAGACCTTTGTTTCGCCTAAACTAGTTGAAGCGCTCAAGGCTTGGCGTTTAGGGCTCGCAAAGTCCAAGCGACTGCCGGCTTTTCGAATTCTTTCAGATCGGGTCCTATTAGGAATCGCCGAAGCGCAACCAACCAATGAAGAGTCGCTGGTGGCAGTGCACGGATTCGGCCCGAAACTCGCAGAGAAGTACGGACGCGACCTCATTTCGATCGTCGAGGCTCATGTTTCGCGTTAATTTTTTACTCGAGATCAGGAAATCTTTCTTTGGTCTTATCGAGTAGTTTTTTAACATCCTGCGCTCGGCTTTTAGGCGCAACCAACACTACATCGCCGTCGCGAACTACAATTAAATCTCGAACTCCCAGCAACGCCACCACGCCGGTATCAGTTTGGACAATATTTTTTTCAGACTCGAGAGAAACGACATCGCCCCGTTGCGATCGTCCAATTTCTTCGAGCGCACTAAACGAGCCCACATCGCTCCAATCACAACTTACTGGGACGACTGCGACTTTGAATCCGAATTCGGTGGCCCGCTCCATAATGCCGTAGTCAAAACTAATGGCATCGCCCGGTAACACTAACTTGTAGGCTTCTTTGGCTGGGTTATTATGAAACACTTCCCAAAGCGAAGGCATTAGCTCCTTAAAAGCTTTCAGCCCTATGCTCGCCGGAAATACAAACATGCCCGCATTCCATAGGTATTCCCTCGAAGAAAAATACACCTCAGCGGTTGATTGGTCCGGCTTTTCTACAAACCGATCGACCCAAACAGCGCTCGATGTCTGAGCAATGGTTTTGCCTTTTTTTATGTAGCCATATCCCGTCTCAGCGTGCGTCGGATTAATTCCGAGCGTCACGAACGCATTTTCCCGCCTACTGACCTTAACTGCTTCTTCAATAGCGTGAGTGAATTGATCTTCGCGACCAACATAACTGTCCGCGGGCATCACTACGACAGTCGCCTCGCCTCTGGATTTTTCTACATAGCGGGCCGCCTCTAAGGTCCCCCAAAGAATACACGCGGCGGTATTTCGAGCAATTGGTTCGCCTAGAAACTGAACACATTCCACATCGCTGCCATTTAAGGCCGCACGCGATGCGTCTACCAAGCGTTCGGCGGTAACGATCCAAACCTTTTCTAAACTTGGAACCTTCCTGCAACGTTCAAGCGTATGAGCCAGAAGAGTCTTGTCGTCCCAAAGCGCTAAAAGTTGTTTTGGTTTGTTTTTTCGACTTCGAGGCCAGAACCGAGTACCACTCCCACCCGCCATCACTATGGCATGAAGACTTTCGGTAGCCATGAAATCACGATCGCCCATAGGAATCTTCGAGGCGCACCACGTCCTCTAAATGAGGGGTCGAAACTTCAAAAACGTCGCAGTCCTCGATCGCAATCATACGATGTTTTTTTCCAGTCGGAATATGGTGGGCGTCACCTTGCTTGAGTGTAATTTCCTGCATTATTCCGCCATCTTCTTCGAAGACAAAAAGCATTTCACCTTGAGAAATATAGATCGTTTCTTCTTTTACTCGGTGATACTGCAGCGAAAGTTTGTGGCCTTTTTTAATGTGTAAAATTTTACCGACGTAATCTTTGGTGGCTGCAAATATCAGCTCGTAGCCCCAAGGTTTTTCTACACGTTTAACAGGCGCCTTCACTCCGACATCCTCTGTACAATAAATGGGGGAAGCTCGTTTTTGTAGCGAGCAGCATACAGCTCGGCTTTTTCCTTGCTGTCAAAGTTCCCTACTCCAACTCGGTACCAAGTGCCTTTCCCCGGGAGCACCGCTTCAATATAAAACGCATCGAGCCCTTTAGCCTTTAAGGAGGTCACCTGTTCTGCGGCTTCAGATACCGTGCGGTGAGACCCAACCTGCAAAGTAAAACGGCCAGCCACTGATTTAGCAGGTGCCATTTCTCCTTTCTTTTCGGTTGGTAGTTCCATACTAACTGGTCGATCAGTTTTTACGCCCGACTTTGTGAGTTCCGCTTGTAGTTCGCCATCGGCCAAATCCTCCGCCTTAGCGGATTCCTTCTCGGTAGCGGATTCCTTCTTTAGTAAACTTTTCGAATCACCTTGGTTGTCATGAGCGCTCTGATCTTCCCCGTGGGCTGGGGCTTTTTCTATCGGGAGAGCCGCTTTTTCCTTTAATGGCGCCTCTTGAGGTGTTTCTGTATAGAGTTTTGTTTCATTCAGCGAACGTCCCATTCGAACGCCCAAAGTGAACGACAAAAGCGCCACTAAAACAAAGAGTAAGAGAATGATCACAATCTCTTTTTTATTAAACACAACCAATTCGTGTCGTGGTTCCGAATGCCTGGTATTTTGCGATGTGGGGTTTGCCATAGTGTCTGAGTCTGACTTTAAGCTTTAGAACTAAGCCTCGTCAAGCCAATGGTCCGAACCTTGCTACAGGTTCATGCGTTATATTTTTAAGGAGTAAACATGAACAACAATGTAAACGGGACCAATTGCCCCAAATATCTAGTTCGCGGCCAGGGCTTGGTGGAATATATCGCGCTCACCGCATTGGTTGCCGTGGTCTGTATCGGAACCGTCAAAGTATTCGGATCAAAAGTAACTCGGCAACTAAACAGTGTTTCGAACAAATTTGATCAAACTATTCGCAAGGGTTTGAACACGAAGGTAGCTAACCCGGACCCATTCCGAGATGACCAAGATTAATGAAATCCCTTCGCCACATCAACAGGCGCGGTCAGGCGCTACTGGAATGGGTTATTGTTTTAGTCGGGACAACCCTCATTCTCAGCACTACCCTGTTTTTCACCAAACAAGCGTTCCACGCTACGCTTGCCCAAACCTGGACGCTATTTGCGGCTCGCGCCAAACTTTCCCGAGTAGAGCTTGGCACACCTCGAGGCGTTCGGATTCATTTATACAGACACCGAAACCAAGTAGTCGCTACCTCAGGGTTTGGAGCCGCAAAAATCCAAGCGAAAGTGTCGGTGCCAGAGAAAAAGGATTCGCTAGCGTCTTCTTTTTGGTCTGTTTTCTACCGGTAATTCTCGTATGGGCACTAATTCTAGGAATTCGAAAAAATGCTCTTCAAGAAATGAATCTTCAGCGAAACCTCGATCGATGTTTGGTGAACATACTGAAAGATCGGTGTGCGACTCTTGCCACGCTATCGACTCAGAACGCCCGTCTCGTATCTTTGGCTCGAGCCCACCGCGCTGCAATGCTAGCTACTGCAAATCCAGCCACTGCGGGCATCGCTCAAGGAACCGCTCGGGCGCTCGAGGCCGCGGCAAAGGGATTAGTGATTTTGCAGGACATCGAACTTTGGCGCGCTCGCAGTGCGGCGGTGCATCTCATGACCTGTGGTGCTACTTTGCTGGACTATGCACCCCTGCGAATTCGCCGCAAAAAATTCGACACGACTACGGTTCCCAGTTTCCCAAAACCGCTCGAATGGCTCAATGCCAAATCAGCAGCTTTTGTTCATTTAAAAAAGCAACATCGGGAATCTTTTGGGTACTGCGCCCAAACAACGATAGCGGGCGTAAAGAAATCTCCGCTACAAGGCCAGGACTATCGAATAGACCTCGGAATTCCTCGCAGGGACAAAGCATTATTGAGTTCGTCGTTTTTCTCACAGCATTCACCCTAATTTTCGGAGCGTTTGCCAACCAATTTAAAAGGAGCTCACTAAAGTGGAACTACGAAATAAAAAAACAATGGATTTCAAAAAATTACTAACCAAACAACTACTAATTAGCTTGATTTGGACATCAACAATCTCTAGTTCTCGTGCCTCGGAGCTTGCAGTTCAATTGCCTCACAAGGCACCCCGAGACTGCGAAAAAATCACTCACCGGTTCTTAGGTGAACTTCGCTCCATTGCTCCCGACGTGACCATTACGGTCGACGTAATCGAACATCAAAAAGTGGGGTCGTCTGCCCAGAAAATTACTCTCCAATGTACAGGCCTCAATACCCTTACGGTCAATTTTAGTGCATTAGAATCCAAACAAGACTTCATATTTCGGTATTTGGATTCTCACGACACTTTTCAGGCCGAAGACTGGATTCCATTTCAACAAATGGTTTTTTCAAAACTTGAACCTAGTAATTCCCAACCCCCCGTTGATTCCGATCTCAATCAACTACGCGACGTAGCGCCGACCTATTCCGCAGTGGAAAAAACTAACCCCAGCTTGCTACAGACAACAACACCGACTGAGGTTGCAGCCAATGAATCTGGTCTTTTAAAAAAATGGTGGTTTTGGAGCTTGGTCGCAGTTGCAGGTGGCGGCACTTATTGGGTCGTCAAAAATCAATCACGAGCCACCAGTGCGACTATTCAAGTGCGGTAAATCCACTGTTTAAACATTTCGGCGCAAAGTGGGCTGGCCCATTGACTTAGAAACGATCGAAAGGACTCGCTAGGTTTTAGGCCAATACGGTCTGAAATAACCCGTACCACTCCGAACGGCACGCCAAATTCCGCACAAACTTGGGCCACTGCTGCGCTTTCCATATCTGCCGCAAGAATACTGGGGTCGCGCTGCAACAACGATTCGCCTTGTTCCAAGCGTGACAAAAACTGATCACCGGATACGATCGGGCCCAAGGCAATGCTCGCTCGCGGTCGTGGATCTTTGCGCAGTGTTTCCGCCGCGACGCCCGCGACTTGCGAAAGTTCTTCGCTGAGTCCAACGTCTAACTCCAGCCATGGCCGACCCACAAATGGCAATTCGCCTAGACCGACAAATGGCCGGGCGTCTACGTCGTATTGCATGCAGCGGTCACCTATTACGACGTCTCCTGGTTTTAAAATTCGGGAACATGAGCCGGCCACTCCCCAAAAAAGTAACTGCTCCACATTAAACTTGGCCAAAAGAGTAGTGGCGGCCACCGCCGAAGCTACCTTCCCCCACCCTCCAACCACAGAGACCACTTCCAGCGGACCTCGAGGGGATTGTATTGAGGTAGTTTGATAAATGCGACCCGCCAAACGTGTCTCTTCGACGTTTCGCGAGTGGGACTTCAAATACTTCTGAATACTCTCAATTTCGCCGTCCAAAGCACTCAAAATGCCGATTTTAGTTTTCATCTCATTTTCTTTTACGGTAGAAGCAGCCCATGATTCCAGAACTTATTAAGAAAAACACTCCACAACATCGAATGCTCGCCGTCGGATCGCTTGCTTTCGACTCTATTCAAACTCCGGCAGGAAAGGTTGACCGCATCCTCGGTGGATCGGCGAACTATTTTTCCATTTCTGCTAGCTTTTTTACCTCTCTCAATCTGGTTGGGGTGGTCGGAGATGATTTCCCAAAATCTCATTTTGAAGTTTTGAAAAATCGTGGCATCGATTTGGCGGGACTCGAAGTTGCCAAAGGCGAAACCTTTCATTGGGTTGGAGAATACGGAAAAGATCTCAACGAAGCCAAGACCTTGTCCACTTGCCTCAATGTTTTTGAACATTTTAATCCGAAATTGCCGGAAAGCTATCTTGATTCTCGTTATGTCTTTCTTGCAAACATTGATCCGGATTTACAACGCTCGGTTTATGGCCAAATCAAGAAACCAGTTTTGGTTGCTGCTGATTCCATGAATTTTTGGATAACTGGGAAAAAGCAGTCCTTACTGCAAACCCTTGAATTGGTAGATCTACTTACGATTAACGAGGGCGAAGCGTTTCAGTTATCTGGTCAAAATAACATTCTCGATGCCGCAAAGAGAATTCGAGCAATGGGACCAAAAATTCTCGTGGTAAAACAGGGGGAGTATGGCGCGTTACTTTTTACAGACCAGGGAATATTTTCCGCACCCGCGCTACCTCTCGCTACCGTAAAAGATCCCACTGGCGCCGGTGACACATTTGCCGGAGGCCTCATGGGTTACATTGCGCACGAAGACGCCGGCGATGAAATTTTTAAAGACGACGCCATTCTTCGCAGAGCGGTCATTTTCGGAAGTGTAATGGCAAGTTTTACTGTGGAAGATTTTGGTTTTACAAACTTGTTAAGGACCACGCACGAACAGGTTCAGGCGCGTTACCAAGAGTTTTTAAAAATGACTCGATTTTAGTGGAGTGCTCTTTTTTGAGAGCGTGCACTAAAGCTTCTAGGAACTCTAACTGAAACCTGGTGCGATTGAATTTTCGCCCTTGTTTTCGGCAAGCATCTTCTGAAAATTGGTTTTCGGTAGCGATGAATTTTTGAACTGCTTCGATCAGACTGTCTTCGCTGGGTTCCGTAAAAAACAGCCCCGTTTGAGGAGTAACTGTTTCGAGAGCTCCTCCGGCGCCAAACGCTATAACTGGCGCTCCCGCTGCCATTGCTTCAATTGGCACGATACCAAAGTCTTCGATTCCCGGAAAAACTAACGCCCGACATTTTGAATATAAATCTGCGAGAGAGTCATTTTTCAAGGCACCTAGAAACTCTGTTTTCTTTCCAGCTAGTTTTTCTAAACGCGAACGATCAGGGCCGTCCCCTACAATAATTAGCGGCAATCCAAGTCGATCAAAAGCACGTATCGCGAGGTCTACTCGTTTGTAGGGTACAAGAGCGGTGACCATTAAAAAATTTTTTCCGGGGTTTCGAGCACGCCCTAGATTTTCAGTTTCACAGAAGGGATAAACAACTTGAGCGTCTCTTCCGTAGTATTCTTTAATTTTACTAGCGATAAAATTCGAATTAGCAAGAAACGCGTCGACCCGTGAGGCGGAGTTTTGATCCCAACGTTGAAAGTAACTTCGCATTAACCGAGCCACGGTTCTGGTTAAAATCCCTGAACGATCCGCGGAAAAATACTCATCAAAACGGTCCCACATGTATCGCATGGGCGCATGCACATAACTTAGATGAAATGCACCGGGAGCCTTAAGCACCCCTTTTGCAACGCAATGAGAACTAGAAATAATGAGATCGTATTTCGATAGATCAAATCGTTCTACCGCCTTCGGCATGAGTGGAAGAAAATGGCGGTAACGGCGATGAGCCTGAGGAAGTCGATTTAAGAATGATACTTGGCGATTTAGCCGAACAATATTGGGAGACACTGAATTCGGAACGTAAATCATGGTGAACAAGTCGGCGCGTGGAAATATTTCACAAATGGCGTCGAGCACATTTTCACCGCCACGCTGGCTTACGAGCCAATCATGTATAATCGCTATATTCATTGTTAGAGAACAGTTCTGAAATATTCGATTGTTTTCTTGATGCCTTCTTCGAGCGATACCCTGGGCTCCCAACCCAACCATTCCTTTGCACGAGAAATGTCGGGACGCCGCTGTTTTGGATCGTCAAGATGAAGCAAGGGACGAGACTCAATTTTACTGTTACTCTGAGGAATATTCTTCAATATGAAATCCGCAAAATCGCGTATTTTGAATTCCTTGGGATTTCCTAGATTAACCGGCTCAGTGCGGTCAGTGGCCGCATAACGAATAATTCCGTCGACCAAATCTGTCACATAACAAAATGAGCGTGTTTGTTGCCCGTCGCCATAAACTGTCAATGCTTCGCCCCGTAACGCTTGGCCGCAAAAATTTGGAACAACCCGACCGTCATTAAGTCGCATGCGAGGCCCATAGGTATTGAAAATTCGCACCATTCCCGAGTCGGTCCCTAATTTTCGACGATAGGCCACGGTAGTCGCTTCAGCGAACCGCTTCGCTTCGTCATAACACGAACGATCGCCGATTGAGTTCACATTACCCCAGTAGCTTTCTTTCTGCGGATGTTCCAATGGATCACCGTAAACCTCAGAAGTACTTGCTAAAACGTAACGAGCTTTTGCCTTGGTAGCGGCGTCTAAACTATTGAAAGTTCCTAGCGAATCTACTTTTAAAATTTCGAGTGGCATCTTTGCAAAATCTACAGGGCTCGCAGGACAAGCAAAATGCAACATTAAATCGAATTCACCGACGTCCGGCATTGAAGCCGAAATATCATGCTCTATAAAACGAAAACCCTTGGTCCCCTCGAGTTTTGCGATATTTTTAAACGAACCGGTTACCAAATTATCTATCGCCGTGACCGCTGCCCCTTGCTTGAGATATTCTTCGCAGAGATGGGAACCAATGAACCCCGCTCCTCCGGTGACTACTACGTGGGAATATTTTCGAAAATTCTTTTCCAGGACCATCTACACCAATCCTCTAAAGCTCTGCGGCTTCTCGGTAAACTTGCTGCATTCGATCAGCAACATCGTTGACCGCGTAACGATGACAAAGTTCGCGAAATTTTTCAAGAACCACGGTTTTAAGCGAATTTCCTGCTATTCGCACGCGCTCGGTTGCCGCTCGTAAATCCCCTTGCACCTTGGGGTCAAAAAACAATGCTTCGAGCCCTCTTGTATCTCCGAAAAGATTACGGTGACTAGGAATATCTGACAAAACCGGCAAACAAGAGCATGCAAGTCCTTCGACTGCGGCGAGACTAAACCCTTCATAAAAAGAGGGAATTATAAGTCCCTCGGCTTTCGCGTACAAAGCGCGCAACCAAAAATCTTCAACCGTACCCAAAAACCGAAATGCTCCTGATTCCTGGGCAGTTTTCCATGCGGCAAGATCGTATCCCTGACCATGCGCTATTTGTTCCCACTGAAGAGCTAGAACTACTGGTATCGCTGGGGTGGCGATCTCAAGCAACGAATTCAGATTTTTGCTCTGGCGACTGCCCGAAACACAAAGATAGTAGGACCCTGTCAGGTTAAAGCGCCCCCGCATGGCTCGTACCTCTTCCTCAGTCGCACGTTCAAAAAAACACGGATGAACAGTTCCGGGTACGACCCGAATCTTCGGTCGAGAAATATGAAGATTTGATTCAATTTCTTGAGCAATTGCTTCGGTAAGCGCCACCACCAATTGAGACCTACGTAAAACTTTTCGTATGCGATTTGAATTGCGGGACGCGTCTTTAAAATGCAAAAACTCGAGCTCGTGAATAGTGGCCACTGAACGGGCTCGACGTAAATTGGGCCCGATGCCCCAAATGTCATGAAATAGATCCACCCGGTGCAATCGCACCAACCACGGTATTTCGACTCTTTCAGTGACCGACCCTACGGGACTCCGGACTTGAATCCAATCGAACCTACCCTTGAAGGGTCCACCAGCGCGCTTCAGTAAAAGCGGGAGATAGGGATCTGTGTGAAACACTACGAACTCGAGATCGGATGCCCTTTGACTGAGGCCCAGCAATAGATTTACGGTGGTACGCCCCACACCACGATGTTGCGACGAAATTCCTCGGGCATCTATAGCGACTCGCATGGCCTTATCCTCTCACGCCCGATGCGCTTTCACACAAAATTTTAATCTGGTACAACCACCAACGGCACGGTAAAAATGTGTTGTGCGAGCATTCGTAGGTTCAAATTCGCTGAATGTGCCGAAAGTAATATTGGCTTTGTTGCTAATGTTCCTTTTTTTACAGTTCGCAAGCGCCGCGGAACCGCCAGTTTCGAAATCTAATTTTCAATCGCCAATCGCTCCGGTCAAGCTTTTCGAGCCAGACGGCGGTTGTGTACGGCACTATACCTACAAAAATAAGACCTACCCTGCCGACTCGAGTAGAAAACCCGACGGAGAGGGACTGCGCAAATTATTTAAAAAATCTCCGCAGGCAGAGGAAATGCTAAATAACTACCAGTCCCGTTTAACCACCCTTCGCTGGCCCGCCATCACAGGGAGCATCGGCGTCGCCTCTATGATTACGGGCGTTATTTACGCATCGCAACTAGACACCCAGTTAGGACGTCGCGACACACGACTGGTCATGATCGGGGCGGGAGCGAGTTTGATATTGGCGAGTTACGCCTACGGACAACTTGGAAGGCATTTAAACGAAAAAAACCTGGAAAAAGCTGTTGAGACCTATAATGATTCGGTCCCGAAGGAGGAACGTATTCAAGTGAGCATCACTCCGACCGAAAATGTCTCGGGGGGAATGATCCAAACCTTGGTTCCGTTCTAGCAATGCCAAAAAATACAACAATTCACAGTATCTTATTGATCGGCTCCGGGCCAATTCAGATTGGGCAGGCCTGCGAGTTTGACTACTCTGGCACCCAAGCAGCGCGCGCGCTGAAAGCCGAGGGTTATCGTGTCATTTTAGTAAACTCCAATCCCGCAACGATCATGACCGATCCAGAAATGGCCGATACAATTTACATCGAACCTCTTACCAGGGAATTTTTGGAAACTATTATCCGAAAAGAAAAACCCGATGCCATTTTGCCCACCATGGGGGGCCAAACAGCACTGAATCTAGCCTGCGAATTAGCTGAGTCAGGTTTTCTGGATGAGCAGGGCGTTCGAATGTTGGGCGCCAACCTTGAATCAATAAAAAAAGCGGAAGACCGCGATCTCTTCAAAAAAACGATGATCGAATTGGGAATCGATGTGCCGAAAAGTCGCCTGATAAGATCTATTTCAGACGGACGAGCTTGTTTACAAGAAATCGGACTGCCGATGATTCTTCGACCGAGCTTCACGCTAGGCGGCGAAGGCGGTGGCATCGTTCACACCGAAGAGGAGTTTTTAAAAACTCTGGAACGTGGCTTATTCTTAAGCCCGGTGCGCTCTGTGCTAGTCGAAGAAAGCTTAGTGGGCTGGAAAGAATACGAACTAGAGGTAGTGCGGGACTCTAAAGACAACGTAATAATTGTCTGCTCGATCGAAAACGTCGATCCAATGGGAATTCACACCGGTGATAGCATTACTGTAGCTCCCGCTCAGACGCTGACCGATCGACAGTACCAACACCTTCGAGATTTATCGAAAAAAATAATTCGCGCAATCGGAGTGGAAACTGGCGGCTCCAACATTCAATTCGCCGTAAAACCCTGGGGATCCGATGCCGGTCGCGTAATTGTTATTGAAATGAATCCTCGAGTTTCGCGATCGTCGGCACTGGCGAGCAAGGCGACCGGTTTTCCTATTGCAAAAGTGGCGGCGCGATTGGCCGTCGGTTATACGCTCGATGAACTTAAAAACGAAATAACGGGTACCACTCCAGCAAGTTTCGAACCTACGATCGATTACGTCGTTACTAAAATCCCACGCTTTGATTTCGAAAAATTTACATCTAGCCCGCCATTGCTTGGCACTCAAATGAAGAGCGTCGGCGAGGTAATGGCTATGGGCCGAACATTTAAGGAATCCTTTTTCAAAGCTCTTGCTAGCCTCGAAAACTCCCGCACTTGGTTAAGCACTACCGAGTTAGACGATAAAAACACTTCAATCGCCGAAATTGAGGACGAACTAAAAAAACCTCATGCATTGCGCATTTGGTATGTGGGCAGCGCCATTCGCCGGGGACTCACTACTAAACGAATTCACGAACTTACGGCGATTGATCCTTGGTTTTTAAATCAGATTCGAGATGTTCTAGATTTTTTCGATCGCCATGAAAAAAATAAAAAGCCAATACGCGAATGGACCGACGCTGAAATCTTAGAAGCAAAACAACGAGGAATTCTTGATCGTGAAATTGCCCGTCTTTGCGAAGGCGCTGACGAATGGGCAGTACGAATCGAACGTACCAAACGGAAGATTCACCCAAGTTATCCCCTGGTGGATACCTGTGCCGCGGAATTTAAAGCTCAGACTCCTTACTTGTATAGCAGCTATAACACCCGTGATTCAGAAAATCCTCTCACCGAACAGAGCGTGATGATATTGGGCGGAGGCCCAAATCGGATCGGACAGGGTATTGAATTCGACTATTGTTGCGTACATGCTTCTGTGGCCGTTCGCGAAGCTAGACATCGCAGTGTCATGGTCAATTGCAATCCAGAAACCGTAAGTACTGATTACGATATTTCTTCACGGCTTTTTTTCGAACCCCTCACCGCAGAACACGTAATTGAGATTGCGCGCACGCTTCCGAACCTTCGAGGTGCGATATTGCAGTTTGGTGGTCAAACTCCATTGAAACTTGCCAAGGCACTTCAGCGCGCCGGCATTCCAATTTTAGGAACCGCAGCAGAAAATATTGATATTGCTGAAGATCGCGAACGATTCGAGGCACTTATCAAAGAGCTTGCCCCTCTCGGTTTAAAACAACCGCCCAGTCGCACCGCTCGGACTAGAGAAGAGGCACTCAAAGCCGCGGAAGAAATTGGATTTCCGCTTTTGTTGCGCCCCAGTTATGTTTTGGGTGGACGCGGAATGCGCATGATATATTCGAGCGACGCTCTCGCGCAATTTATCGACGAGGCCATTCTCATTTCCGATCAACACCCCGTGCTACTTGATCGATTTCTAGTAAATGCAATTGAAGTAGATGTAGACGCTATTGGAGACGGAGCCGACATAGTTGTCGGCGGAATCATGGAACACGTCGAAGAAGCAGGCATACACTCCGGCGACAGTGCCTGCAGCCTTCCTCCTTTTACTCTAGGCCCTGAAACTTGCACACGCTTGCGAGAATACACCCGGCTCCTGGCAGAAAAGCTCAAAATCGTAGGACTCATGAACGTGCAGTTTGCGGTTCAGGACAGTGATATTTACGTTATTGAGGTTAATCCCCGAGCAAGCCGCACCGTTCCGTTCATTAGTAAGGCCGTGGGCGTGCCGCTTGCAAAAATTGCCACTCAAGTAATGCTCGGACGAACTCTAAAAGAACTTGGAATAAATGATGATCTCGATTTGCAGCTCAAAACATTTAATATCAAAATGCCAGTTTTTCCATTTCATAAATTTCCGGGATCCGATGTCCTTCTAGGACCCGAAATGAAATCAACCGGAGAGGTTATGGGGCGAGCTCGGGACTTTTCGCTGGCCTACGCAAAGGCACTTTGCGGTTCTGGCGCCAAGGTTCCCACCCACGGAACAGCTTTCCTTTCGGTTGCAGATATAGACAAACCGGCGCTTCTCGAAATCGCAAAAAAATTACAGAATATGGGATTTCGCCTTGAGGCGACCTCGGGAACTCGCGATTTTCTAGAAAAAAATGGTCTGCGCTCAGAAATGGTCAATAAGTACGGAAATGGATCTCCCAACTGTGTTGAAGGTATCGCGGCAAATAAATACCAATTCGTCATTAACACGGCATATAACGAGCAGTCTGTGCTCGATAGTTACACCATTCGTCGAACGGCTTTAGAAAAAAAGGTCCCTTACTGTACTTTGATAACCACTGCTCGGGCGTTTTTGCGAGCGATCGAAAGCGCGCAGAATAATCCGATAGCAACATCTGTTGCGCCAATCACGGAGCCTTAGATTTAGTTTTATGTCACTTACCTGTTATTCCTGCAGCAAGACGCTCGACCCTCTCGATTTTAACCGTGCCGACCGGTGCCCCCATTGCGGACGAGACACCCGGGTTTGTCGCAATTGCATTCATTACGATACGAGCAAATACAATGAATGCGCCGAAACCACTGCCGATCGCGTGGTAGACAAAGAGAAGTCCAATTTTTGTGACCACTTTAAACCAGGGCAACCCACTTCAAAAGGCGCAGGCCTCTCGGCTGCCGAAAAAGCTAAACTGGCCGCAGAGGCTCTGTTTAAAAAGAAATAAGACCCTGGAATTATTAAGATTTCCTACACTCTAAATACCCGTTTAATTAAGTATAGTATAGTGATATATTGCTGCGCATGCTTGGGCATCAATACCGCATTGTAAGGGACTCCCTGCTAATCGTGTCATTCCTTTCTGGATCATACGCTTTTGCGCTTCCTCGCTCGATGCGAGACGTTCCGCCTACGCCGGGAGCGCTACGAGAGGAGTGTCGATTCATCCTCGAAGTGAGTAGCGCTATTGAAGTAGAAAAAAAATATACCACCCATGAAGTTTTGCAGCTCTTAAACAAAGAAGAGAAAAGTATTCGACACGAAATGTCCTGGCTGGAAGCCGAAATTGGCAAACCCGACAATCAACGAAAGTTAAAAGATCCGCGATTTTTTAGTCGGTTTCGATCTCCAGAAAAGAATCCCGTAACTATTCTTTTTCGAGAACAAATGATCAGTCTGAAAACTGCTCTCAAATTAGTTGAAGCTAATTTCGCTATAGTTCGCAGTTTAAATGAAGTGGAAAAACGCTCTAGCAACGTCGAAATCAATCAACGCTTCTACAATGCCTCTAATGCCTCTCCAATTGATGCAGTTCTGCGCCAGTGGATACTCTCGGAAGTTGCTAATCAAACTCTTCAACTTGTTCCGAAAGCTCGTATTTTGCATGCAAACGTGGCTCGTGGTGAATTCGACCGGGCAATTGCTTTTTCAGCCATGATTCAATCGTCGGTTCGAACGTTAGATACTCTTACCAATAATCACGCGTCCAGCTCTGTGATCGAAACCGAACAAACAGCTCTGGCCAGTCTGCTTCTTAGAAAAGGGCAAATTCGAATACGCGAAGCTATAAAATTAAAATTTCTGAATTCTAACCACAATGAATCCGTGCCGCTCGACTTTGAACTTGCGGTCGATTTACTAACGGCATCGGTTGCGCAAACGAAATCTAGCATTGATGCAGTAATCCAACGCTTCGGACAGGTTTCAGCACTTTTCCCACGAGAGGCGCGGCTCGACAACACCGCCTACGCTTATCTAACCCACTACTCGCTCGCGCATTCCATTAGCGCTGAAGATGCTGTTCGTCAGTACAACCAAAGCTATAAACGGGTGACCGCAAGCAGCACCGGTTTAGAAAGAAATGTTAAAACAGCCGTGGGCACTCAAGAAAACCTCGCGCTCATGGAGCTCTACGCTGACGCGGCTGAAAATCCTCACCGCGACACTGCAGTACCCTATGCTTTCGCGGCTGCCCGAAAAATTACTGATTACAACGACACAGCAGCGGTTTTTTTAGCGAAAGCTATCTTGGTTAAAGGCACACGTGCCAGCGAATCGTTGTATCGAAATATTCAACGCCAATTGGGGGCAACTTCACTGGCTACCAACCCTATAGCTTTAGCCTATTTAACGCTAATCAGCGCCCAACTTAATGTGCCTGACGCTACCGTGGCCCAGACTGCAACAAATTTTGGTTCCAAGCTCCAATTCGATGATCCCTTTTTTAATCGTTCTCCTGTACCGAACGACGCAGAAGTTTTGTTAAAAACACTATTGGCAATTAAATACGATTTGGATGCATCCATCATCAATCAACATATAGCGTCGGCGCTACCAAGCACAGGCGGGCGTTTGGACTCCGCAATTCAAGTCGTAGCCATGGCCCTAGCAAATCAACAGCAGAAATCCGCCCCGTTGGACCGGCACGAACTGCGGGAACTGCCACCGGCTTCGGTTCAGTCAACGTCAGCATTCGATTTAATTTTGCTCAAGCCGATTTACCAAGGCTTTGAGGGTGAAAACTAATAACAGGTACCGTTTTTGTTTTTTTGTGATAGGAAATATTCGATATGAGTGAAAACGATTCGGTAAAACCAGTTTTGTCCTCGGCAGTACCCATGACCATCGAAGGCAAGCGAATGCTAGAAGATGAGCTCAAACGCTTGCGTTCCGTAGAGCGCCCGTCGGTCATTAAGGCCATCGAGGAAGCACGCGCGCTGGGTGATCTTTCGGAAAACGCCGAATACTCGGCAGCCAAAGAACGTCAGTCCTTCATTGAAGGTCGCATTCAGGAGCTTAATGCCAAGCTCGCTTCAGCTCAGGTAATAGACCCCACAACCATTTCCACTGACAAAGTGGTTTTCGGTGCGACCGTGGTACTTTCTGATCAAGATTCTGGCAAAGAAGTGACCTATAAAATCGTAGGTACAGACGAATCAGACATCAAACAAAACAAACTTTCAGTGAGTGCGCCGCTCGCGCGAGCACTTATTGGAAAAAAAGTTGGGGACGAAGTCACAGTCAATGCTCCAAAAGGATCGCTTCTCTACGACGTCGTCGAAATCCGGTACGAGTAAATCGGCCGCGGCCGGTCTCCACCTGCGATCTCCCGTTTCTGCGCTTAAAGGCGTTGGTCCTAAGATCGCCCATTCACTAGAAGCTAAGGGCATTCGCACTATCGAAGACCTCGTGCTTTATCTTCCACGAGATTACCAAGATCGCTCACAACTAAAACCAATTTCTCAACTCATTGCCGGAGAACGGGCACTTGTTCGCGGCACTATTCGAAAACATCGATTCGTTTATCTTCGAGGAAATTCCCGAGGCTTTACCCAGCCCTTGCTGGAAGCTCAACTTGATGATGGCAGCGGACGCGTGATCATGCTCAAATGGTTTCGATATAATCGGAAATTTTTTGAAACCAAATTTGCCGAACAGCCTTCTATCTTGGTTTACGGGCAAATTCGCAGTTTCGGCCACAATTTCGAAATCATTCACCCGGACATCGATTGGGCTGGCGACGATTCTGGTGCCAACGCGGAACGTATTGTGCCGGTTTACAGCGAAATCGAAGGGGTGCACCAAAAGCTCTTAAGACGAATTATTGCGTCTGCAGTTGCAATAGGAGTTCCAAAACTTGAGGAAGAAATACCTCAATCTATTCTAACTACGCAGGACTTGTTACCACTTAAAGACGCAGTTTTATTTTTACATCACCCACCTAAAAATTTCCCAACCGATCAATTGAAAACTTTTGCAAGTCCAGCCCAACGCAGGTTGGTGTTCGAAGAGCTTTTTAAGTTTGAGTGGATTATTGGGCAAAAGCGTATGAATATCCGCAAAGAGCCGACTGTCGGATTTCCTACCAATCCTGCGCTGGGACTTTTGGGAGAAATGGAACGTCAAATACCGTTTCAATTAACCGGCGACCAGAAAGTTGCGATATCTAAAATTTATGATGATCTCGCTCAAAAAAAACCAATGAATCGCCTTTTGCAAGGCGACGTCGGCTGTGGAAAAACATTGGTGGCACTTGCCTCCGCTTTGCCTCCATTGGCTGCCGGCGCTCAAACCGTAATCATGGCTCCAACTGAAATTTTAGCGGAACAACATTTCAAAAACGCACTCAATACTGTGGGTCCGATTTTAAATAAAAATGGTTACAGTTGCGCACTGTTAACGGGATCCACACCAAAATCTCAGCGAGATCCGCTATTGGCGAATCTCGCAAACGGCAAAATAAACGTGCTAATCGGAACGCATGCGGTTTTCGAAAGCCCGGTCATATTCCAGAATCTCGGACTCGTGATAATAGACGAACAACATCGTTTCGGTGTCGACCAGCGACTAAAATTGCGAGAAAAGGGGAAAAATCCACCCCATACGCTTTCAATGACGGCCACCCCAATTCCGCGAACTTTGGCGCTGACCGCATACGGTGATCTCGACATCACCACAATCAAGGAAATGCCAAAGGGCAGGCCCGAAATAATTACCAAGGTACTTAGGCCAAATCAACGCGAGCTTTTGTATGAGGCTCTCAGATTGGAACTTAAAGCTGGTCGCCAGGCATATGTAATTTATCCTTTGGTAGAAGAATCCGAGAAGCTTGATCTTCAAAATGCAGTTGATGGCGCAGAACATTTGGCAAACGGTCCTCTCGCAGGTTTTCGCCTCGGACTCCTCCACGGTCGAATGAAAGCAAATGACAAAGCAACAGTAATGGAACAATTCAAAAAAGGAATAGTGCAGGCACTGGTTTCTACTACAGTCGTCGAAGTCGGGGTCGATGTTCCAAACGCCACCGTACTCGCCATAGAAAATGCCGAACGATTTGGACTTTCGCAACTTCATCAGCTTCGCGGGCGCATCGGACGAGGTACCGAGTTATCCCATTGTTTCCTAATTACATCGACCAATGCAGGTCCGTCTTACGAACGACTGTGCGCTATGGAAGAAACGCGAGATGGATTTAAACTAGCAGAACTGGACTTGGAAATACGGGGTCCGGGAGAGTTTTTAGGTACCAAACAAAGCGGCGAACTACAATTTCGCTACGCCAGCCTTGTGCGAGACAAAGATACCCTGGTTGAAGCCCGCCAAGCAGCTTTCTCACTTCTGGCGCTTGACCCCGAGCTTCGCCTACCGGAAAATAACGGACTGAGGAACTACATGCTGCGAGCCGGGCATCTTAGTCAAAGTCGCTACGACACGGCATAAAGAAAATGACACGAAACGGATTCATTAAATCTTTCGACGGCACTCGCATATACTTCGAAGTACAAGGTAGCGGGCCCCCGCTGCTATTTTGCTATGGTCTTGTTTGCTCCAAACTGCACTGGAGCTACCAAATGGACTACTTTAAGCAACGCTATACCGTCATTTGGGCTGATTACCGAGGTCATCATCTCTCTGAAATGCCAAAAAAAACTGAAGCACTAACCGTAGAAAATATGGGTCGCGATCTAGTCTGTTTACTTGATGAACTTGGAATAAAAAAAACCGCGGTATTGGGCCACTCGATGGGTGTAAACGTAGTGCTTGAATTGTTTCGCACAGCGCCAGATCGCATTGCATCGATCGTGCTCGCCAATGGAAGTGCCCGAAGCCCACTGGAGTCGCTCTTTCGCACCAACATCATGCAGACGATAGTTCCTAAAATTTACGCTCTATATAAAAGAGCTCCGAAGCTTTTGAACTTTATTTGGTCTCTGCAAGGTAAGACGCGTTGGACATCGGCCGTGGTAGGAATGTTGGGTTTTAACCCGCATTTAGCGCGCAAGGAAGATATTGAAACCTACGTTCGCATGGTGACCGAGATGGACATGATCGTGACGCTACAACTGTTGAGTGACTACGAACGTTATGATGCTACAGCTTGGCTCGATCGAATAAATGTCCCTACTTTGATAATCGCTGGTGAGAATGACATTATCATTCCCCGCGAAGCCCAAGAGGTACTTCACCAGCTCATACCTGAGAGTCGCTATTTTCTGGTTAGAAATGGTAGTCACTGCCCGCAAATGGACATTCCCGACCTAATAAACCTTACTATCGATCGTTTTTTTGGAGAGGTTTACCCTTCGCCTACTTCGATCACATCATCGACCCAATAGTCGCGCCAAGGAGAACTTTCAAAACCTTGAAATGCGGGCCGAGGTTTTTGATCTTCTCCAAATTGAGAGCACTCGTTTAGGCACCATTTACCTTTACAGGTACCCAATGAAAAACCAGTAATCTCGGCAGTTAGTTTTTGTGGAAGTCCCTCACTTTTGTTCAAGTCCAGCTCTTCAGCTTTTACGCGACTACACGGACAAACCCAACTTTCGCCAGAATATTGGGAATTAAATTCTATAGTTTGCCCCTCTGCGACGATCATCTGACAGGCCAATCGATCGACACCATCCACTCGCACGCGACACATACGGCAAGAACCATCTTCGCAGAAAAAAGCGTCTTCAAATCTTTTTTGGCCTAGCTGCCACAAAGCGACAGTTAGCGGCACCCCGGTAGGGCACAATCGTTTGCTGCCATTTAACGTAACCCAGGATCTTTTTAGAGATTGCGGGTCCGCGAGTGCCGCACTCAAATCACCTTCGTGTTGGTTCTGCATTGGACGAAACGCTCGCCCCTCCCAAAGATGCACGTTGGAAACTTCAATTTCCAATACTCGGTGCGGAGCGTTCACATAAGCCTGACTAGCAACCACACGCGCGAGAGTAAGAGAATCTCCTCTACGATTTAACAGTTGAACCGCGGTTTGGGGTTTCCATATATCCTTGGTGTGATCTGGCAAAAAGAGCCGAACTTTTTGATCTGCCGTGTTTTCTCGAATCATCGCAGCAGCCCCAGCCGGGCAGACAGCTACGCATATTCCGCAACCAGTGCATTTGTCCTCTAACAATGTGGGTTGATCAGCCAGGTCAAGAATACTAATCGCATTTTCGGGACATGCATCCGCGCAAGCGCGACATGGAATATTTTCCAAGCACTCCAAACTCGCTACTGGCTTGTCTCTATTTACCTTTCGAGGAGAACCCGCGCTTGTTTGAATTTTCTCGGAAGACACACGAGCTAAAATTTTCCCACTATAAACAAGATCACTTCGAAAGTTGGGCTTTCGATAGCGCTGCAAGCGCCGCCGTTCTTCCTTCAATGCCTTCAGCGCGCCTTCAGCTTCATTGTGGTCTAATACATCTAAAACTTTGCCAACGCGCCAGTAAAGCTCTCGCCAGTCGAGTCTCTCTAACCACTGCTCCTCATCGACATACGGCTCATGAGGGCTGGACCGACGTTGAAGGTAAAACTGCCCCTTTCGCATCTGATCCGGGTGATTGAGGTTTTCAAAATTGGTAGGGGCCATCACGATGGTATCAATGGGAAGAATCATCGTGCCTTGTTCGTTCTTAAGATAGACTTGTTTAACCCCAGCCGCCGTATTTTCGAATCTTAAAAGTTTATGATTTACCAGTATGCGACCGCCCCGACTGGTGAATCGATCGCGGTGCGCTCTCCAACAACGCAGTTCATTCGATGGCTCTAGAATATGAACACTATGAACTCCTCGTTCAATGGCCGCTGTGGCCAAGCGAAGATTCTGATTGGACGAACCATAAAAAAGAATATCGCGCCCCGGGATCCATTTATACTCATGAATCCACCGCGCCATAGCGTCTGCCGTCATAACGCCCGGGCTGTTCCAACCTTCAAAAAAAGCTGGCCACACCCCATTCGTACCGATAACCAAACAGGCCTCTGAACGCAGTCGAATCCAAGTGCGATTGCGTCGGTTTAGCACCCTAAGCTCCAGGGAATGAGATTTGCTCGCTTCTAGTGATTTCAACGTAACGACTTCGTGTCGATCCAAAAATTTGATCGTGCGTTTTGTGCCAAACTTTTGATTTGGCTTCGGGCCGATCACGGCGAGCTCGATACCCAGACGATGCATTCGACGTAAAAACTCTTCCGCCGGCTCGCTCCAGGCTTTGGCACGATCAAGGTCAGGCGCCACGCCCAGATTTACCACCACTAATTGAGTACGAAAATTTGTTAAGACAGAGGAACGTTCCATGCCAGCTCCAATGTGGACCAGAGATCACCTTCAAATGCGGTGGCCCATTGAGTATCGTGTGCCGTAGTGCGCCACTGAGGGTTTTTCCAATCCCATTCTAGGCGAAATGTACGTTCACTTCGTACAAATCTCGGTTTGCGAGATCCGGAATCTAATATTCGAAACCCTTCATCAACAACCGAATCAAGCGCGTCGGGGCCTCGCTCCGAAGTCCAGGTCGCGTAAGCGGCCGACCCGGATTCGCGCAAATCCGCTCCACCTTTTCCACAAAGATATTTCGTACCTCCGATTTCGATCCAAAAAGCATTAGAATCGCAGGTTAAGGTGGGACTGTTAAACCAAGCAAAATGTTGCTCTCGTCGCCTCTTTCGAACTCCCTGAATCCAGGGCTCGTCACAGGCCGCCACCACACTTCGCATAGTGGGTAACAAATCGCCCGTAAGACAAATCATTAAATTTGATTCGGGCTCTACGCTAACCTCTTCGAAGTCGCTGCCTTCGATAACAACGCGTCGACCATAGCGACCTCGAATTTTCACACCTTTAAATAAAAAAGCGTCATGTTTATGGCTCAATAGCCGCTCTGCACCAGCCTGGGAAAATCGATTTTTCAAAAAATGTAAAAGAAATGAAAGAATTTTTGGGGCATCCCACCACAAGGCGTAGTTTCGCACGAAAGCACCTTCGAGCTGCGCCACTCTTTGCACTTCGAGGCCCTGCTTTCGCAATATCGTCAAGGCATGGTCTGGGTTAATTAATCGAACATGACCGGAGGCCCAGTTTTTTTTTTCTAATCGAAAATATTCTTTTTCAAAGTCGTCGGTGTGGGCCTTATGAATAGGCGTACCACTTAAAAGCGTCCACTGATCCAACCTACGCAAACCTGAGTTTTGAACTGGCGCTGGAAACAAATCTCGGAGTCTACGTTCAAGTTCATGTTCGTAACCGGAAAGTGTAGACCCAAACTGCGACTGTTGACTTTGTTGCGAGCGATAAATTGCGTTCCACAGGCCCAAGCCCGCATGAGGGCGAATATCGCTACAGTCAAATTCTTTCAATGGATTGATTAAAACTACTCGAAGTGACTTTGCCAGCAATGCTTGGGCAATAAATATCGCAAGCGTACCCGAACCAATTATCGCCACGTCGGTTTTTAGCCTACGCATGTGGGGTGGATTCCCGTTCGGCAAGCTCCCCCATCACTCGGCGCATTGCTGCTTGAATCTGCGCCTTTTTATAAGCTGAATGGGCGCTCATTCCAGCAATTGAATCACGGTGACTAACTTCATCGTAAACCTGCACCTCAAATGGATAAAAAAATCGAATCTCTTTTTGAATGTTTCGCAAATCCAGCCGCTCGGTAATTTTAGCGACTTCCTCGGGAACCGTTGAAGTTTTAACTAAGTTCTTAAGTTCCCGCACATCGTCGTAAAGTGTATTTCTAAATTTAATTAACTGCCTGGCGGTAAACTGAATCGACCGATAATACTGGCTAGAATATGCATTTTCGGAATCTCGTTTTGCACTTTCAGGAATCGCTGCCGGACTTTCGCAAAATTCGATCAGTCGTCGATCCATATCCGAAGCACTCCATTTTTGTGTAGCTGCTTCAGACAGGAGCCGGTCGAGTTCACGTTGAAACTCCGGTACATTCACTAAAGTATTGCGCGATCGACTAGGTTTAATGTTGGCCGGCATGATTACGTACCGTTCCTTCAAAAACTTAATTACGCGCAAACCGTCGTACTTATTTTTAGTCACGAATCTTATTCCAACTCGATCAAAAATGTCTTCTGCCACATTTTCGGGCTTATGCAGCAGCTTTAAAAGAACACTGTCTCTCTTCTTTTTTGGTTTGCTGTCGAAAAGCACTAGATCGACACGGTCAGGATCGCGAATATCTCTACCCAGATACACCTGCTCATTTTCGCTGTGCACGTATTTGTAAACCCGATCAAGTATTTGCGTTTGAATGTCGGTAAAGTAATGAGTTCGAAGGTCTTTATCCATGTGAGAAATGGTGTGCATGACCTTGATGACCGAACAAGCCCAACGGCTTAATTCAGCATTATTCGAACTCGCAATAATCAAGAGCTGACCGATATCGGTGACCTCAGTAATTTTCTTGGGAATTTCCCCTCGAATTCCATCTGGATTATCCGGTTTCAAAAAAGTTCGACGAATGAAACTCAGAGCTTCCTGAAAATTGCCGAACAACTCCGCCTTTTCTATTGGGTTCTCAGAGTTGTATCCGTAACAATCTAAAAACTGCTCTGCTTCAGAGATCGACGGTAAACGCAGGGCATTGCGACTATCAACGGCAGATCGGCCGCCAATCACAACATCCATTATTTCCCAATCAAAATCGTATCGTTTAAGAAAATCAGCTGAAAGCATTCTTAGAAATCGCCCCTCTTTGGAATTTACGCACACCGCGCTTGATTTGCAATTCCCGAGCGCGTTAGAAGTAGGAAAATGAACAATCCGTATTTTCCCACAAAAGTAGGGCACCTCTTGGTCACTTGGTTTGGATTTGGTCGCGTGCCTATTGCTCCGGGCACCGCCGGTAGTTTGGCGGCAGTTCCAATTTGTTGGGTTCTCGCGGAATATGTTCCCCTCGCTTCAAAAGTAGTAATCGCGATCGGATTTACCTGCATCGCAATTCTTGCTGCAGCGCAAGAGTGTTACTTAAAACCCGAAATCAAAGACCCTGGATTCATCGTAATCGACGAAGTTGCAGGTATGCTCTGGGCAACCATTGGCATATCCACTGATTGGCCCGCTGGTTGGATGTCCATTCTCGCGGCATTTCTACTTTTTCGCATTTTCGACGTAGTCAAACCTTATCCGGCAAAATTTTTTGACCGAGCGTCGAAAACTACACCCAGCTGGTTCCGACGTGGCGCTCATATAGTGCTTGATGACGTGATCGCAGGTTTTTTTGCCGCTTTTGTTGTAAATGCTTTGATTTTTTACGGAATCCTCACTTAACGCATCGCGATTATTTTTATTTATTGCTCGCGAATCGCAACTGGACTGCATTAAAGAATAATCTGGCGCGCGATTTGCTGGACGCATTCTTTTAGAACGTGTTAATTCAAACAAAAACAAGGAGACACTCACCATGAGTCAGTTAAACCATCCGAATTCCACATCCCCATCTCAATTTTCTAAACACGACGAAGCTGGCGCCGCAAATCGCTCGAAGGCTCTTGAGCTAGCTGTCAGCACAATTGAAAAGCAATTTGGCAAAGGCTCGATTATGCGCTTGGGCGAAGGACAAACGCTCGTTCAAGACGTTCCTGTTTTGTCGACCGGATCCCTAAGCCTTGACCTGGCACTCGGAATTGGCGGATTGCCTCGCGGAAGGGTTATTGAAATTTTCGGACCTGAGTCGTCTGGTAAGACCACTCTTACCCTCCACTGTATTGCAGAGGCGCAAAAACAAGGTGGCGTAGCCGCATTTGTCGACGCGGAACACGCGCTCGACGTAGAATACGCTCGAAAACTGGGTGTGCGCACTGAAGACCTTTTAATTTCGCAGCCTGACACCGGTGAACAAGCGCTCGAAATTGCTGACATGCTGGTGCGAAGCGGTGCGGTTGATCTATTAGTGGTCGACTCCGTTGCTGCTCTCGTGCCGCGCGCAGAAATCGAAGGTGAAATGGGCGACTCACACATGGGCTTGCAAGCAAGGCTCATGAGCCAAGCTCTTCGTAAGTTGACTGGTACCATTTCAAAAAGCAAAACTACCGTGATTTTTATCAATCAAATTCGCATGAAAATTGGTGTGATGTTCGGCAATCCCGAAACTACCACTGGCGGTAACGCTTTGAAATTCTACTCGTCAGTGCGACTCGACATTCGCCGTATTGCAGCTCTCAAAAACGGTGACGACGTAATTGGTAACCGCACACGCGTGAAGGTAGTAAAAAATAAAGTAGCACCTCCATTCAAAGAAGTTGAATTCGACATTCTCTACGGCGAAGGCATCTCAAAGGAAGGTGATCTTCTCGACCTCGCTGCAGAACGAAACATTATCGACAAGAGCGGAACTTGGTACACCTACAACGGTGAACGCATTGGTCAGGGGCGCGAAAATGCTCGCAACTGGCTGAAAGAACACCCAGACGTTTTACAAAAAATTCGTCAGGTCGTTTTAGAGAAAGCTGGCATGTGGAAAGGCCAAGGCGGACCAACGAGTCCACAAAATGGCCCTGCAGCAGCGACCGCCTCAGACAAAGCAACTGCGCAAAGTGCATTGGCGGCGGCAACAAAAGGCGACACGATCAAGCCAACATCTAATAAACGCTAGAGAATCTAACTAGTAGAAATAAAAAAGGCGCGTGGAATACACCACGCGCCTTTTTTTTGACCTGAACTTAAGCGACTACCTTAGTACTGGTGATGTCGCCTTACACGAAGTGCTGATACTGTGGTACCAGCCGCTACTCATGCCCGTTTTCTTTTCTCGACCTTGATCATCGGTGGTTATGTGCTCACATTTCTTTTGAGTGCGAGCGGCGGAATTCAAAAGATCACTCAAACATTTAAGGTCCATTTGATGGCCACACACCGAATACGCGTGAGCCCGGCAAAACGGTTCCTGCGTTTCAGCGGCATAAATTCGCAACTCGGTTTCGCAATCTTTTTTGGTGTCGTACATTTCGGGATCAAGTTCGATAGCCACCTTGATTGAACCGGTAAAGGTTATGTTCTCCTCAAACACGCCAGCGTACGCCGTGGGTAAGGCTTTATAGGCTGCGACTAGCGCTTTTAACGAACTTTGCGCCGAATTGAGCTGCCACTCTGGAACGGTCAAACGAATATCGACCACACGCACAAGCATTTCTTGCAGCTGTGCTTTGATGGCATTGAGCGTTTGAGGCGACACCTTGTCTTCAGCCTTAGTTCCGGAGTCTCTCAATTTATCGGCTAAACTGTTTAGCTCCCGTACAACTTCATGCGCATTCGCAGCCCAAGCCCCTAAAGACTGAGCGATGTGCTCGCCATGAATATAGGTGCCACTCGGCGCATTAAGGCCTCTTGTTTCTTCGAAAGATGCCCCTTCACGCGCAATCAACTTGCTTACGGCGTTGGCAGTTTCTTTGGGCGTTGGGCAGCCTGCGGCCACCAATGCCACAATTCCGGCCCCCAAAAGCGCGGAATGACGTCTTAAATTTTTCAATAACATATAGATCCCCCTTGTAGACACCGGGTAGCAGTAAAAAAAACCTTCGTCAAACGAACGAAATCGGATAACGTCTTGGCGCAGGAGCCTCACTATGCGCGCAGCGCAAATTCGAACCGAATTTTTGAAATATTTTGAGAAGAATGGTCACACAGTGGTCGAATCGTCGGGCTTAGTTCCCCACAACGACCCCACTCTTCTTTTTACCAATGCCGGCATGGTGCAATTCAAGGACGTTTTTCTGGGTTCCGACCCTCGGCCCTACAAACGGGCAGCGACCTCTCAGAAATGCGTGCGTGCTGGCGGCAAACACAATGATCTCGAAAATGTAGGCTTCACGGCGCGCCATCATACTTTTTTTGAAATGCTCGGTAATTTTTCGTTTGGCGACTACTTCAAAAAAGACGCCATTCACTTTGGCTGGGAGTTCATCACAAAAAATTTAGGAATTCCTAAAGATCGTCTTTACGTGAGCGTATTTCGAGAAGACGACGACGCTGCCGACATCTGGCACAAACAGGAAGGTGTCGCAAAAGACCGTATTTGTCGTTTCGGTGAAAAAGACAATTTTTGGTCCATGGGCGACACCGGCCCGTGTGGACCCTGTTCTGAAATTTTTGTCGATCGAGGTGAAAAGTACGGCTGCGGCAAACCTGCTTGCACTGTAGGTTGCGACTGCGATCGTTTCATGGAAATTTGGAACCTCGTATTCATGCAATTCGAACGTTCGGCCGATGGAAAAATGACCGCACTCCCAAAGCCGAGTATCGATACTGGAATGGGCCTGGAGCGTGTGACCTCGGTGGTGCAAGACGTTGCTACAAACTATGACACTGACTTGTTTCAGGATCTTATCGCTTCGATTTCAAAAACCACCAATTCAACATACGGAAAAGATCAGAAAACCAGCGTTTCACTTCGGGTGCTGGCCGATCACTGTCGCGCAGCCAACTTTTTAATCGCAGACGGCGTGCTTCCGTCGAACGAAGGGCGCGGCTATGTTTTGCGGCGTATTATGCGTCGTGCGATTCGCCACGGTCGCAACCTTGGGCAAACAGATGCTTTCTTCTTTAAACTTACCAAGCCGCTGATCGACGTCATGGGAAGCGCTTATCCTGATCTTAAAGACAAAAGAGAATTCTTAGAAAGTACGATCAAACTTGAGGAAGAACGTTTTTTAATCACCCTCGACAACGGATTACGAGTGCTCGACGAAGAAATTGAACGCTCCAAGAGCAAATCTCTTTCCGGTGAGGTCGCTTTTAAACTCTATGACACTTTTGGTTTTCCGCTCGATCTCACACAAGTGATCGCCAAAGAGCGCGGGTTTGCTGTTGATGAAGCAGGTTTTCAAACGGCTATGGAATCTCAACGTTCCCGGTCGCGACAATCCTGGAAGGGCTCTGGCGAAGAAGCCGTCGGAGAGGTTTACAAAAGTTTGCATCAAAAAGGGATTCAAACCTCTTTTCATGGCTATCAGTCTTTATCCCACAAGGGTAAAGTGCTTGCGATCATCGAAGATGGTAAACTCGTCAAACAAAGTTCGACTGGTGACTTTCAAATCGTTGTGGATGCTACACCTTTCTATGCTGAGTCTGGCGGTCAAGTTGGTGACCATGGTTCGATTCGCGGTGGGAACTTTGAAGCTAAGGTGGTCGATGCGCAAAAACCTACTGGAGACTATGTGGTGCTTCACTGTGTGGAAGCGCGCGGCTCATTAAAAGTAGACGCTCAAGTTGAACAGACAACTGAAGCCACAATTCGATCGCGCACTGCCAAAAATCACACCGCAACCCACATGCTTCATTTTGCGTTGCGAAAGTATTTGGGCCCCCACGTTAAGCAAGCGGGCTCGCTAGTGACTCCCGAGTTATTGCGTTTTGATTTCAATCACACGAAAGCCCTAAGTGCCGAAGAAATACGAAAAATCGAAGATTACATTAATGAGTCAATTGAGCGCGCCGAAACTGTCGGCTGTGAGGAAATGGACAAAGACAAGGCTATGGCCAAAGGCGCTATTGCGTTCTTCGGTGATAAATACGGGGCTCGTGTACGTGTGGTCACGGTCGGAAATTATTCAACTGAGTTTTGCGGCGGAACCCATGTAAAAAACACTTCAGACATTCAAATGTTCAAGATCCTCAACGAAAGTGGCATCGCTGCTGGCGTGCGCCGAATCGTAGCAATTACTGGCCCCTCGGTGTTATCGCAATTACGGCAACAAGAAAGGCTTCTTGGCGAACTCATGCACGCCACGAAAGCGTCAGCGCCGAACGAGTTGTTGCCTAAGATCGAAAAATTGCAGCTGTCCGAAAAAGAACTGCGAAAATCGCTAGAAACTCAAACACGCAAGAGTGCAGCTAGCCACGTCGACGACTGGATTCGCGACGCAAAAACTGTGGGTGATGGTAAGTTGGTATTTGGTATTCCTTCGATTCCCGACGGTGAAGCGCCGGCGAAAATTTTGCGGGATCTGGCAGATGTTTTGCGTTCCAAGCTCAGTAAATCAGTCATCGCACTAGCTGCTTTCGACCAAGAAAAAAATCAGTCTGCACTTTTGATCGCCGTCACCAAAGATTGGACGGAACGCTTTAAAGCGGGCGAGCTCATCAAACAAGTCGCTCCGATCATTGGGGGCTCCGGCGGTGGAAAACCAGACCTGGCTCAGGCCGGCGGCAAAAACAATAATTTTGATGCTGTTTTGGAATCGCTTACTAAACTTCTCAAGGGTTAGTCGAGAATTGAAAATTTTCCGCTGTAAACGCTTTCTCTAGGACCGACTGCGTCGATAATTGCTTTTCCGCTTTCGTCGATGTGGTAAATCACCCGGTATTCGGCTTTTAGAGAAAATCTTACTTTTTTGAAGGCCCCAACCGGAATCCCGTCGATTTTAGATTTGTTATTGGCACCTCTATAATTCAATCCCGCATTTTTCGGATCCTCGGCGATCAATGGAAGAATCTTATTTTCAAACACTTCTCGAACATCTGTATTTAAAGTACCGACTTGCTTTACGGCGTAGGTACTGATTTCTACTTTCTCTGATAGTTGCTGTTTTTCGTCTGAACTTAATTTTCTCAATCGGTTTGGCGGGTGGTATTTTGCTTCATGACGCGCGATCCGAGATTCAAGCTTTTTGGCATCGTCCACCCTACCTTGTATTCGGAGATCGCGAGCTGCGGCTTTCATTTCGCGCACTTCACTCGGAAGTAATGGTTCACGATTCAATGAACGGTCCAACATTTTAGTAATTCGACCTTCTATGTTTGCGTTTTCTCGAGCAGATCGTTCGCGCTTAATTCGTTCAGACTTTTCTTTTTGCGCCAATCGCTGTTCAGTTCGATTCCTTTTTTTCTCTAATTTACTTTGGTGTTTTTGTGCGAGAATCTGCCCTAAGTCAGCAACGCAGGAGTCGGAGGCAATTGCACCTCGGGCAAACGTACCCACATCAATCGCGATCAAAATGCTGAAAACGGCAATAATCCCGTACCTCATCAGAATACGGTTCGGAATCTTCGAAGGCTCAGATTAGAGCACGGAAAATTCGGCAGTAATTGCCCCTTCCATCATTGACGACGCACAACGGGGCTGCCTAGACTCTCTAACTGGACAATCTAAGAGGGGGTTCCCAATGAAAAACTTCAAGTCTATCCGCTGCGTAGCACTCGCTTTTTTGGCAATCATTGTGAGTGCGGGCTTTGGCTGCACCAAAAAAGAAACCCTCAACGGCAAGGTTTACCTGACGGTTTCGCGCGATAACATTAAATCCGCAGACCCTACAAACGCCTATGACGAAGTAACTCTCGACGTTCTTCAACAGATCTACGAGACCCCCTATCAGTACAATTACTTTGCCGACGAAACCGAAGTTATTCCTCTGCTCGCCGACGGGATGCCCGAGGTTTCTAAAGACAAACTCACTTACACAATACGTTTAAAAAAAGGCATTCGGTTTCAGGACGACCCCTGTTTTAAAGCGAGCGGCGGAAAAGGTCGCGAGCTCAAGGCCCAAGATTTGGTCTACGGGTGGAAACGCCACGCCGATCCTGCCACCGAATCCCAGGGCTTTTGGATCTGGGAAGGCAAGATTGTCGGCATCGACGAATTTGCAGCTAAATTCGGCAAGGGCCGGCCCGCTGCTGAAATCATGCAGGACGAAGTCGAAGGCATGAAAGCAATCGACGATTATACGGTGCAACTCAAATTCAAAAAACCGTACCCGCAGTTGATTTATATTCTTACCATGACCTTCACCGCACCGATTCCCGTGGAAGCAATTACCGAATATGGAAAGGGGTTCCCCACTCATCCGGTCGGTACGGGCCCATTCCGCGCAACCCAATGGCAACCGACATCTGAAATCGTTCTTGTCAAAAACGAAAACTATCGCGACGACTTTATTCCATCGTCCGACAAAATGGGGCCAAAACGCCGCGCTCAATTTGCTTCCGAAGCGGGAAAAAAAATTCCGCTTCTCGATGCCATTCGCTTCACTGTTGTCAAAGAAGAACAACCTCGATGGTTGGGGTTCTTAAAAGGCAAATACGACCAGATCAAAATTCCGAAAGACAATTTTGACGCAGCTATTGAAAATCTCACGCAGGTGAAACCAGAGTTGGCCAAAAAAGGTGTGACTGTTTCCTACGAACCGTCGCTTATTTTCTGGTACGCCAGCATGAATACTGAAGACCCTATCATGAAAAATAAATATCTCCGCCAAGCCATTGCTTCGTCGATTGATCGCGATGAATGGCTCAAAAAATTCAAGAACGGACGCGGCTCTATTCAAAACGAGGCGAATCCACCAGCGATCGTCGACCGTTGTGGCAAACCATATCGTTGGAGTTACGACCTCGCTCGCGCCAAAGAACTGATCAAAAAAGCCGGCTACCCCGATGGCAAAGGTTTACCCACTCTGAAATGGGACACTCGCAATGGAGAAATGACTGACCGACAAATTGCTGAGTTCGTCGGTCGTGCGCTGGCTCAAATCGGTATAAAGCTCGAAATCAACGTTAATACGTTCCCGGCCTATCTCGATAAAATGAAACGAAAAAATCTGCAGATGAGTAAAGGTGGTTGGAACATGGATTACCCCGACGCTGAAAATTCGCTTGGACTATTGTACGGTCCAAACAAATCACCTGGCCCGAACGAAGCCAATTTCGATAACCCAGAATTTAACAAAATCTTCGAAAAAATGGCGCTCATGCCACCCGGACCAGAACGCAGAAAACTCATTTGTCAGTTAGAAGAAATCGCACAAGAAGAAGCGCCTTGGGCCTACGGTATTTTTGAAAACGAATACCGCTTGATCAACAAGTGGCTTAAAAACTATTACACTTCCGAGCAGATCATGAATAAGTACAAGTACCTTGATGTCGACATGGCTGCCCGTGAACAATTTCAGAACGAAGGATAAGTCCTACTAGGCGTTTTCATTTTTTAATTGTTGTTTTAAACGCAGGCGCGCTTCACGTCGAAGCACGGCTTCGCGATTTCTCCGAATTTCATCGGGTGATTCCGGTATAGCGGGCGGAACCTCTATTGGTTGGCCTTTTTCATTCACGGCTACAAACGTCAAATAAGCTTTTGCAATTTTTTTGCGTATCCCCGTGCGTTGATCTTCGCTTTCTACCCTAACTCCAACTTCCATGGAGGTTCGGTTGGTCGCATTTACACAAGCGAATAGACAGACCACCTGACCTAGTCGCGCCGGCGCTAAAAAGTGAAGCGCATCGATACTTGCCGTTACGCAAACAGCGCGGGCATGGCGCGAAGAAGCAATCGCTGCGGCGATGTCGATCCACGACATGATTTGCCCCCCGAAAATGGTCCCCAAAGCATTGGTGTGACTGGGCAGCACCACTTCGGTCATCTGAACGACCGATTCTTTCACGGGCTTACCGGCTAGTCGGCTCTTTGCGCCTTTCGATACCAAACCCTTTGTTTTCACTTTGTTTTTTGCCACGAAGCCTCCCCGGTTGAACTTCGTCCATTATAGGGTTTTTCCCTGCTCCGCGGCTAGCACATTTTCGGCGGACTATGTTATGGTCGCTCGGGCTTTTGGAATTCCATCGGAGGTTCTTTTTACATGCGCATTCGAAAGAAAACTTATGGCTTTGACGACTTGTTGTTAGTACCCCGATTTTCGACCATCGAAAGTCGCTCCAAAGTCGACCTATCTTTGAATCTGGGCGGAATCGCATTAACCTGCCCTGTAGTTTCTTCGAACATGGACACCATCACCGAGCACGAAATGGCCATTGCCATGCACCGCATGGGTGGACTCGGCGTCATTCACCGCTATCTTTCTCGTGAAGCACGTCTTGAGCAACTGGCGAAGATTGTTGATCTACCTTACCGCGCCATGGCCGTGGGCGTAACCCTAGAAGAGGTAGGAATCGCCAAAGAATTGATGGATCGCGGAGCTAACGTGCTCTGCTTGGACGTAGCTCACGGCCACAGTTCAATGATGCAACGTGTGTTGGGCGAACTCAAAAATTATGCGTTGGGCCTGCCCTCTGGCTCACACACTCCCCTACGCACTCCAATTTTTATTGCTGGTAATGTGGCCACTCCAGAAGGGGCATCGGACCTTGAACGCTGGGGTGCCGACGTATTGAAGGTAGGTATCGGCCCGGGAAGCATGTGCACCACGCGTGTCGTCACCGGCGCGGGCTACGGCCAACTTACAGCACTTGCAGATTGCGCCCACTCGGTGCGCGCACCGATCATCGCGGATGGCGGCATTCGTAATAGTGGCGACGCAACAAAGGCGCTAGCTGCTGGGGCGTCAGCGGTGATGCTGGGCAAGCTCTTAGCTGGCTCTAAAGAAGTACCAGCATGGGCTCGCGAGTCGGGCACTTACCGCGGCATGGCCTCGGCCGAAGCTCAGAACAAGCATTACGGCTATGATTTTAAAGACCGCCACCCGGAAGGCGTTGCCACTCGGGTCCATAGCAAAGGGCCCGTTTCGGAAGTTTTGGGCACGTTCCTTGGGGGTGTGCGCTCTGGTCTTTCCTACGTTGGCGCCCGCACATTAACAGAACTGCGAGAATTCGCCGAATTCGTAGAATGCGCACCGGGTGTAGTGGCCGAAAGCCTGCCTCACGGGTTGAGTGGTGAATCGCTACAATACGACCGCGCCGCCAAACGCGAAGCTTGAATTTTTGACCCAAAGTAGAGTATTCAAGGCTCTCTTTTGATGGTTCTTTGTTAGGTGGATCGTTAGCTCAGCTGGTAGAGCAGTTGACTCTTAATCAACGGGTCGCAAGTTCGAACCTTGCACGATCCACCATTTAGAACCCACGCCTCGAAAACACACAAAAACAGACCTCTATTGTCAACATATTACCCCCCATGCTAAGGAACTGGCCCTTATGCGCAGTGTCGGACTATTTTTAGCTTTGGGGCTTCTTTTTTTCCCAAGCGGTGTTTTCGCCGCCAAGAGAACGTCTTTTCTAGATGCGCTATTTCAAATGGATCAATCGTACGAAGCCCGCTGCAAACAGGTTCTTCAGGAAGAACAAGAACAAGGCATTCTTGCCATTCACGATATGAATGCCTGGAACAAAACTTTTGCGTTTTCTAGGGGCCAAGAAGTTCGCGCCGGTAAAATGGGGCCCTGTCTTTCGGCAATCGTTTTGAACCAGCAAACCAAACAAGGCTACGTACACCATTTTTTTTTCCAACAAATAAACGATTTCGAAAATTTTGTTACCGATATCAAAAGACTAGAGAACGAACTTCACGGACGCAGTTTCAATGCGGCAGATTACCAAATTTTTATTTCGGGTCGCGGGCGCGAGATCGGCCGCATAGCATTTAGCGGAAAAGGGCAGCTGGCTGCCTACTTTGAAGAAGTGGGTTTTAGCCATTCAAACATTTTTATTCGCCTTTTGCCTCTGGGCGGGGGCGGAGAAATGATCCTCAACCAAAAAGGCGAAGTTGAACTTTCAGTTTTCGACTCCAACACAGTTGGCGGCCTACCTCGCAGACCGTTTTTCGATTGGTCCGTGAATCTAAAAGATTCACGAATAGAGCTTTCTAAAAAGCGACGCTAGTCACGACAAATTGATGCTAATTTTTTTTTCGGAGGCGCTGGAATAGACGGCTCTTTAGGATACGTTACCTTCCGCGCCCGCGCCATTTGGTCTAAGAAATTTGCCCCTCCGCCAATAGGCAGGTTGGGATTCTGGGTATAAGCGGAATCCGTGAGTGCAGATTCCAAGCTTATGAAACGAACTCCTGCTTCTTTGAATTTCTGTATTAGTAAATCAGTAGCATCCGCATTGATCGCACTCGTATGAAAAAGCAGAATGTGTTTAATCGGACGATCAAAGATCGCCTTTGCCAGGGCCGCATAACCCAGAAGGCTCTTAAAAGCCGTATCTACGTAAGATTTTTTTAGCCACTCAAGCGATTTAATCTCTTTTTTCTTCAGACATCGCTTATAGGGCGCACTCCAAAGATAGTCCCCAAAGTCGACGGTGACTTGAGCAATCGAATAACCGCGCTTCGCCAAAACTTCCCGTACCGCATTTCTTTTTTTGAGTGTGTTACCCTCTCTTAAAAACGGAAATCGAAAGTACTTAAAATTAAACTCTTGCCCATTCGAACTATAGAAATTCAACCATGGCTCGTTTGCGTCGATGTCTTGTTCGTACTGAGCAACATCCGTCGAGTTAAGATCGGAATGAGAATAAGTGTGGTTTCCTAAAAAATGACCGCTGTTTACCCAGTGCTGCAAAACAGCATTCGAAAAATCAGCTACTACCGAATTTAATGCGCGCTTGCCATTAATGAAACCATAAACTCCCCTCACACCGTGATCGTGAAATGCTTGGGTCATAGTTTGGGTATGTTCAAGGCTAGTAGAAGGCAAATCGTCTACTGTTATTGCAAGTTCAATTTCGCGGTCGATTGTGGCAAACGCGCATTGAGAAACTAGAAGTGCAATCCAGCTTGTTCTAAAAAAATATTTCATTCTCACCGAGAACCTCTTTCTTCTGTTTCTCGAACCTATTACATTTCTAAGATGAACGTACAGGCACAGCGCACGGCATTTTTCTTATTTGTGAGTCTAACGGTTTCCTTGCCCTTCACATTACTTGCTACCACGTTTGTCGATCGGCCCATGACCGCCGTAGTGAACGAAGCGCAAGCGATAGTGCGCGGAGTGGTGGTTGGAACCCATGTCGACTACGAACCAAGCGGTTCGGGCCGCATCATGACCTACACCCGCGTAAAAATCGACGAAGTGCTTAAAGGAACCATCAGTGAAAAAGAAGTGCTCGTTCGGCAGCCAGGCGGCGCCAAAGACGGCATGGAAATGCGGGTCGCCGGAACCGCCGAGTTCAAAGAAGGCGAAGACGTGGTTTTACTACTGGGGCCTTTTGATTCAAGGGATCAAAGTTATTTTTTACCCGGATTGGCGACTGCCAAGTTCAATGTCGAACGTCGAAAAAACGGCGACGAAGTACTCGTCAACAGTCTGGGTTCGGACGAAATATATCAGAAATCCAAAAACCAAGGTGAACTCTCGTACACCTCGCGCGTGGTCCTTTCAGAATTTCGAACCATGGCTGCTGCTAGTCATTCAGCCAACGAACCACCATCTCCCCCTAAAACCGAATCACCCGGAGCTACTCCCGCGTCGACTTCCCATAATGACAGTGAAACTGAAACTACCGACACACCAACTACGGCACTAAACGAGGAAGGCACCAAGACTCCAGAACCGAAAAAAACCAACGGGTTCATTATCACAATAATTGCTCTATGCGTCATGGGGGCTGCGTGGTTCTGGACTCGTCGCCGCTAAGATTGCCGCCTTCAATATTTCAAGCTAAACTGACCCAGTATGAAACACACACTCGCACTGATTTTAGGAATCGCCTCAACTTTGGCAATCGCAGCACCACCTCTTAAACAAAGTTTTATGACCGACTCTGCTGGAAAGAAAAAAAATCACTACGTCTCCGATGGTACGGTTATCGGTGGTAATCAGTTGGTGCGCACGTTCAGAATCACCGACCTTCGAAGATCGCCAATCGGCAAAGATGGTTACGAGCGCGTGGTGTTCGAACTCGACAGCGGCGAAGCAACCAAAGAACCGCCTCACTACGAAATGGTCGCGGTACCGGAAAAAAAGAAAGTTATAGTTAGTCTCTGGGGATCCGCAACTTACGATTTTAAAAAAGAAAAAGCTGAAACACTCTTCAAAAAAAGTTCTCTGATCAAGAAGTTAACTCCGGTACAAATTGTCGACGATGGGCTGGCCATACTTGAGTTTACTACTGCAAATAAGCCTAAAGTTGAAATTTTTCACCTATCCAACCCGGCTCGAATCGTGTTGGATTTCAAACCATGAAACACGCGGTAAAAAAATGGATTCGAAGTTCAGCCTGTTTATTTGCCCTTTTCACGGTCAGCACTTTTGTTGCATGCTCGTCCGCTCCGTATAAGACGCAAAAATACGCCAGCCTCTCGAACACCAAGGTTTTCGAAGAAGACTATGAAATGGTTTGGAAAGCCATTCTCGCCGCGGTTTCGGAAATTAAACTCGACGAAGAAGACTCCGAAAGCGGCCGAATCCGCACTGATTGGATTTATTCCACTTCAAATGACAAATACCTCGAATACTCCGTGAATGGATTTCCTAGAAAACGGTATTTACAGACTCGTTACAAGTTCCTCATTACTGCGGAAAAACAATTAGGCGGTGTCAAAGTAACCGTTATACCCGAAGAAGAAGTTGAGCGTCTTAAATCCGATGGCAGCTTTGAATCCTGGGTACGAGTTTCCGAACCCGAAACCATTCGAGCAAACGAAATGGTCGGTCAAATCAATCAAAAAATCCTAGCCCGTCCGAATCTTTAACTTAGCTGTATTGACTGCCGCACTCTTGCCCCCATCTTTAAGGGGGTATGAGTGATCATGAATTGGAATCTTCAAACCTACCTGAACTGTCGGAATCTGAGCGAAGCACCCTGGAAAAGGCTCTAACTCGCCCGGATTCAGTACTCCCGACTACCCTATTTGTCGTGCCGGTGCAGTCGGCACCGGCGTTTCCGGGTATGTTTTCGCCCCTGGTGCTATCTAAACCAGAACTAGTTGAAACTATTGAAGAAGCCATGGAAAACCGGGGCCTTGTCGGCCTATTGTTGAGTCGCGAAGCTACTGGAAGCTCGGGCTTAGACATTTCGGGCCGGCCCCCAAAAGAGCCCGCCAAGACTGACTCGATCGAAGGCATCGAATCGCTCCACAGCGTGGGGGTAGCAGCTAGAATCATTCGAAAACTCAATGACTCAACGGGGGGCGCCGCCGTCTTGGTTCACGCGCTCAAACGTTTTCGAGTAAAAAAAGTGGTTCGAAACGAGCCATTTCTGGTGGTTCAAGTTGAATACCTGGAAGATGTGATCGAACGCGGAGTGGAACTCGACGCGCTCACCCGAGCCGTACTTTTGCAGATCAAAACGATTTCTGAGAGCAACCCTTTCTTTACTGAAGAAATGAAGCTCGCCCTGGCCAATGCGCCTAATCCAGCGGCTTTGGCCGATTTAGTAGCGTTTTCCCTGGGCCTCCAAAAAGAGCACGTACAGGAATTTCTTGAAACCGTTTCCACTCGGGAGCGATTTGAAAAATTGCTCTTTTACCTAAAAAGGGAACACGAGGTTTCAGAAGTCCAAAAACGAATTACCGAAGACGTCGGTCAAAAAATTCAAAAAATGCAGCGCGACTTCTTTTTGCGCGAGCAGCTTCGTTCCATAAAACGAGAGCTCGGCAACGAAGAGGGCGGCGCTCCGTCAAGCAGTGAACAATACCGTGAAAAAATCGCAAAAACCAAATTAAGTCCCGAAGCAAAAAAGGTAGCGCTCGAAGAAGTAGCAAAGTTCGAGTCGACCCCAGAAACCTCGCCCGAACACAATTTAATTAGAAACTACCTTGACTGGATGCTGTCGCTGCCATGGGGCGAAGAAACCGAAGACAACCTGGAACTACGGCGTGCGAGAAAAATTTTAGACGAAGATCACTACGGTATTCCAAA
>DGKJ01000118.1 GCA_002387735.1 Bacteriovoracaceae bacterium UBA4573 | reverse complement strand
CCTTCTCGAAGGATGCTCAAGGCGCTATCGTAAGCGGACATATGCACGGACTGAGTGAACTTTCGCCTCCCCTCCCGGGCGCCATTAATTTATCGGCAGTATTGAAACTCGCATTTCCATGGTCCCCGGAATGGATACAAGAGGTCTATTCGAAGCGCGAAAGTATAAAACAACAGTTTTCCGAAATTGTACTCGACTGACGCTGCCGTGATCAGACGCCGATCAATATTTCACAGCTGGCTTATCTCCATAAATATCGGGCAATTGCTCGCAATTGCTGCAGTTGCCGTGATTCCCCTTTTATTTTGGTTTTCTAAAACTCTTGATCCAAGTTCCTTATCGCCAGCAAAAATACAGCCCTTGCTTAGCCCCATAGGCTGGAGTCTCGCGCTCGCTAGTATCGTGGGTGTCACCTCCACCGCCCTCGCGTTTTCGATCAGCTGGTGGCTGTGGCGGTTTCGCTTTAATGTCCATTTTAAACGCGTAATCGAGCTTTGCTTAAAAATCCCTTATCTTTTGCCGGGCTTTTTCTTCGCCATGGGCTGGATCGCATTGGCCGCGCCCAACGTAGGGTATTTGAACCAAATCTCTGCTTACTTAGGGGGCCCCGCACTGCCTACTATTTATGGGTTCGGCGGAATATTATTCGTGGAAATTTGTTGGACGACTTCACTTGCCACGATTCAGTTGCAAAGTTTTTTTAAAAACTATTCCACTTTACTGGAAGACGCTGCACTACTTTGTGGCGCTCGTCCCTGGAATGCTTTTTTTAAAATCACCCTCCCAATTGCGCGATCACAACTTTTATCGTGCCTGTTATTAACCATGGCGTCGAGCCTCGCCGCTTTTGGCGTGCCCGCGATGCTAGGTATTCCGTCTCGAACTTACTTTGTTACTACAAAAATTTATCAGGGAGTAAAAAGCGGATCAGATTTTTCGCAAGTTTCATTTCTTGCAGCGACCCTAATGGTGCTCACCGCCATTCTTGTTTTCGCCCACGATCGCGCTGCCAAACGAACGCCTCATTCGACGATTGTTGGTGGCAAAGCTTCACAACGAAACCTACTTCGGCCGACGACCGGCAGTCGCATCTTTGGGGTCGGCGTTTTCTTTTTTTGTTTTTTCGGAACGCTCGCTCCTCTGGTTGCCGTGTTCTTGCAATCGCTCCTGGTAGATCGCGGAAGTTTTTCGAATTGGTCGCTCGCGAAATACCAATATGTTTTTGGGAGCGTGCCCGACGGCGTGCGTGCTGCTCAAAACAGTCTTTGGATTGCATTTTTTACGGCCACTATATTGACTGGATTAGGGTTGGTGGCCGCTTATTCTAAAACAAAAACAACGGGTTTCTCTCAAAAGATTGCCGGCCACGTAGCCAACGTATGGAGTTTCGCCTACGCCACTCCAGGCACTGTTCTCGCACTTCCCATATTGGTTTTCTTCCAACCGTCGTTGGGCAATACACTTTGGATTATCGGCCTGGCTTTTGGGGTAAAATACGCAGCTTTCGCCATTCGTACTCTCGAACCAGCCCTCACTCAGATAAGCCGAGACCTTGAAGAAGCCGCTTGGATATCAGGCGCAACGCCGGCTCGCACCTTTGTCCGTATCGTGATACCCCTTTGTATACCGGCGTTATCGGCGGCGTTTGCCTTGTGTTTTATTCCGATGCTATCGGAACTAACCATGTCGGTATTTTTGGTTGGCGCAGGAACCGAGACACTCGGAACTCTGATCTATCGTTTTCAGGAGTACGCCGATCCGGGTGCCGCTTCGGTGCTCGCAGTTAGTGTCGCAGGTTTTACGCTCTTACTTAATGGTGCACTCAAAAAGTTTAGTCGGGGGGGGTTTGGCATATGAAGTGGGGTCTAGAAATAGCGGGAATCTCTAAAAAATATCAAAGCTCCCAAAACGCTGCTCCGTCGCAGGGTTTTGCCTTAGATCAAGTTCATTTTTCGGTAAACCCAGGAGAACTCGTAACTTTGCTCGGGCCGAGTGGAAGTGGAAAAACGACTTTGCTTCGAATCATTGCGGGCTTAGAAATTCCAACCACCGGCCGAGTCACCCTAAGTCACGACGCCAACCTGGTCACCTTTGTCGATGTTGAAAAAGATGTCTATCTTGAACCGTTTCAGCGCAATGTAGGTATGGTTTTTCAAAGTTACGCTCTATGGCCCCATCGAACCGTCGCAGAAAATGTGGCATTCCCATTAGAAATACAGAAAATTGGGCGAGACGAACGGGATAAATTGATCCACGAGGTACTTGGACGAGTGGAACTACTAGGGTTCGAGCACCGATTTCCCCACGAACTCTCTGGTGGCCAACAGCAACGCGTCGCGTTAGCTCGAGCCTTGGTTCAGCGCCCGCGCCTGCTCTTGTTGGACGAACCATTGTCGAATCTCGACGTTGCTTTACGTGCTTCCGTGAGAAAGGAAATCAAGGAGCTCAACCGTAAACTTGGCCTTACTATGATTTACGTCACCCATGATCGAACCGAAGCGTTGGAACTTTCAGATCGCATGTGTATTTTTGATCGCGGTCGACTGATTCAAATAGGCACCCCTGAAGAAATTACCGCCCACCCCGCAACAGATTTTGTGCGACAGCTTGTCACGAGTTAACTCGTAAAAATTTCGATGCTACAATTTACCCCATTGGGAGGCATCCGTCGATGCGACTACTGGGTACGAACTTTTCCTTTGCGATCACAGTGTTTTTTGCGTTTATTTTTTCTATTGGAAACGGCGCCCCGCTACGTTCAGAAACTATCGACGATATTGAAGAAGAAACTGACGACATAATGGTTCCGGAGTTTATTCAAAAGAAAAGAATTAAACAGGTGCCTGACGGGATTGTTTCGGAACAGACTATTGAAACCGAAGCTTCTGCCAAAATACCAAAAAAATCTGCCCGCACCGTTCGCCACGAACGTCGGGCCCTCCTAAGAAAGATACAGGCTCTGAGTCGCAAACACCAAAAAAAGCCGTCCAAAGACAACAGCAGTTGCCAGGCCTTCGTTGATACGTTTTTTAAAGAACAAGGTCTTGGATCTTTACAGGATCTAAATAAAAAAGCGTTGCCGAACGGAATTCTTGTGAACAAAAGTCGCAAAGGGGAAGCGCTCGGCTATTTCTCGGCCGATTCTAAATCGGGCCATACCTTTCGAGGTAAAATGTTGGACTCCGACGAAACTCGTTGGCAGGTCGAAGTGATCGAACCGCCTCGCGGCGACGCCCACCGACGATCGCTCCAATCTTTTGAGTTCGAGCGTCGCGGAGCTGACTGCAAGTTAAGAAAAGTCACCTATTTGCAAACAGCTACCGACGAATACACTTCCTACGATTCATATTCTTGCAAATCATCGAGCGACCTGGCTGCGGAATTCGATAAGGGCAAAAAAGCAGATCGGGCATTACTGAAAAGTAAAAATCTAACCACCCGCACTGCGGCCCTACTTTCTGCCTGCCGGCCGGCCTACCAGCAGTTTTTTGATGCTCCGCAGACCCAAATAGTCGAAGATCTGTTCGACGAAGACGAAACGGTCAATCCATTGCGAAATCAAAGCGCAGAATAAAAAAAAGCCCCGCTAGATCACTCTAGCGGGGCCGAATACTTCGTTTCGCTTTCTCAAATTTTATTGAACCTTAGTGACGTTCTGCGCTTGAGGTCCTTTTGTCCCCTCGTAAAGATCGAACTCAACGCTCTGACCTTCCGCTAACGTCCGATAACCTTCTCCTTTGATGGCCGAATAGTGTACGAAAACGTCGGAACCATCGTCGCGACTAATAAAGCCAAATCCTTTGGCGTCGTTAAACCACTTTACTTTTCCCTGTGCCATGTTCGCGTGTCCTCCTTGAACTATGAACTCGTGCGGTCGCATCGAGTTCAGGCGATGGGTCCAAACCCACCTGCTAAAAAGTTATCAAAGGGGTGAAAAACGTCAATAGGCCGACCTTGATCTAGTGAGGAAAGACCCTTTAGCGGGTCTCGAAAACGACTTCGCCTTCGCGTACATACCCGAGGGTATCCCTAATGGCCATTTCCTGGGCAAAATCGTCCCGGTAGAGGTCCGAGAGTAAGATATCTAGCCGGGAGCGCTCATTTTCGAGGGCTCGAATGCGCAGTGTCAGATCGCGGCGAACCTTTGATAGTCGATAGGCCTGCAATATTCCATCGTTACCGAATAGGCCAGAAATCCAAACGGACCAACAGAATAAAACTAAAACCACTATCCGAAATTTTCTATTCGCTATCATCGCTTTAACGATTGTAGCCCCATAAATCGGGCGCGTCGACCGAGTTGTTCTTCTATTCGAAGAAGTTGATTATATTTCGCTAAACGATCGGAACGAGAGGCTGATCCGGTTTTAATTTGACCCGCTGAAGTCGCAACTGCGAGATCAGCGATGAAGGCGTCTTCCGTTTCTCCACTTCGGTGGGAAATGACCGATGTGTATTTCGCCGCGTCCGCCATGCGAATCGTGCGCAGCGTTTCGGTTACCGTACCGATCTGATTGAGCTTGATTAAGACCGAATTTGCGACCTTGGTCTCGATGCCCTCTTTAAGAATACTGGGATTTGTCACGAAAATGTCATCTCCTACCAATTGGCACTCAGAGCCCATTTTCGCGGTAAGGGTTTTCCAGCCATCCCAATCGCCTTCAGCCAACCCATCTTCTATCGAAACTATTGGATACTCGCGTCGAAGATCGCTGTACACACTAACTAAATCAGCCGAAGTGACGTTACGACCTTCGAAACGATAGCGACCTTCATTAAAAAACTCACTCGCCGCTACGTCGAGCGCAATCCACACATGTTTTCCAGCCTCGTACCCTGCCTGCTCTATGGCTTCCATGACGAACTCCAAAACCTGTTCGGTTTTATCTTCGTAATCGTCTAGATCGGGCGCGAACCCGCCTTCGTCGCCCACGCCAGTATTTAAGTGCGCGTCTTTTAGAACGGCCTTCAGTCGATGAAACACTTCGACTCCCATTCTCAGCGCTTCCGAAAAACTTGTTGTTCCAGCAGGTACAATCATGAACTCTTGGAAATCGATCCCGTTAGTGGCATGAGCACCGCCATTAAAAATGTTCATCAGCGGAACTGGCAGCGTATACTCTTGCAACCCAGTAGGAGTTTTTCCGGTGTAACACTCAAAGAGCCACTCGTGTAGGGGCAGGCGGCGCGCATTGGCAGCGGCGCGAGCAAACGCCATAGAGGTTCCAAGAATGGCATTGGCTCCGAGGTTTCCTTTGTTTGCGGTCCCATCGAGCGCGCACAGTGCTTTATCCAGTGCTTCCTGAGTTTCGAAGTTCACACCGCGCAATTGGCCTGCGATTTTAGTATTTACATGCTCAACTGCTTTTCGCACCCCTTTGCCAAGATAACGAGTTTTGTCGCCATCGCGCAGCTCTAGCGCCTCACGGCTCCCAGTGCTAGCTCCACTGGGCACTGCGCCTCGTCCAAATGCGTCGCCCTCTTTGAGAGACACGTCGACTTCGATTGTAGGGTTGCCGCGACTGTCTAAAATCTCACGAGCTTGAACATTCTTGACTGTAAACACGATGGGCACCCTCCTAAAAAGAAGTTAGAAAAATTTCAAACTGAATCTATCCAAAACCTGACGGGTTTCCAAGAGGAGAAGCGACATCGCTCGTCGGTGAAAAGGAAAATTGCGGTTAAACTAACGCTCCGTGGCGGGATCACGTTTTTCGGAATCTCTTTGTGCATTGAGTTCCGAAAAAGATTCAGCGATTTCCAAATATTCGGTTTGCTTCGGACCGGGGCGCAAAATTGAACGAGCTGCAAAGGAAAGGGCGCCGCCCCATTCGGCGCGAGTTGGGCCAGAGATCCCTTCGTTGCGCATCGACGCAAGGGCCTTGAGAAGTTCCATTCGCGCTTGGCCAAATCGATCAAATCGCCCGTCGACTGCCCCAATGCAATTTTTAGTCTTTTCTGGGCCGGTCTCGTTCATCCATTTTCTGAGTTGCGCATAATCGGACTGCAGCGCAAGCTCTACGATGGTTTCGACAACTTCGTTTGCGCAAAGAGGGTTTTCTGTCTTTTTAAAAAGCTCCATCCAATACCGTGCAGTGGCGCTCCCAAGAACGGTAAGAAAAACAGCTACAACTATAATCGATGCCAATACCGCCGATCGCGGACGTGGGTTGTTTTCTTCAGGAGATGCCATGGTCATGAACTAGTCCTCGATCAGAGCGCGCAAACGACCTGCGTTCTTGGGTGTATTATACTGGGGTTGATCTATCGGCTCTAGCTCTGCTGTACTAATCGCGCTCGCAGCCAAGCCTCGGTTGGCGTCGCTAGGGGCCTCTTTCACGACCAACCAACCTTCGATTGATTTCATTGGGCAGTAAAAACGCACGCGACCCGTGCCAGTAGGCACGAACACCACTTCATCAACTTTCCCGGGAGAAATACCTTTTTTCACGCCAAATTCGTCGAGCATGAAACATGAAGTCTGCTTGGTGGTAGTAGCCAAAAATATTTTAACCGGTACGCCTGCAATTACTGGCACCCGATTTGGAAAAAAACCGTAGTCACTTACGATCACACTTACCTCCTGCACGCCGCCGCGATTCACGACGTCGGGCAAAGGTTGTTCTGCTCGATGATCAATTGGAATGCTCTGTACGTTTAAAGCGAGACCACGCGGTTCCATCGCACTCGATGCAAGTGGTGTTGCCGAGTTGCCCTGATGACTCGAGTAGACTTCATTTTGGTGTCTTTCGGTATCACGAGCTGAATAGTCCGGGCTCGCCTCTCGATTGCCGTCGGAGTTCGGCGGTAAACTTGCCAGCCCACGCGAAGCTTCGACGTGGCGCCCAATTCCGGGTCCATTTTTGTTGGGCACTGTTAGCTTAGCCACGGCTTGATTGGGATTTGTTTGTTGTTCGCGAGCCCAAAGTTCTTGAACACCTGGAACAAGGGGCTGCTCCTCATCGACTGCAATACGCGAGGCGGCCTCAGCCGGCCGCGATAGCCGAATCTCTGCGCGTTGGGACTCGAAAATCTCGTCGCGCTCGCTGGTGTCTTCATCATCATACGCCGCCGATCCGCGGTGTTCGTTGGCGTAAATTTCTTCAATATCTTCTTCGGCGGAAACGCTTAACACCCTCACCAAGCACATGCCGGCAAAGAGAATTCCGAAAATCATCCATAATTGACGTGATCTTGTACCCATAACCTACTTGCTCCCAAGAGCCTATCGGCAAGCGCCTAAATTTTTGTTATAGGTGGCAAAAACAACCGAGGGTCATAAAGATGAAAGTTCTACTTCTACCAGGATCGCTTCGAAAAGAGTCGTTCAACGCCCAATTGCTGGCCACTGCTCGGCGTCTTTTGCCGAGTGGGGTGGAAACCACATTGATCGAAGCCGCTCAGCTTCGTTGGCCGCTTTACGACGGCGATATCGAAGCTAAAGGGATCCCTCAGGAGATCCAGACTTTCGGCGCATTAGTTACCAGCGCCGATGCCTTGATTGTAGCCTCTCCGGAATACAACGGCAGTATCGCCAGCCCGCTTAAAAACACAATTGATTGGGTTTCCCGCTTACGCCCAGTACCTTGGGAAGAAAAACCGGTATTATTAATGAGTGCTTCTCCTGGCGGATTGGGGGGCATGCGAGCCTTTAGCCACACTCGCGTACCGTTCGACGGACTCGGTAGTTACGTTTACCCAACTTACTTTTCGCTCGGTCGGGCACATGAGGCCTGTTCGGGAGAACAATTTAAAGACGAAAAGAAAACAATCGAACTCAAAGAACTACTCACGGAATTTTTGGGATGGGCAAAAAAACTAAAGAGTTAATTCTCGAAAAAACTGAGCCATTGGCAAAAAATCCAAGTGTGTCTTGGATCGGCCTTGTTAAGCCCCAACACACGGGGGCTCACCTGGGACGTCGAGCTAAAAAAGACAAATGGGCCTACGGACCCAAACAAACGGCCGGTCGCAGTCGCAATTCGCGACGTTCGACTTAAAGCGCTCAGTCCGCGGGAAGGAACTTTGCGCCACCGACCCTTAAATATTCTTCCGCTCTTTTTTTGAATTGGCTTGAACGGTACCGCGTTGCGACCACGCACAAAAAGGCATCTTGCTCTGGAATTGACTTAAATTCTTTAGTCCAAATCTCATTGAATGAGTCGCGGTTAGCTTTAGTGAGTAGTGATGGATAATGAAACCGAAGGCAATTCACACGGGCAGCCCCTTCGATGCGTTTTTCAGAGATCTTCATACAACCATTTTCCTCTTCTGCGGCAAGACACATGGTTGTAGCTGGGTCGTCGAGCGATTCATCTAGTTTCAAGCCCTCGTATATTTTACGAGCTTGTCCCGCATCGAACACCGTTTCTAGTATACGGTCGCCCCCTTGGGTGATTCCAATCGGTTCATAATCGCGAATGGCGGTCGACGCCCAGACGAGATCGTTAGAAGCGAGAACCAACATTAACAAACCAAAATTTCTTAGCACATTCGACTCCTAGTTTTCTTTTACCTATTCGCTAAATAATCCGCGCTTCGGACGAAAATTCTTTTCGTCCTCACCCAGATCAATTTTTGCGGTCTTCCAGCTGCCCGCGCGAAATTTTTTTCCACCGCCGTAGCGATCGGTGTCGGTACTACCTATGGGTTCTCGTTCGATTTTAAAAATGTACAGGTGGTTCACGTCCTCTGCCAATGCTTCGGTAGCATCGCCAGCTAATGCAGAAGCCGCCGGATCCGGCAAACCTACGAGGACGTAGCCTGCCTTGTAATTGCGTCGCAATACGACGCGTGTGAACTGTTGTTCAAGTGGTCTACCAAGATATTGGTCTAAGCGATACATGGCATACAACGTAGCGAGACCACCGCTGATGTTTCTGGGCGAACTTTCAGTGTGCGGCCGAAAAAAATCTGCGATCTCTGTTTCCGACAGAGTGTGCCCGATCGACCAATTTAAAAACAGGTCGGGGTCCCGCGGGTAGTACTTCATGATCGCAGTTAATAAATCGACGTCGTAGATTCCCGGCACTGGTGGGCGCCAATGGAACAGAAACTGGTTGCTCGATTGTTCCAAAATAAAATTGCCGCCTTCATGGGATTCAAGTTTTACTGCGCCAAAAGGTACTCTTTGGGAAATGTGAAAAATCGCACCACTCTCAAAACGCTGCAGCCACACTGAATGGTAGGCGGTTTCAACTTCTTCACCCAACTCTTCGACCAAAGCAGGATTAGCTGAAATAGCAGCATCAAGCGCCCCGTTCAACGCTTGGTAGTGAGAAAAAAACTTTTCATCACAACCGAGCTCGTGACTCTTGCAGGGGAGCTCTTCACTGAAGGAACCCAAGGGCCAGCAAACAAAGAGAAACGCGGCAAAAATCCGTAAACTAAACATGTCGGGCATTATATGGAAAAACACCTTAAAACGCAATGCGTCAACGTATTCTACAAGCCCTCGTATTCATGGATTAAACAAAGAATCGTTCAAGAAATCTTAGGCTTTAATTTTCTTCATCTCCGGATCGTATAGCGGTCGCAACGAAACAGTCGCAGGCCAGAGTTTGTTGGCAATTTCCACTTCCCAGGTGCCGCTTGCAATGTAGTTTGCGTCCATGGGTTCACCGGCCTCAATCATGGCCAAACCCACTGCTCCACCTAACGTGTGCCCGTAAGAAGCTGATCTTACATAACCGACGGCGCGGCCATTTCGCCGCACGATCTCAGCGTGAAACATCATCGGCTCCGGGTCTTTAATCAACACTTGCACGAGCCTTCGCGTGAGCGAAGCCAGGCCTGCTTCTTTCTTTTTTACGAGCGCTTCGCGTCCAATAAACCCATCGGGTTTTTTGAAATCCACTGCAAACCCGAGACCGGTCTCGAGCGGATCGTCAGTGTTGTCGATATCGTGGCCATAGTCGCGGTATCCCTTCTCCATACGCAAACTTCCGAGCGCCTTGAGTCCTGCGTGCCGCAACCCATACGAACCGCCCGCTTCTACGATGCGATCATAAACGTGGGTGGCTTGCTCCGATGGAATGTAAAGCTCATACCCGAGTTCCCCCAAATACGTGATTCGCACACACAGCACCCGCGCGTAACCGATGTCGATTTCACGTGCGGTTCGGAATGGAAACGCTTCGTTCGAAAGATCGGCCGTCGTTAAAGACTGCAATAATTCACGAGACCGCGGGCCTTGAATGTTCAGTTGGCCGTAGGCACCTGTCACGTCGGTTACCGACGCGTATGCGTCGCTTGGAATGTTGCGTTTCATCCAAGTTTCCGCGTGGCGAAGCATGGTGTCGGTGACCACGACCATGAAGCGATCATCGCTTAACTTCGCAACCGTGAGATCGCCCTCAAGTTTACCCTCGCGGTTCAACCACTGGGTATAAGTGATGGTCTCACTCGGGCCGTCTACGTTATTTGCTGAAATCTGATTTAACACTCGGCCGGCGTCGCGACCTTGGACCAGAAATTTACACATAAACGACATGTCCATCACGATCACGCCTTCGCGAGCCGCTTGATGTTCTTCTTTCCACCAATTGAACCAATTTTGACGGCCCCACGAAAGTTTTTCGACTTTCGGTTCATGGCCCTTTGGTGCGTACCAATCCGCGCCTTCCCAGCCGCTCACGTCTTTGAAATAAGCGCCAGCAGCGGCGAGCCTATCATGAAACGGCGACTTCTTCGCTCCGCGCGCCGTTTGGTACGACATGGTCGGATAGTGGCAACGATACACCATGCCAAGCGACTCCACCGTACGTTCGCGCCGATACTGGGGATTCGATTGATATTTCGTCAAACGATCAATGTTAATCCCAGTCACGTCGACATCGGGCACACCAGTGTCCATCCAGTGGGCTAGCACACGACCAATTCCGCCTGCCGTAAGAATACCCACAGAATTCAACCCCGCGGCTACGAAATAGTTTTGTAACTCTGGGGCTTCTCCGACGATGGGCCGCAAGTCCGGCGTAAAGCTTTCAGGACCACAGAAAAATTTTCGAATACCGACTTTCATAGAAATCGGAATGCGATTCATAGCTTTTTCTAAGTAAGGCCCCATGCGATCCCAATCGGGTTCGATTTCTCCGAATGAAAAATCTTGAGGCACACCCTCAATTTTCCATGGTGCACAAACGGGCTCGAAAAGCCCGATCATGAGCCCACCAACTTCTTCACGAAAATAACCATACGAAGACGGGTCTTCTAGAATAGGAAGATTAGGAGTCATGCCTTCGAATTCTTCGGTAATTAAATAGTAGTGCTCCGCAGCTTGCGCCGGAACGTTTACCCCCGCGAGATCACCAAACTGGCGCGACCACATGCCCGCACAGTTCACAACATATTCAGCCTGAATATCGCCTCGAGTCGTACGCACTCCGGTAACATAGTTTTTCTTTTTCAGAATTCCGGTGGCTGCAGTTTCTTCGAAAATTTTTACTCCCCGCATACGGGCAGCCTTGGCGATGGCCATTGTCACATCGACCGGATTAATTCGACCGTCTTCTTTGACGTAAAAACCAGCCAACACGTCGTCGACGCGCGCGAGCGGAAAAAGTTCCTTAACCTGTGAGGGTGAAACTTCCTGAACGTTCACGCCACACCAACGATTGAATGCCGAAACGCGGCGATATTCTTCGAGTCGGTCCGCATCGGTCGCGACCTGTACAAAACCCACATCTTTGAAACCGGTTGCCTGGCCGGTTTCGGCTTCTAATTTTTTATAAAGTTCCCGAGTGTATTTTCGAATCTCGGTAGAAGTTTCGGAGGTCGATCCAAACGTCACCATCAACCCAGCGGCATGCCAGGTGGTACCCGATGTTAAACGATCGCGCTCAACAAGTACGATGTCTTTCCAGCCCAGCTCGGCCAGATGATAGGCCACCGAACAGCCGATGATCCCGCCGCCTACTACGACAACTCGTGCGTGTTTTGGAAATTCCGAATTCAACATATATCCCCTCTTTTGTTGGCTCTACCCTTACCTCACCGTAATGCGATAGGGAATCAGACTGTCGTTGGCAATGTCGAAAGCCGACTTTTTAGGTAAAGGTGTGACCACCACAATCGCTGAACTTTTGGTCTGATTGATGCGCTGCATCTTCCAATAAACTGTTTGTGCCGCGTCGCTATTTAAAAACTCCACTAAAACCTGGGCGCCCTTGCAGCTCGTTTTGCATTGAAGTTCGATGTAATGAGATCCAAATAGTTGCATGCCCGCGCTTTCGAGCGATTGGCGGCGCCCGGTCACCGCGAACCGATAATGAATCCGTGGCGGGGGAACCACTTGAGACTGGAGGACCGATTTTCCGATTCGCCGAGCGTCTTTGCGAGCTTGTGGTTCAAGCCAAGTTCGCCAGCGAGCAAATGCCGCGATCGAATCGGCGTAAGTAACACCTTTCGGCAAGAGGGTTTCGATCGCCTCTACCCAAATCGGGTTTCGATCTCCCGGAATTGGTGCCGTCGCTTCCCACAACTTCACTAAAAAATCCGCTTTGCCTTCAAAATACCGCAACTCTAAAAACTTAAGATACAACCAGCTTCCGTACATGAAGTAAGTTTTGTAATCATCGTAATAGTGGGGCGCCCATTCCGGGCGAGCCTGAAAGTCTGCAATCTCAATGGCGGCGTCGGCATTTTCTCCAGGGAAAAACAGTTCTTGAACATAATTAGAACTCATCTCGTAAATACTTCCAGGTTCTTCCCAGTCATACACCGCTTGAACGGCGTGATGAAATTCGTGAACAATGGTCGATGCAAATCGCTCACCCGCGTAAATTCCCCATGGTGCAATCGACATATACGAAGGCCAGATTAAAAAACCGCCATCGATCTCAAGGGGATTACCAGCCTCTACACCCATTTCGTTCCCTGCTACCAGGAACCCGGCAAATCTATTGGGATCAATTGGGTTGTAAGCCACGGGTTTGGCAAAACCCATTTTGGCAGATAGGTCCCATGCCGTTTCAAGCAAACTCAACGTGCGTTGGGCGGTTTCTCGCACGGATTCTCCATTTTCTTGAACAGAATTTTCTGGCACCGTATCTGACGCGTAATAGACTGAAATTGGCGTGACGGTTGAATCAATTCGATTCACCCACTGAGCAGTATTTTGAAAAGGGTTCGATTCCGGCAACTCGGCCCACGCAACAGAACTCAACACGCACACGAGTGTCCAAATATAAAACGAAACCATAGGCCACTGCGTTTGCCTGCAGCGGGCGCCATAAAAATACACGTAGTTCCCCCTAAGCTAACCTGAAAGAGGCTATCAAATGAGTTTGGGCTGGTTTTGGCAATAACAAAAAAAGACGCTATTCGTCGCCTTCGTAGAGTTCGTCTTCTGAACCTTCGTCTTCGGCGGGAGTCACAATTTCAGATGCTTCTTTGGCGTTGCGAGCGGACTCAAGC
>DGKJ01000105.1:11872-13997 GCA_002387735.1 Bacteriovoracaceae bacterium UBA4573 | reverse complement strand
GTCAATGAGTCTTGTATCAAACTGTTTAGATGGGTGCAGTTTCCAAGCGAGGAGGTCTTTGGCTTTTGCATAACCGGCCTTTTCGACTAAGGCTGCATAATACGGGGGATTCTGCGTCATCATGATGAACGGTTTAGTGTCGAACGCGTCTACTTGCAGACCACATTCGTGGTTGGTAGATGGGCTCATTGGTCCGCGCAGGGTCTGCATTCCCTGACCTCGAGCCCATGCTTCTGCGGCGCCGAACAACGCATCTGCTACCGATTGATCATTAACGCACTCGAAAAAACCCCAAAACGCGGTTTTTTCCGAATGAAATTGGTTATGGTTGTCGTCCACAATCGCCATGATCCGCCCCACACATTCGTCGCCGATATGAGCCGTCCAGGTTTCTCGTCGAGCATGCTGCCAGAACGGATTTTTTTCGGTGTCGAGCGTTTGTTTAACCGCCAACAATAGCGGTGGCACCCAATTTGGTGTTTCACCATAAATATCCCAAGGGAGGAGATAAAAGTTTTCCCAATCCCCTTTGCTCTGCACGGGGAGAATACGAATCGTCGATGCCATTTGTTGAGCTCCTAGGTTTAAATTTATTTAAATGAGGCCGTATTTCTTACCAAGCTTCTCAAACACTGAAAGCACGTAATCTAAATCGTCTTCGGTGTGAGTGGCCATATAGCTCGTACGAATTAACGCGAAACCATCTGGTACCGCCGGTTTAACTACTGGCGTTGCAAATACTCCGTGTTCGTAAAGCGCCTTAGTGAACATAAATGTTTTCATATCGTCGCCAATAACCACAGGAATAATGGGAGTTTGACTGTGAAGTGTATTAAAGCCGAGACGGGTAAATTCCTGCTTCATGTGACGAGCGTTTTTCCAAAGACTTTCGAATATCTTCGGTTCTTCGACCACAACATCTAGACAGGCTTGTACAGTGGCGACCGCTGCTGGCGGCATAGCGGCGCTAAACATGAACGGACGCGCCTTGTGTTTAATATAATGAATCGTGTCAGCATCGCCGGCGATATAACCACCGATCGATGCAAAACTCTTGGAAAACGTACCCATGATAAGGTCAATTTCGTCAGTCAAACCAAAATGACTGCCGGTACCACGCCCTGAGTCGCCCAACACACCAAGACTGTGGGCATCGTCGATATAAAGTTTGCAGTTATGTTTGCTCGCCACCTTCACCAAGCCGGGAAGATCTACAATTTCCCCCGACATCGAAAACACACCGTCAGCCACGATCAAAACACCATCGTAGTTGCTACGCTTATCTGTCAGCATTTTATCGAGCGCATCGATATCATTGTGCGGGTAACGAACAGTCTCGCCCATCGCCAGACGAGTCCCTTCAATGATTGATGCATGATTTTCTCGGTCTGAAAAAATCGCGTCGTTTTTACCGATTAGACAAGAAAGTGAACCCTGATTTGCCAAAAAACCAGTCGCAAACACCAGAGCAGCTTCTTTACCTACAAATTCCGCTAAACTTTTTTCGAGCTTCTCGTGGGAAGTGAGATTGCCGTTCAAAAATCGTGACCCAGTACAACCCGTACCGTATTCGTCGATGGCGCGCTTGGCCGCTTCTTTCACTTTAGGATGGTGGGTCAGACCCAGGTAATTGTTGGAGCCAATCATGACCCTCTTTGTGCCGTGGGTAACGACAGTGTTTCCAGTGCTAGCTTCGATCGGTCTGAAAAACGGGTAAAGACCAGTGTTTATTAAAGCCTTTGCATCTTGATAACTGCGGCACTTATCGAAAAGATCCATGGAAGCCGACATGCTGATTGCTCCTTCGCGTTGTCGTTAACTTAGGTATGAAAGGCCAGGTGGATAGCACCGTCACCGCAGCCTCGTCAAACAAACTCCTAAATAACTGATAATAATGGACAATTATTAAGTCTAATTCTTACAATATTTTTACTAAAGTATTTCGAAAAGCTTACCGATAAGCTTAATGCAATTAGTGTGTTTTGTGTAGCATTTTACGCAGGGCTAGGAAGTACACTTCACACGGCTAAGACTTCGAAATCGCGCAAGACGAAGACGAGGTGTTTTTACCGTGGAAAACAACAATCAGAATGCCGCCAATTTGCTGAGCAATCGGCTCCCGCAG
>DGKJ01000105.1:0-11699 GCA_002387735.1 Bacteriovoracaceae bacterium UBA4573 | reverse complement strand
AGCAATCGGCTCGCGAAGTCGCTTTTGCGTTTTTTGCGACCCATTCGAGTGGGTTTTCCCCGCTCTCCTGGCGATCCAAAGCCGAGACACCATTCCAAAACGGCCAGCGGCAATTTACTAGAAAGCAAGATCGCGGCTCCCACACCTGGATTGGTTCAACCGAATAACAACCCCCTCCCCCCAAAAGAATTAGTCCCAAAGGTGTCCAAAAACTTACCTTCATCAGAAGAAACGGACACAGACCCCACAGCGCCACTCGATAAGACTCCAGCGCAGTGGCTCGATCTAGTGGTTTACTTACTGACCGCTTGCAAAAAAGCGTCGAACAAAATTCGAAGCCGCAAAGGGGTTTCGAGTTATCAGAAAGAAATGGGAGCTCGCGGAAGCGCTCGCATAAAAGCCGTGGGGTCGATTATCGATACAGTCACGATCATTAATCCGGGCACTGAGGAAGACGACAAAACAAATCCAGAATTACCTGACGACGGAACAAATCAATTCAAAAAGACCGGCTAGCTATGCACAGGGTGTGCAACTTTTTTTTCGCGGTAGCGAATGTAGAAAAGGCCACCGATCATACTAAGAATCAATTGAAAAGCCACCCAAGCGGTATAGAGATCAGCCCCGTTTTTGGGACCCACGAGACCCAACAGAAAATAAAATGCGTAATGCCCGGTTCCAAGTCCAGCTGGAGCAATAGGGATCGCTGTTACCAAAAGTCCGATCGGAACTAAAAATACCATCTGGGAAAATCGCAACGACTCAAACCCACCGAGCGACTGCGCCAAAATCCAAATGGAAGTTACCGATATACAGTGAATTAAAATCGAAATTCCGAGCCCTCCCAATAATCGTCCTCGACATTTTTCGTAGGTCTTTACGGCGTCGAAAAGTCGCGCGAACAAATGCCCAAGGGGAAGCTTCCTTAAAACTCGCTGAACCACTCTCGAGAGCGGGGTGTTAATCAAAACAAATGCGAAAAAAAGCGCCATTCCAACCCAAAGCGCGGTAATAAATCCGGAAAGTGGCTTAAGCGAAGGCGTTTCGAGGACCGAACTCAAATTCAGGAGCATCGCTGTAAAGGAAACAAAAATAAGGCCGCTCAAGCCCAAGATTCTGTCGAGCAGAAGCGTTGTAAAAGCCCTAATTCTCCAGCTCCCTTTAGGCTGAGACCGGACGACGTAGTACCCCTTTACGACGTCGCCACTGACCGCGCCCGGTAGGGCGGTGTTGAAAAATAAACCGACCATCGTTAAGCGAAGGCATTCAAAAAATTTTACATGAATCCCTTGCGACTCGAGCAGAATGCGCCACCGCGCGACACCTAGAAAGGTATTGAAACCCGCGAGAAGCAAAACTGTGAAAAATATTGTGGGCTCTTTGAGTACCGACCTCACTCGAGTGAAATCGAGCATGCCCTTTTGATATAGATAGAAAAGAATGCCGCCGGTAACGCTAATTTTCAGAGTTGTAGAAAGCACTACTCGAAGGGTGGATTTCTTCTTATTTTGCTCAAACACGCCTTCCTGCAACGAATCTGGGCTGGTTCTGGCCGTACGATCGGAACGTTGAGTCATGGTGTTCAAGTTCTCCTGCATTTTGCAAAATTTCCGAAAATTGTTTCAGCGATCTGCGTTATCGTTCGAGCGAAATCTTCGCGGTTGCCGACGGGTCGACGCCGAAGCACTTCGGTAGAAGTACGTTTTTTTATATGAAAATCTATCGCTTCCTCACCCTCTTCGAAATTCCTTTCCGGATGAAACTGAACTCCGAAAACTAAATTTCCTGGGAGTGCATACGCTTGCACGGCGCAACGTTCACTCCGGGCGGCCACTACGGCGTAGGGAGGGGGAGTTACAACCTCATCAAAGTGCGACTGAAACACCGGAATTTTCTTCTGATTTAGTCCGTCAAATAAACTTATCTTCTGCACAATATCGATCTCATACCAACCGACTTCTGCTTTTGGGGCCCTTCGTACTGCGGATTTGCCACCCAAAACCCGAGCAATCATTTGATGGCCGTAACAAACCCCAAGCAACGGGACTCGAGCATCGATCGCGCTTCGAATAAGTTTCGAGAGTTCTTCGATCCAAGGAGCGTCTTCTAAAATCGAGGTTTTGCTCCCTGAAAGAATAATATGACTATATCCCTCTATTGATCTCGGCAAATCTCGCTCTGGTGCTCGGCGCACCTCTACCGGGAGAGGAATATATCTTCGAAAATCCGCACCCAAAGCTCGAGATGGGACCTTTGGGGGATCGATTGTGTCGTCAACGAGTAAAACCTTAGCTTCCACTTCGGCGCTCCCGTTCGAGCAAAAAAGCGTACTTCATAAACATACTGTGAGCTGCATTCACTGCGATCACCAAACCGGCCAGACCATCACGAAACCCTTGTTTAAGAACGTAGGATTCCAGGAACTTTCCGATTGGCTTAAATAGCATCAGCAGTACGCTCCCCTTAACACCGCGACTGGCGAGCACTTCGCTACCCTGTAAGGCGTATCGAATATTCGTACGAACTTGATCGGCAATATCGGAAAATGTGTAATGTAACATTGGGTTTTTTAAGCGCGCAATCGGGCCGTCTACCTGCAATTCCTCATGCACTTGGGGCTCGGACCATTTTGCGGAACTTCTCCGGGCAAGTCGGGTAACGTAGTTAGGGTACCAGCCTCCAAATCGGATCCAGCGGCCCATGTAATAAGTCTTACGAGCAATCGCATACCCAGATGACTGAGAAACGGTCTTACCGAGGACCACGGCTTCGATTTCCGATTGCAGCTCCGGGGTAAGAGCCTCGTCGGCATCTAGGTTGAGCACCCAGTTATTTCTCGCTAGGCTCATGGCGTGATTTTTCTGCGGCCCGTAGCCCCGCCAGGGTTCGCGCTCGACGCGGGCACCAAATCGCTGAGCAATTTCGACCGTCTTGTCGGTGCTGCCGCTATCAACTACGATGACTTCGTCTGCGAAGCCGACGCTTTGCAGACACCGCGGCAGATCGCGTTCCTCGTTCAGCGCGATTACGGTAACCGTAAGAGGTAATTTCTTCGTCTCGCTTGAGCCCATGGGCAACAGTTAAGCATAAAATCAAGGGTTTGACATTTGTTTGGTGGGGGCCTACCCTGGCCGAAAAAATTCGGGAGTGATTTTTTATGAAGCTTTGCGTTTTAGGTACAGGCTACGTTGGCCTGGTTGCCGGTACCTGTTTTGCTGAAAACGGAAACGACGTCGTCTGTGTTGATGTTAACAAAGAAAAAATCGACCGACTCAACAAGGGTGAGGTTCCAATATACGAACCCGGCTTAAACGAGATTATTGCCCGTAATCGAAAAGAAGGACGCCTTAGTTTTTCTACCGATTCTGTTTCGAGCATCAAAAACGCGGAAATCATTTTTCTGGCAATTGGCACACCTTCGTCGGTGGACGGTTCGGCCGATCTTGCGCTTTTTATGAAAGCTGCTGAGACGATCGCTGAAAACTTAAATGGCTACAAAATTATCGTAAACAAATCGACTGTACCGGTCGGCACCGCCGCCAAGGTAGAAAAGTTGATTCGCTCGAAAACGACTCAAAGTTTTGACGTCGTTTCCAATCCAGAATTCTTGAAAGAAGGAACCGCAGTTGACGACTTCTTAAAGCCCGACCGCGTGGTGATCGGCACTTCGAAAGAAAGCGTCTATAAAACCATGTCGCAGCTCTACGCGCCGTTCGTGCGCCAGGGAAACCCGATTTTGTGGATGAGCAATGTTTCGGCAGAAATGACAAAATACGCCGCCAATTCATTTCTCGCCACCAAGATTTCATTTATGAACGAAGTGGCCAATCTTTGCGAACTCGTGGGCGCTGACGTAGACAGTGTACGCCGCGGAATTGCTTCGGATGAACGCATCGGAAAACATTTTCTCTATTCTGGCGTCGGCTATGGTGGGTCGTGTTTTCCGAAAGACGTAAAAGCTTTAATCAAGACAGCTAAAGACCATGGCATGCCAATGGAAATCGTATCTGCTGCTGAAGACGTTAACGAAAAGCAAAAAGAACGTCTGGTTCACAAAATCCTGCGACATTTCGATCGCAATCTTAAAGGAAAAAATTTGGCGGTCTGGGGGCTGGCGTTCAAACCAAATACCGACGACATGCGAGAAGCACCAAGTCTGATTATTTTGCCAAAATTACTTGAAGCAGGCGCCTCTATTCGGGCGTTTGATCCAGTAGCCACTCATGAAGCACAAAAACATCTACCAAAGTCTGCTGCGCTTACGTTTCACGACAACATGTACGAAGCTTTGAACGGTGCCGATGCGTTAATCATCGTAACTGAGTGGAACGAGTTTCGAAATCCTGACTTCGCTCGCGTAAAAGCTACGATGAAAAACCCCCTCATATTTGACGGCCGCAACGTTTATCAAACCGAGAGTGTGCGCGCCAACGGGTTCACTTATTATTCTATCGGACGGCAGTAGAGCGTGTTAGTCGCAGCAATTCAACTTACGTCAAAGAGCGATAAAAAAAAGAACCTCGCTGTTGCATCGGCCTTAATGGAGCGAGCTTTGCGCCAAGGAGCTGAGTTGGTAGCGTTGCCAGAGTATTTTTCGTTTATAGGCAAACGAGCCGACATCCCTAAAGAAGCTGAACAACCAAAAAAGGGCTTAGCGTTCGATACTGCCGCCAATTTCGCAGCTAAAAATGGTGTCTTTGTATTGGCGGGTGGGATCCCCACTCTTACCGCAAATAAAAAGCTTGTGAATCGTTCCTATTTAATTGGCCAAAAGGGAGAGGTTTTGGGTTTTTACGATAAAATCCACCTCTTCGATAGCGAACTCACCGAGTCGCGAGCGTTCCGTGAATCCGACACTTTCGCACGCGGCACCAAGCCTGGACTTGTTGAAACGCCGTTTGGCAAAGCAGGTCTTACGATTTGTTATGATCTGCGTTTTCCGGAGCTCTACCGGGTACTCGCGCTCGCGGGCGCTCGTGTGATTTTCGTACCGTCAGCCTTCACCATGTACACTGGCAAGGACCACTGGCTTTCTTTGTTAAAGGCGCGAGCGATCGAAAATCAGGTCTACATTGTGGCGCCAGCCCAGATTGGTCGCCACACCCAAAAGAAAGTTTCCTGGGGAAAAACGAGCATTATCGACCCCTGGGGCAGCGTCCTCGCGACCGCTCCAGACTGCGAAACCGTCGTACTGGCCGACATTGATTTTAAATTCCTCGCTAAAGTACGGAAAGAATTGCCGGTCTTGAACCATTACCGCAAAGACGTGTTTTCGCTACTCTAAGCAATACCCCCGCGTATGCCGAAATGTTGGTATATGAGATTCGCTCTAATTTTAATGGCAACCGCTGTGATCAGTATGCCCTCGGCCGCTAAGGGCAACACCAAATCTGTGCTCCGGGTTTACGATCAAGACCGATTTGTGTTGAACACTGAAACCGTGAACGTTTGTATTTTTCAAATCGGCGACAATGACTTTGGCATCAACCAGCTAAAAACTGAAGTAATCGAAGACTACAAAAAGGTAATACAAAAAGACAAAAGCATAATTTCAGTCAATACCGCAGACGGTTCCGAGGCAGAAATTCCATTAGTTATTCAACGAACGATAAAATTCGACACTCGTTTTCTTTCAACTTCGACCGAGCGCTGGGGAGCAATTGGAACTACTTGTGAACAAATCGCTGGATGCAATGTATTACTAATTTTAGGCGATCAAATAGCAAACCCCGACGTAACCGGCCCAAACTCAGGATATATCGCACCACATTTTTCGCTCTTAGAGGAACTCGAGGCTGCCCAATGTTCCGACGAGTGCAGGAATCACACCTCGGACCTACTCCAAGTCTGGCACTTTGGAATTGGCGGGCCTTTTACGCCCAAAGAACCCATGACTAATGAGTCGTTTGTGGCTTCAAAGCTTTATAACCGCGGTTATAGTAAACGGCGCAGCCAACGAATCGCCGCAGAAATAAATTCGAAGTGGCAAAAAGCAAAGACCGAACGCTGGAAACAAGTCTTCAAAATGGTTCCTGAAATCATTCACATCGACCCTCTTGCCCCAGGAAAGAAAGAAGATCTCATAGTTCAAATAAAAAAGTATTTCGGAGCATACAACACCGAAAACGCCGCTAAAAAATGGTTTAAACGAATTTATAACCTCCAGGCGATGCGAGCTGCACAGGCCGCCGAACAGGGGCTAAAAGCTGTGCAATTCGAATCTATTTACCCAGAAACCGAAGAAACTTTTATGCACTCGGGATCGGCATCGCAGTCGCTAAATAAAGACGAGAGAATGCACGATCTGTTGTATTCCCATGGTGTGCGTTCTTGCCAGAATATTTATGATTCAAAAACTTCGAAAACTGAACCCAACCCCTTGTGTGAATGGCAAAGCGCCATGAAGGCTAACGACCTTACTCGCTTCGAGAGCGCGTCACAAAAACTTAGTATTCATCAAATTGTTCAAAGTTTTGAATGGGATGCTCACAACTCCACATTTATCGAGCACGCGTTGAAAGGGCGAGAAAAAGAACTTCAAACGCTAATAAAAGAAAATGAATTCAATATTCCTCGAACAGTTTACCTATTGCGCCTGGCTAGGATTGCAAACCACATTAGTTCCATGGAACTTAACGACAAAATCGATGCAATTTTGACTAACTATTTTAAAGACAAAATTACCTACGACACGACCGAAGAACTTTGTGAAATCGCATCATCCTACCGTTTTCTTCCTCACTCATGGGTCAGTATTCCAAAAACCAATGATCAAGTCGAAAAAATACTCAAACCAGAGGCTAAAGACATACTGGCAGTAGCTTGCATGTCGCAATTTTCATCGGTGAGTTTGCCAGTTGATTTTTGGAGCAACTTTAAGAATTTTGAGCCCGACTTAAGAAGCTTAGTGTACCGACGATTGCCCATACCGTGGTCCGAACTGGAGAAAAATGTAAAATCTGAAATATTAACTACTATTGTTTCAGATCTAAATAATGACTTTAGCTCTTATGGCGTTCAAGAAGTTGTTAGAGGTATTATATATTACCCTGACGCCGTGTTTGACGATAAACAGTCCATGCAACGTTTTTGTGAAACCCTCCCGACCAATTCGGCTAACGATTCTATTTTCTATAGTGCGGATTGGGTATTGACCAACTGCCGTCTTGCCGCCAAGACTCCAGATGTTAAATTTCTTACGATACAGCGGTTAATCGAACTAGAAAATTCTACGTCACGCCAACATCTTCTGCGATTAATCGATTCTTTCGATCGCATGTGGAACATTCCCTTGGAAGACGAAGACATCAGAATAATCAGTCGTTCAGTTTTTCAGACAAAGGGGTTTGAGAAAAATACTGGACCGGATATTGGTTTAACTGCGACACTTGCAAACTTTTTAACGACCTACGATTTACCCCTGAACCGCCACCGATTCGATGTTGTTTTCGATGTAATATCGCGCGAATCACCCAAATCAATTTCCGGCTTCTTGGGGGCTATTAGATTGACGAAACGCACCAGTATTGATTCAGATATCGAATACATTGCTAACTCTGTTTTGCCTTGGTTGAATCAATCAAACAAATTATCAAAGCATCCGATGGCCGCCTGGGAGATAATGAGAATGATCAAATATGATCATTCGAATCCCAAAGTTTTGTTAAACAACAAAGCCAATCTAATGGCATTCATCACAATAGCAACTGAACACCAAAACAACTACTACGAAGCAAACCTAGCTGAGATTATTTTGAAATTGGGTCTCAAAGACCCGGCGATCGCAAAAACTATCAACGTCGTTTCGGCCAAACTGAAAGACCAAAAACAAAAACAGTATCTAAAAAACTTAATCGCAAATCCAAACTAACTCAGAGCGTCGATTTTGCACCAATTCCCACAGCTATCGCACGAGGAATTCCGTTTGAGGGTTTATTTAAGAGTTGTTTCTTAAAAACAAGTGCCGAAGATCCACCGCCGTCTAAATTTAATACCCACTTCGCATCGAGTTTCGCTTTTAAATGTTCCCAGGCTGTGCGCACTGATACTCCTTCACTATCTATTCTACGCCCATCGAATACCGCCACGAAGAATCTCTGACTCGAATCTAGTCCAATTAAAGTCCGAGGTTGTTTTTCAGCTGCCCAAGGACGATTAAACTTTTCAGGGGGAAAAATACCTTCCTCCGCAAACACGTGACTGCCGCTGATAGCCTCGGTAATAGTGTTCCACTCTTCTCCGTGACGAGTACCGTTTAACTTAACTGAAACTCGAACCCTCTTCACTCGTTGGAGCACTTTGAAACTTACGTTATTGGGAAACTCTAAAATCCACGGTTTTTGACTTTCAGTTACTGGCACAAACTCAGTGGTCCCGATCGAAAGCCCATTTCCCTTTGCATCAACAACGATTTTTCCTTTTTGTTTGGACCGCCATTTCTTGGCTTCGGTTCCTCGAGTCCACAACGACGCACAACCAAAACTTGCCGGCGCATTTAACCGACAGAGTTTTGTTTTCAAAACAGTTCCGCGACTGTCTATTAATTCAAATGTTGCTTGAATGCTGACTTGATCCCAAATCCAACCTTTTTTCGACCAACCCGCCGACGGCCAATTGGGGTGTGGCTCAGAAAGTATTTCACCATTTTTTACGACCAGACCAATCGGTTTCAAAAAACCTGGCTGGTCTTCACGATAAAAATTGGCATTCACTGCTACTTCAACATTCGCTGTATCCGCTAGCAGCGGTACTGCCTGACCAGGCGCAGGGTACGCGTCCGAAGAAAAAGGAGTGAGCGTCAACCATTCAGATTTTTCCCCAAGCGTCTCCCGAACAACAAACGCCTCGAGTTGGTCAAAGTGAAGTAGAATTTTTTCAAATGCGTTAAGAGGAAAAGAAAAAAGAAACAGAAGCAAAAATAATTTAGTTCGCACCTTTGACGATCCCGTTACGACAGGCGGCAACACGCGACCCGCCCAGCTCTCTTAATTTAAGTTTGTTCCCTTCACTCTCCGGAAGTCGATCATGCCAAACATGATACTGTATCGCTAAACCCTTGAGTGATTTAATTTTTAAACCAAGGTACTGCAGACGCACTTCAAGATCGGTATCTTCGCGTGCATATCCCTCGTAGTCTTCGTCGAATCCGTTCACTTTAAAGAGTGATTCACGATCTACAGAGAAATTACAGCCCTTCAGGTCATCTACGTGATCCATTTTGAGCAAATGACGCAAAGTCGAATTGTATATAGGGAGCGAACGATGCCAGTATGCAGAGTCATCACGCAGGCAACTGAGTAGCAGACCAAGATTCGGGCGATTTAATGCTCCCTTTAAAACTTGGTCGGGCGTAATGCGGGCCGAGTAATGTGGCCCCAGCTCTACGCGACGTCCGGCCAGATAGTAGCCCGCCTGGCGATATTTAAGATGATTCTTAACGAAGTCGCGGTGGGGAATGCAGTCTCCGTCGATGAAGATAAAATAGTCGGATTTCGCCTTACGAATGGCCTCATTTAAAATTTTGGTTTTGCGGTATCCTAGGTCTTGCTGCCAAGAGTAAATTACCGGAAACGGCATGCGTTGCATGCTTTGTTCCACAAGATCAGAAGTTTCTGAAGTACTGCCGTCGTCGGCAATGTGTAATTCAAAATTGTTCTCAGTTTGAATTTGAAACCCCGCCAACGCCAGCGCCAAATGCCTAGGCGCGTTGTAAGTGGTCATGATTACGCTCGCGAGAGGTTTTTCACCTTTTTTGTACATAGTTCACCGAATTAACCGATAACTTTTATATTCGAACGGACGCCAGCCAGTGGCTCGCTCAATCCAGCCAGAAACGATTTTCCAGACGTCTTTTATCTGAAATACCCTAGGGGCGCGAGAAAAGTCAAAGTTCCCGGCAGCCTCTACCCGAGTTTTCATGACGCCAGGATGCCGACCCGTAAATTTTTTCAAGCCTACGAAACTTTTAAAAAGATAATTCGGCCCCGTCGCAGGGAGCGCAGCGTCGGCGTTTTGGTGATAAAGCGTGTCCATAAAGCCAGTTTTGAGCCGCATAACATCTTGATTTTTTACCCAGCCGTAATGATAAATCTTCGCTTTCAGTAATACGGCTCTCGGCTTAGTTCCGTCCGGTAATCGAAAACTCTGGGCATCTCCCACCGAAACTGCGCCCGAAGAGCGTCGGACCATGCGAATTTCGCGGCGATATGACGAGCGTGATGTTTGAATCGTAGTATAGTCGGCGTAAAAATGAACGTACTCGAAAACAAAAGCGTCTACCCGGTCATCATTTAGGTGCGCTTCCGCAGCTTGACTAATTATTGAAAGATCATCTTCCTGCAACACTTCGTCAGCTTGGAGGTACAAACACCATTGGCCGCTACACTTTGAAAGAGCATAATTGGTTTGCTCCGCTAAAATTTGACCACCCTTTCTTTTTTCGGGGTCGTTCAATGGCCAGTGGGTATTGAAGATTTGAATTTTTTTCTGATCTATTTCGCTAAGTCCCGCGATCATTTGATGAAGCGCCTGTTCAGTAGAGTCGTCGGAGTCGCCTACGTTGATTATCAACTCTTCGCATATCGGCAAGACACTCCGGATTGATTCTAAAAAAGGATAGTCGAATCGAACGCCATTGCGAACAATAGTGAATGCACTTATCAACATGTTACTTTGACGACCCCTTTAATAGAGTCGCCACTTCATCGGGGGTAATGCCTTTTAAACATTTGTGTCCGTGTCGCTCGCAGGTTTCAATGGGGCACCAGTGCTTGCCTGTTTCAGTGCGACAAGCAAGGTCTTCAATAAATGAGTATGTATGTTTAGATGTAGGGTATGGGTGCCACTCCAGTGGCGCCTCAGGTCCAAAGAAAGTGTGGGTCGGAACACCAACCGCCGCAGCAATGTGTTTAAGTCCTGAGTCGTTTCCAATGTACCGATCGCACTGCGAAAGCACTGCCATCGCCATTCGAATCGGGAGATTTTTAAAGTGCAGAATGCGTTTTTGAAGATCAGGCTTATCTTTAAGCATTTTAAAAAAACTAGAAAGCCACTCTTCATCCGAACGGACGGTTGCTAGAACAAAACAATGGTTAGATTGGACCGATAGTTTTTCCATCAAAACTAAAAAGTGCTCGGCAGGCCAGCGTTTTACCCCTCGACTTCCGCCAACTCCTAAAAATACGTAAGTCCCTCCACTTTTATCGCGTCCTAAAAGTTTTTTTGCTTCTTCGATTTCGTAGGTCGTCGGCTTTAATTCTGGTAGGGCGTCGTCGACTGTAGCGGAGATTCCGATTGAGCGAAGCACGTCGAGATCGCGGTCGATGATCGACTTCACCCGGCCTCGGCCAGGAACTGGAAGATCCGACAATCGGTTTTTGGAAGCCAGCGAGTGGTCGTTCGCCACACACAACTCCGTTCGTAGCAACTGCGAAACCAATGCAGTTCGAAAAGACGCATGAAAATTTAGAACCTGATCGTAACGAATGCTTCGAAGGCGCCGCAGCATTTTCAACCAAAATGCGAGTCGATCCGTTTTTGATTTCGGTTCGGTTACGCCAATCACGCGGTCTACAAAAGGCAAACCTTCCAATAAGGGGCCCGCCTCCGAACTCACCAGGGCGTGCAATTCCCAATTGGGGCGATGGGCACGCAAAACCCGTAATATTCCTGTAAGAAGCCAGGTGTCTCCGCTCGCGCGG
>DGKJ01000007.1:19738-46858 GCA_002387735.1 Bacteriovoracaceae bacterium UBA4573 | reverse complement strand
GCTTCAACTACGTATCGATCACCGACTTGGGCCCGCACCACCTGAATGCCGGCCTTCTGCATGCCGATTTCAAATCCCAGATTCGACATGGGGGTGGCGACAATAGTGTTGAGCGAGAGCTGATTTTTACTTTTCATGTCGAGAGCGCAAATCGCCATAATCTGGTCGCCATCAACGATTTCGCCGTTTTCGTCAGCTAATATGACCCGGTCGCCATCACCGTCGAGTGCAATACCGATGTCCGCTCGATACTCGAGCGCAGCGGCTGCAACGTTCTCTGGATAGAGCGCTCCACATTTGTCGTTGATGTTCAAACCAGTGGGAGAAACGCCCTTGCGAATGACTTCGGCTCCAAGCTCTTCGAAAACAGCTGGGGCTGCCTTATAGGCCGCTCCATTGGCACAGTCGAGTACGATGCGAAAGCCGGTTAAGTCCAAGTCTTTGGGAAAAACATTTTTAAGCTGAACAATGTATCTGCCAAGAGCGTCGTCGATTCGAAACGCTTTGCCTACCGAATCTCCGGTAGGGCGGCACTTTTCAAGTTCTTTCGAGTGAAGAAGGCGTTCGATTTCGGCTTCCTGCGCATCGGGAAGTTTAAAACCGTCGGCTGAGAAAATTTTAATACCATTGTCGGCAAACGGGTTATGGCTTGCGGAAATTTGAATTCCGGCATCACAGCGCATGCTCTGAGTAAGAAACGCTATGCCCGGAGTGGGCATTGGTCCGATCAATAAGACGTCAACGCCTACCGAGCAAATTCCCGATGCTAGCGCCATTTCAACCATGTAACCCGAAAGGCGCGTGTCTTTTCCAATTAGAATCTTGGGTTTGCGTTTTTTCCCACCACCACGTTTTTCAAGCTGGGTACGAAACAGATGCGCAGTAGCTCTGCCGATCTGCATGACGAGTTCCCCAGTCATGGGGTATTCGTTTGCGGTACCGCGAACACCGTCGGTTCCAAAAAGTTTTGCAGCCATGTGATCCCCGATCGCTAGTAAAGCGTAACTTTAACTTTGTTTGGGATAACCTTAATCAATTTGGCAGTTGATGGCAAATGGGTAGTCACGGACTGCTGATCATATACTCCGGGACCTTTGTTCTTTAGATCTACGGTAACGTAGGTACGGGACGAGGTTAAATTTTTAAGCTCTTCAGCAGAAGCCCGAACCAGAATGGTGACTTCCTTGGGTTCGGCTTCGAAACGACGACTGGTGAGTACTTTGACGTCAGCGTTTCGTATTTTATAAGTGCCAAATGTTTGAGTGACTGAAAATCGCACTCGCGGAGGCTCCCCTTCTATTACGACGCCGGGGATTTTACCCAGGTCCACTGCGATATCTCGTTCACCACTGTCTTCAAGAGTGCTGATGTCGAGCGGTACCGTGGGAAGCTCGCTGATTTGATCGATGCGCGATTCCGGGCCTCTGATGCGAACCACGTTTTTTAAAAGTTCTAGGCTGTTGATCTTGTGTCCGGCGGCGGCTTCGCCTTTCATGACCAGCCGTACGGGGATCTCTTTTTTACGATTAACTTCGAGTTTTACTACGATCGCCGTTGGATTGATTGACAACACTTTTACGCCCAGCGGAACCTGAATGTTGTCGGTAAAAAAACGATAGGTAATGAGGCCCGGTTTTGCGGCAGTTAAATTGACGCGAATAGGGTCTTCTTTGCGGTTAAGAACATTTCTCAGAAATGCCTTGGGGCCGGCGAGTCGGAACGAAACCTTGTCTGGAACCTCGTTGGCAACAATGAGATCGGCTGGCGCCACGACTTCAATTGGAACTTCTTTTGCAATTTCTACGTTGCGGGAGCCCAGCACCACGAACCAAAGAACCGCTGCGATTAAAATGCTAAGTGCTTTGAGCGAAGCGTTAGCCATGAGGCGTTCGATCATGACGAATCCCTTCCCGCTTTTTCGTCGCGCCCCTTAGAGCGAGTCCCAGTGCGAACTTGGAAGGACCGCAAACGTATGCGACCAATTCGGGAGCCGTCGTATAATTCAAGTATTGCCATGAGACTTCCGCGAAGTTCTTCTTCTGAAAGATTAGTGGTCATTTTACCATTTCGAACCAAATGCGCTTCGCCGGCTTCTTCCGAAACAAGAATGACGATAGCATCGGTCTCTTCGGATAGTCCGAACGCCGCTCGGTGTCGCGTTCCCAGTTTCTTTTCAATATTGGGGTCGTTTGAGAGTGGCAGGAAACAACCAGCCGCAGCGATGCGCCCCTCGGAAATGATTGCGGCGCCGTCGTGTATCGGACTCGTCGGAGTAAAAATGCTATAAAGAAGCTCAGACCGAACTTTGGCTTCGATCTTAGAACCGGTATCAATAAAATTCTTTAATCCGGTTTCGCGCTCTATGACGATAAGGGCACCGATACGTTCACGTGCCAAGCGAGCCGCTGCTCTTGAGATTTCGTCGATGATTTCGATTTCTTCTGCTGTGCTCGAGGAGGAAAAAAATGGGTTTTTACCCATATAGGTGAGCGCTCGGCGAATTTCGTCTTGGAATAGAACGATTACCAATAAAATGAGCGAGTCGAAGAAGTAGGAAAGAATCCAGTGCAATGTGAACAACTCGAACTTTATCGAGATCATGAACGCAATGCCGAGGATCCCTAAGCCCGTAAGCATTTGTACGGCGCGCGTGCCTTTGATCAGCAATAAAGCGCGGTAAACGATATAAGACACGACGGCAATGTCGAGTAAGTCGATGGGGCGAACGGAGTCGCCGATCGTTGCTAAAAGCTCCGTCATGAAAACGTTCCTCGAGGGGCGGAGAGCGTTAGTTACATCAAACTATGCTGGAAGCGGAGGTGTGCTGCCCTGAGGAACAGTGCCCCCGTCGTCAGCCACCGGAGGAGGCGTTTTCGATCCTCCTGTAGTGCTTTTTACGTAAGGCAACCCGTCGACGATCGCTTGAATTTCTTCACCGTCCAACACTTCATGCTCAAGCAAAGCTTTAGCTAGATTGTGAAGGATATCGATCTTATCCGTCAATATTTTCTTGGCTCTAGCAAAGTTGCGCTCGACGATATCGCGGACCTCTTTGTCAATCATGCGAGCGGTATCTTCACTGTAGTCACGGTGCTGCGCGATTTCCCGGCCAAGGAAAATGGCTTCTTCTTTTTTGCCAAAAGTTAGAGGTCCGAGAACATCGCTCATTCCCCACTCGCAAACCATTCGCCGTGCCAAATCTGTAGCACGTTCGATATCGTTGCCAGCGCCGGTGGTTTTGTGACCAAAAATAATTTCTTCGGCAATTCGCCCGCCCATCAAGAATGCGATCGAGTTTTCGGCTTTGTCTTTTGAAAGACTCAGGCGGTCTTCTTGCGGAAGGGTTTGCGTTAAGCCGAGCGCCATGCCGCGTGGGATAATGGTTACTTTATGAATAGGATCCATTCCCGGGAGCACTTTGCCGACCAAAGTGTGGCCTGCTTCGTGGTATGCAGTGTTCTTTTTCTCTTCGTCAGAGATCACCATGCTACGACGTTCAACGCCCATGAGCACTTTATCTTTGGCTTCTTCGAAGTCCGACATTTCGAGATATTTTTTGTCTTTCCGGGCGGCTATGAGCGCAGCTTCATTGACCAAGTTTTCGAGATCAGCACCTGAAAAACCAGGAGTCCCACGAGCAATGAATTCAAGGCGCACGTCAGAGGACATTGGTGTCTTGCGCGCATGAACAGCCAAAATCTGAGCTCGTCCTTTAAGGTCTGGCTTATTGACGACGACTCGTCGGTCGAATCGGCCCGGTCTTAACAGGGCCGGGTCCAGCACGTCTGGTCGGTTGGTGGCAGCAATTAAGATCACCCCGTCGTTTGATTCGAAACCGTCCATCTCGACGAGAAGCTGGTTTAGGGTTTGCTCTCGCTCGTCGTGGCCGCCACCAAGGCCGGCACCACGATGTCGACCCACTGCGTCGATTTCATCGATAAATATGATGCACGGTGCGTGTTTCTTACCCTGTTCGAAAAGATCCCGGACGCGAGACGCGCCAACACCTACGAACATTTCCACGAAATCCGAACCTGAAATCGAGAAAAACGGAGCTCCAGCTTCGCCCGCAATAGCGCGTGCTAAAAGGGTTTTCCCGGTGCCTGGAGGGCCCATCAGAAGCACGCCTTTTGGAATACGACCACCAAGACGAGTGAATTTTTTTGGGTCTTTCAGAAAACCGATAATCTCTTCAAGTTCTTCTTTAGCTTCTTCGACCCCTGCGACATCTTTGAAAGTTACGCGTGTTTGATTTTCGGTCATCATGCGAGCGCGCGATTTTCCAAATGACATTGCCTTGCCGCCGCCCACCTGAATCTGGCGCATAAAAATATAAAAAACCAAAAACAGAAGCGCCATCGGAAACCAGGAAATTAACAGCTGCTGCCAGAACGGGGTTTTTTCGGCGCGCTCGTAATTGGGGATGATCCCGTTTTGATCTAGGATATCAAAAATCTTGCCGCTAGAGGTGTCGCCGATGGTTTCGAAATATTGTTTTCCATCTGGTGGCTGTGGTTCTTTGAAGGAACCGATAATCGAGTTATCGCCCTTAAAAGTGACCTCCGCGATTTTCTTTTCTTTCACTGCTCGAATGAAGTCGCTGAATTTAATCTCGCGGCGATGACGGGAGTTTTCGTCCACCACCTTGAACAGGACCGCGAACATGAGGATAAAAACGATCCATAAGGCGACTGTCTTATGAGATTGTTTCACTTCTGACCTTCTTTCTGTTTCGAGCTTTGCTCGAGGAATTAGCTGGGTTCAAAGAGGGTTCCCAGCGGATTCGAGGACCTTCAAAAACGACCCGGCCCCCACCAGGAAACTGTACAAGTTTTCGGGGGCCTCCGCCACTTTTTGTTGTTTTTCGTTCCTGTAGAATTCGTTCAAGTGTACTCCATTGGCCTCGAGTAGTTTTTTGGCTATTTGCGCCAAGATACCGATTTAAAATGGATTTTAATTCGTAAAAGTCAAGTTGCAGTGACGGGGCTCCGTTTGGGGAGCTTAATTGGTCGCCCCCGCCAAGGCTTGGTGTGCGGGCCTCTTCGAGTGTGGACGAAAGTTTTTCGAGGTCCGAGAAAAACGTTAAAAGTTTTTTAGTCGACTTTGGACGAAGTGATTCGATCAACGGTAATAATTCGTTGCGAATTCGGTTGCGGGCGTATTTGGGTGACGAATTGGTGGCGTCTTCGTGCCATTTGATTCGATTAGCTAGCGCGTATTGAACTAGTTCGGATTTATGAAGTTTCAGAAATGGTCGAACGAGCCACAGGGCTCCCTTACGAGATTTAGGAGCCATTCCTTTCAGCGAAGTTGGGTGCGATCCTCTTAGCAGTTTGAGTAAGTAAGTTTCGAGCACGTCGTCTGCGTGATGAGCGGTGAAAACCACTGGCGCGTTTCGTGATACTGAAAACCGTTCTAGAACACCGTAACGTAGGCTTCGTAGTTGGGCCTCGGATGCCGATCCCAGCAAATCTCGTTTGGGAATACGTATACGAGTCGGCGATTTTAGGTGCGGCAACCTGGAGCACAACGTGCGTACACAGGCCCAGTCTCGCTCAGTATCGGCTCTCTGTCCGTGGTCCACGTAAACCGGGTAAAGATCGATTTGATTCCCAAAGTGGAACGCCACCCAATGGAGCAGAACGAGGGAGTCCACCCCACCGGACACAGCAACTGTTGCCGCCAATTTCTGACTGGTACCGATTGTTTTGAGTGTTTTCATCGAGGGCAGACTGCTCTACTTTAACGAATGCGTCAAACGATGTTGAATTTCGTACTATTCTCCGTTATCACCGTAGGCTCTTTAATTTCACCAGGATTGGCTGGGTAGCTCAGTTGGTGAGAGCGACGGATTCATAACCCGTAGGTCGGCGGTTCGACTCCGCCCTCAGCCACCAAAAAACCAAAGAAAATCAGAGAACCAATGCGCCGCTGGGTCGTTAAACTTTGAAGCGGAGTCGAACGCGAGGAAGCGACCTGCGGGTAGTCGCAAAGCGACTGCGCGCGGGGCAGCAAAACAGGATGTTTTGCTGAGCGACCGAGGAGAGCCTACGCAGCCTGAGCGCGTGAGGCGCGAAGGTGTAGTAGGTCGACTCCGCCCTCAGCCACCAAAAAACCAAAGAAAATCAGAGAACCAATGCGCCGCCGCGGACGTGAGCCTTTGATAACTCCCCCCATCTAGACACCCCCCAAGACCGGTGCTAGCGTTTTTTTGCGTATTGAGTGGGGGGGATTTAATTGAATCGACGTTTATTTAGCTTTTGGCTGGTGACGGCCTCGATTTCGTTGGTAGCGGTATCTCATGGGGCACTAGCCGATGGCCGCATAAAAAAGGGTAACAAGGTCACCCATCGTAGTCGTTCAAGTGGGCCCGACGAGAAAAACTTTTGCCACGCCACCGACCCCCGCTGCATCAACACACTATTGCGTTTGCTCTCAGGAGCGAGTCTTCCGGTTGTCGAGACAACCGTTGGGTACTCGAGTGATTCGACAGCTTCAGATTCTTCAGTCACAGGCGGAGTCACAGTTGAAGCGGGATCTATTGAAATGCCAATCGGCGATGCGAGTCTCGGGCGTTTTGAAGCACTATTTTTGTCGCGAGATCGCGGCGTGCGTTTGCGACTGACGCTTGGTGAGTCAAACGTTATGTTTGAATGTAAAACTCGAGAAGGTAAAACCAATATTCCTGGTCTCGGTCGCATGAACCATTTTTGCCAACCCAGACGGAATAAAGGAGTGGGCGGTAAATTATTGGAGCTTCAATACGATCCCAAAAAAGGACGATTCGCGGGTCGCTGGGCTCAGTTTAATGCCGTTCTTGATTTGTTAGGTTCGTCCCATTCACAGACATATCTTCAGCGACAGCTTAACTTGAGTGCTGGTCTAGATGCCGAAAGTATTTGGCACGGCGACGGCAGTGATTCAGATCACTTCAGTCGACTCCAATTGGGGCTCGCCGGATTGGTGCGCTCCGCCGATGCACGATGGGAGGCTAGTGCGCAGATCGGCTATCGACCAGTAGTTTTTGGTACTCTCGATGCGTTGACAGACTACGGGTTAACCTCAGAGGGCGCATTGGTTTATAATTTTTTAAAAAACGAATCCGCGGTGGTTTCGACTGGCTTGCAGTTTAACGCCGAATATTGGTCGAATCCCGAGAGTTCGCTAGGGGTATTGAGTTCGATCGAAGATCGTACTTCCATTTACATAGGAGCTGTATTGGGTGTGCGCTATGAGTATTCGCGCTTTTAGTGCCGTATTAGCCGTGCTTTTGTGGCCGTGCTTTGGATTTTCGAAAGAAGTCGATCAATTTTCTGATCGGCTTTTTCAGCTTCGACATTTGCCAAATTCTTCTGAAATGATCGATCGCGAAATAAATCGGATGCTAGTTCGACTCGAGCACACGCTCAATAGAGTGCAGCCCGTTGACCTCAAAAAAACTCGCCAGATAATTTATCAAGTTTTTCAGGGACGCTTTTTGGCGGAACTGCGAACGCCTTTTGAGTATTGGGTGCGGAACTCCAGCGACATTACGCTTTATTGGCCTGAACATCGAGGCGTTTACGGAGGGACTGTCAATTACGACGACATGGGCTTGGGTTGGTATGTTGAGATCAGCCCGGTGATTCGTTTGGGTAATTTTTTAGTGGGCATCGATAAGCTAGGCCACTTCATCGGACAAGGTTGGTACTACGATTCGTTTTATAACAAACTATTAACCAGGGAACCTCACCTCTCCCCATCTGAAATGTTTGGCCGAGTGAGAGACTATGGCCATCAACTTGAAGCTTCCTATTTAGGCGCGACGGGGACTGCGGTGTATTCCTACGGCGACTTAGCCGCGAATTGGCAGGGATTTAGATTTTATCGCCAATTGCTTGCGGGTTCTAAACCCTACATCGAATTTAAAAACGGGCGCTATCGTTTGCAGCGTTCGTTTCGTATTCTCGATTACGTGAGCGACGATTGGGACGAAGTCTTAAATCCATCGCGGGTTCTTGGGGAGTCATTCTACCGGAAAGTGTCTGACAATGTGCGTTGGGCGGCCTGTAGAGATTTTCGTAAACGAACTCGTCAGTTTTTGAACCAATCAGGTCGAAAACTTCGCCGTGAATCTTACGTTTCTAGTTTGGCAAGGAGTCATGAAATGAGAGATCCCTACTTTCTTGACGTCAAGAAAATTTGCACTCAGCTAGAAAAAAAGCATCGGAATAAATCTGCCTCCCGTTAAAAAAAATTCCGACTTGCCAGTTGCTACAAATGCACTAACCTCGATCAGAACAAGGAGGCCCTCGAATGTACAAGAAAGTTACGACATATATTTTTGCGACTGTATTTGTTGTTCTAGCTGGAGCGTTTTCAATTACGGAAGCCCAGGCCACACAACGTTCTGTTTATGGAGTGCCGTGCACCGTGGAATTTCGACCGTCGGCAAATGGAACCGCCTATGGATCCGAAGGGCATTTTTCGATTTACATTCGCACCGGGGGATCATGCACTAGCGGTTCCTATGTTAGGGTGCATTTCTTGTCGGTTGGCGCGAACGGGAGCCTCAGCTACGATTCAGCGCAAATGTACACGGGCGAAGAGCTGCGCCATATGATGGCTCAAATGCTCGAGGCAGGCCGCACTGGAAAATACGTACGCGTTTATTACGACGATATGATTACAACGATGAGCTCGTCAGTGTATCAAGCGCGTTGGGCGGTTTTCTAATTTCGAAAGTAAGTGGAACGAAGCTTGATTAATATTTCTTCCGCGATCATTCGATAACCCAGCGGAGTACAATGCCCGTCCTTCGGATAGTGAAGTGCTTCCGGAGGTTCGGGCGCCGCTTGAAATCGGTGATGGGTTGGAACGAATAAAACTCCATTAGCATTAGCCCAATTTTCCAGATGCTTTTCAATCTTCTCCTGCCCTTTTAACCAGGAACGTGATTGAGGGATTACAACAATCATCATTTGGGCGCCAAGATCTCTGCTTAGTTTGGCCATATCGTCGTAATCCGCTAGGATGCGTTTCCACGCGTCTTTGTTTTCCTCGACGTCATACATTAACTTCCAATGAAGCCGCTGAGAAAAACGAAAAATGGTGAATCGGATAAATCGCCACACATGGGAATTGCGATAGAGAAAATCGTTTATAACAGACGGTTCCCGCGAACCGATTTGCAATCGACCGTCAGGACGTACCTGAATACTGTTAAGTGACAAGTGCGTGTCAACGATGTCGTTGGGTGTAAATCCTACGATCACTAGGTCTGGGCGGTAGTAAGGTCCGTATTTTTTTAGAACGAGTCTTTGATGTTCTGGGAAACTGCGAGAAATGCCAGCTTTGATTATTTCTACCCGTTTGTTCAGGTTATTGTTATTTAGCTCTCGTTCGACTACTGCAAGATAGGTGTCTTCGAATTGAGCCCCCGCGCCGTAAGTGAAGCTATCGCCTAATCCGAGAATGCGAAATGTTCCTGGCTCCTTTTTTTCAGGATGCTCGATATCTCGGAAGCCCTGGCTGTTGTGTCGGTATTCATAAACGAATTCGTCGTACGGAGCGGTACCCGCAGAAACGGTATTCGGAGAGTGGCCGTAGCTGATTTCTGAATCAACACGAAATGCGCTGTATTGTTTATCAACTGTGGGGACCACTGAAAATATTCGTAGACCAGCCTCGAAAACGACCAAAGCCAGAGTCATAGACAAAAAGCCGAACATTCCAAAAAATATTAAGTCTTTTTTCTTCATCGCGGATTCCGAACTCTAAAACAGAGTGTAAATGAACGGCGCGACTGCTGACCCTTGCGAGAAAACCAGTATTGCGCCCAACAAGGCAAGCATTACAACTACAGGAAGGAGAAAAAATTTCTTGCGTTCGCAGGTGAATTGCCAAAAGTCTTTAAATAGATCGTACATTAGAATGGCCTCTCGAGAGATTGTGAAGTGCGGGGTAGTGATTGTATGCGGTAGGTATTTTTCTCTGTGCTAGTTCTGTGGTGTGACGGTGAGAATATTCGTCTTAAAATCCCAATTGGAGTTAACACCAGCAGAAAAACCGCACCAAGAATGATGCGGGAATTGATCCACCCAAGTAGCTCACCCAAGATCATCCAGCTTCGATACGGGATTGCCAAAGCTTTTGGAGCAGTTACCGCCAAAATTAGTAACAAGCCGCCAATCGCCAGCGCCCAAACCGAAACGGTGCTGCCTTTTATGAGAGGTGCAATCAATCCAAAAACCGCAAAAAACACTCCACCGACCAAAAGTCCAAAGTGCTTTAGCGTTGCGTTCGTGGTCTCAGTCAAGCTCGAACTCCTTTTTCCAAAGATCGTCGTTGGCATGTGTTGGCTGACGAGTTTTTTCCAATATGAAATTTTCGACCACCAAAAAGTCCATTTCAGTTCTCATAAAACAACGGTAGGCGTCTTCGGGGGTACAAACAATTGGCTCACCACGCACATTAAACGAAGTGTTGACGAGCACCGGGCAACCGGTAGCGCGGTCAAACTCTTTTAGTAGCGAATGAAATCTGGGATTGGTACGAGCGCTTACTGTTTGAATCCGTGCAGAGTAATCTACGTGGGTAACCGCTGGAATTGAAGAGCGCGGTACGTGGAGCTTGTCGATTCCGAAAAGTTTTTTCTGTTCTGGTGACATCGGAGTACGAATTGCTTCCTTCACGCTAGAAACCATGAGCATGTAGGGGCTCTCACCATTGTAATTAAAGTATTCGCTTACTCTTTCTTCTAAGACTGCCGGAGCAAATGGCCGAAAAGATTCGCGGTATTTAATTTTTAGATTCATCGTAGATTGCATTCGCGCACTACGCGCATCTCCTAGAATCGATCTCGCTCCGAGAGCCCGTGGTCCAAATTCCATGCGGCCTTGGAACCAGCCCACAACATTTTCTTTTTCCAAAATTTTTGCAACGGCTGTTGGAATTTGGTGAGCATCTAATTCTTCGTAGACCGCCCCTAGTTGATTGAGCTTGTTCTTGATTTCATTATTTGTGAAGTCGGGGCCCAAGTAACCGCCATGCATAGAATCTTGTTGAGCGTCAGACACTAAGCGCGGGTTTCCGAGATAGGTGTGCCACCCAACGAGGGCGGCTCCTAAAGCACCGCCAGCGTCCCCTGCGGCAGGTTGAATCCAAATATGCTTAAAAGGCCCTTCACGTAGAAGTCGACCGTTTGCGACGCAGTTGAGGGCGACACCTCCGGCTAGACAAAGACTGTCAGTGTTGGTTTCCTTCTGCAAAGTGGTCGCAAGGCGGAGGACTATTTCCTCAGTTACGAACTGAATCGAGCGTGCCAGATCCATTTCTTTTTGAGTGACCGGTGCATCGCTCTTTCGTGCGGGGCCCCCGAAAAGACGGCAAAATTTTTCGTTGATCATTTTAAGGCCGGTCGCGTAATCAAAATAGCTCATATCGAGCTCGAAAGTGCCGTCTTCCTTCAAGTCGATCAGATGATCCAATATTTCACGAACATACTTAGGCTCTCCGTAAGGAGCGAGTCCCATAACCTTGTATTCGCCGGAATTAACTTTGAACCCTGTGTAATAAGTGAACGCCGAGTAAAGAAGTCCCAAGGAGTGGGGAAAATTAATTTGCCAAAGCGGGGTCAACTTGGCTCCGTCCCCGAGCCAGGCAGAGGTAGTGGCCCACTCGCCGACTCCATCCAAGCATAATACGGCGGCTTTCGAGTAAGGGCTGGGATAAAACGCTGAAGCGGCATGCGATTGATGGTGTTCTGAAAAGAGAATTTTTATTTTTGGGGCGTCCTTTTCGAGAAAGGCTGCGAATTCTTTTTTTAAAACAGTTTTTAAATAGAGTTTTTCCTTCAGCCACACAGGCATTGCGGTGACAAAAGATCGAAGCCCTCGAGGCGCATTCGCGAGGTAGGTTTCGAGCAGACGTTCAAATTTTAAAAGCGGTTTATCGTAAAACACCACGTGATCGACAGAATCTAACCGAATACCGGCGCGATCTAGACAAAACTGAATGGCTGCTTTTGGAAAAGAAGCGTCGTGTTTTTTTCGAGTGAATCGTTCTTCCTGCGCGGCTGCAATAATCTGCCCGTCTTTAAGAAGAGCAGCGGCTGAATCATGGTAATAAGCAGAGATTCCCAAAATGAATTTTGGGGACGTTGTAGGCATATAGTCGTTTGATAACACACCGGATTTGAAAGGCAAGATTGCAGATTGACGCACGCGTAAGGAGTGTTTTAGTTAGCCAAATCAGGAAGGGTTTTCGTGTGCATGTTATATAAGGGGGAGCAAGAATTGAAAATTAAACTCTTGTTCATAGTGGGCGTCGGTCTCTTGGGGTGTGGGTTACCATCACACGCAGGGTGGCTTAATGTGGCGCAGACGTTGACTCGCGATCTCGATTTTGGTCGAACGTTCGACGGGCGAGTTATTTTGAGTGAACTATCCACTGCTCGTGAAGAAAAAATGGAACGCCTGATGAATGAACAGGCCGATGCAGCAGTGCGGCTAAGCCGAGGTGGGCCGCTGCGGCGCTGGAACGCTCGAAGGCATTGGCTGAACGCGACTTTGCAGCTCGCGGAAATTGACGGCGAACGTGCCGCTGAGTGGATGATTTCGCGGGATTTAAAGGTCCAGTATCTTTTGTCTTACGCCTGGTGGGCAGAGGCACGTCGTCTAGGTGTTCCAGCGCCGGGGGCTCCGGTGCAATGGAGGCCTGGTGAGGTGTCTGGTTATTTCGAGCGAAACAAAAACGATCTAATTACTTTGTTCGGGGAATATGACTTTTACATTGATCTCAAAGAGCAAAAGGATCGTGAAGTCCCACATTCATTAAAGAAACAGCTACGTAAACGAATCAACGCGTTCGTCGTAGGGCTCGAGCGAGGCCTCAACCAACCTTTGCCACACGATTTTGAGGGTCAATTGCGCTTAGTGCATCAGCTGCATCGTCGACTCATATACGGAGCGTCGATGCCCTGTGGATTACTGCTTATTGAGACCGAAAAAGTTGCTCGAAATATTCTAAAAAATCCTTAAATGGGAATCAGAAATGTTTAAGCGCCCCTACTTGCTTTTGGCGTTTTGTTTTTCGATGAAGGCCTTAGCAGCGTCTCAGGGTGAAACGAGTGCTTGTGTCGATCGAATGCTGCGCTCTCCAAGTATACGTTCACCTTACCTAGATATTTACCTCCCATTCCTAAAAGAAATAACCGAGATTTCGCCGGAACTAATGGCCGAAACAAACTGGAAGTGGTCATCGCGGTCCGATTTAGAAACGCTCGAGCAACGTTTTCGCGAACGTCTTGAAGGAAAATCCCCCTTACTTCGGTTGCGCCTTGATTTACATGAATATCAGCACCGCAAGCACGGAAAGGGACTGCTACTTTTGGGCGTCATTTATCTGGACACCGAAGAAAGTCCTTCGGTCGGTCAGTTCGCGAGGTCGTTTCGACGTAGTCCGATCGACGGAAAGATAGAAGTGTGGGGCGATGGGCTGCGGCTGGATCACCGCTATATAGAGACTCGAAAGCTAATTTTCCCTTTGCTCGATTATGTCGATTCCATTTACACCGACGTCGGTGTTGATCGTGAACGCCTAGTGGCGGATTGGCGCGGGCGTTATTATTGGACGATGTCTAATTTCGACTTTGATCCCGATTACCGATTTTTTGAACAAAATCGTGAATCCACAGAGTTGCGGGACCAACTTACGGTCATTCGAAATGCCTTTGCTCGTTTTCTGCGATTAAACGAAATCCCGCTAGATGAATTGTTAATAGTGGAAAATGGCACAACTAAACCCGTTCGTTCCTTGCAAGACTTTAACCGGCCTCAGGATTTTATTCGGGCGGTGCACCCGTCGCGAAAAATCAGCGTGCGAGCGCTGGTTGAAGTCGAAACCATAGAACCCGCAACGAAACCCCTGGAGGTGGGTGTGGCTTTTGCACTTGCCGATTACGCACCGGTTTACGGTGCCGGGGACACGAATATTTTGAGTTGCTCAAGCATGCTAGCTTACTCAAACTCTACGATGCCAGCATGGCGAGCAATACGTCGTTTTCGATAAGTGCTGAATTTATTTTAGCAAACCTTCTTTGCGTAAAAGTGCGTCCGGGTCAGGATCACCACCCTTGAATTGGCGGTACAGTACATCGGGTTCCAACGAACGACCTGCTTCAAGAATAGCCTTCCGAAACCGCATGGAAGTTTCAGAGTCGAACACCCCATTCTTCTCGAATACACTAAACGCATCCGCTGCGAGTACGTCGGCCCATTTATAGCTGTAATATCCAGCGGAATAGCCGCCACCGAAAATATGGGAAAACGAAGGTGACATCACATTACCGGCGGGGACCGGGATTACTCGGTAGGGGTTCATGATTTTTTCTTCCCATACCGTGACGTCGTCGGCGCTTTGCAATTTAGAGAGAACTTCGAGGTCGCTGCCAAACCAGGCATAATCGAGCATGCCGAAACTCACTTGGCGTAAACCCATTAGACCGGCTTGAAAGTTCTGCGCTCGGCGTACTTTGTCTGCTTCGGTCTCTGGCAAAGGTAAACCTGTTTTATAATGTTTGGCATAGACCGGGAGAACATCTTTATGGATCACCCAGTTTTCATTGATCTGTGAAGGCAACTCTACGGCGTCCCAAGCCGTGTTGGCGCCCGAGAGTGAACGGTACCCTACTCGCGTCAACATGCCGTGGAGGCCGTGACCAAGTTCGTGGAAAACGGTGTAGACTTCGTCGAGACTAAGGAGAGCTGGAGTCCGCGTGCCGTCTTCGTTGGTGACCGGCGGTGTAAAATTACCCGCGTTTAGTACGTGCGGAATGACCCATTTGCCATCTTCGTATCGGGCGCGTTGCAGCTCGCTCATCCACGCGCCTTGGCGTTTAGATTCACGTGGGTACGGGTCGAGGTAGAACAATGCCAGTGTCTTTGCCACTCCTTTTTCGTCTGGCTCGCGCACTTCATAAACCAGTACGTCCTCGTGCCATTTCGGAAGATCTGTCCGTTCCACGAAGACAATGCCGTAACGCTTTTCCGCAGCGAAAAGAGCTCCGCGCATCACCTGATCAAGTGGGAAATATTCGCGGAGCGCGTCTTCACTATAGGCGTACCGCGCTTCACGCAGTTTCTCCGAATAATAGGCTACGTCCCAAGGTTGAAGATCGTGACCGGCAAATTCTCTGAGCTCTTCAATATCTTTTTTTGCCGCCGGCAAATAAGCAGTCGCGAGACGTTTTAGAAAAACGCGGACATTCTCCGAGTTCTTCGCCATTCGGTCTTCGGCGATAAAATCTGCATGAGTATTATAACCTAATATCTGAGCGCGTTCCGCATTGAGTTTTGCGATTTCAAGGGAGTTCATGCGATTGTCGTACTCTCCGCTCGAGGCCTTGGTATTGAAGGCGCGCCAAATAGTTTCGCGTACGCCACGATCGTTGGCGAACGTGATGAGCGGCTGGTAGCTAGGAAATTGTAACGTAAAAACCCAAGAGTCCTTGTACCCCTTCTTGGCCGCGAGCGCTTTTGCTGCAGCCAAGGCATTGGACGGAACGCCCACGACTTGAGCTGGGTCTTTTAAAACCAATTCGTAAGCATTGACTTCCGCAGTCACGTTGGCCCGAAATTTTTCCCCAAGGAATGCCAGGCGTTCGTCAATTTCAGCGACTCGTTTTTTTTCGGAGTCCGAAAGTTTGGCCCCGTTTCGCAGAAACTCGGTATAAGTGCGTACTAACAACGCAGTTTGTTCGGTGTTTAACCCAAGAGAATCTCGTTGATCGTAAATCGCGGAAACACGCGAAAAAAGATGCGAGTCCATAAAAATCGCGTTGGAGAGACGCTTTCTCTCGGGCGTAAATGTTTGGGAAAGTTCGTCTAGTTTGGGATCGGCGTTTAGACTGGTGTAGTTTTCAAAGACTAACCATGCTTGTTCGAGCGGCAAATCGATAGCTTCGATTGCCTCGATTGTGTTTGTAAACGTAGGGGTTGCGGACTCTTCGCGAAGTAAATCTAAACGCTGATAACATTCGCGAAAAGCGGACTCGAGCGCCGGCTGGAAACTGTCCGTAGTGATCTCGTTGTAAGGCAACGCTCCCAGGGGTAGTTGAGATTTCGCGAGGAGCGCGGAGCAAGTGAGTTCAGTAGGGAGTGTCGGATTGTTCATAGAGTGGGCTGATGTTGGTTTCATACCTAGGAGAATCGTAGCTAAAAGAAAAAAAAGATTCGAGAGTTTCATGATTTATTTCTCACTTTTGGTCAAAGCACGACAAGTTGTAGGATCTTCTAAGAGAGCAAGTATTCGATTGGAGTGCGAAAGTTCACGCCATTCGAGGCCGCTGTAGAGCGCAAGCGTATTTGAAAAATTTACTATGAAGCGGTGCAGTGTCTCGAGGTGCTTGTATTCCTCTGAGAGCTGGTTCGATATACCGGCAACGGCACTCCCGGGGAGAACTGATGAAAATAGGGCTCCCCCGCCCATCACGAGATCGAGATGTCCAATTAAGAAGCCAAACGCTGCCATGGTTGCTCCGGTTAATCCTGCTCCGACGGTACCGAACGCCGCGAACGCAGAACTCCTTTCCTGGCGCTTTGACTTTATTTTGAGTTTTTTCGGTTCAAGTGTTTCGATCCAGTTTGAGTGAAGCGAAAAGGATTTGTTTTTTACTAAACGTTTGTAAATTGTCGGCGCGTTTTTAAGGAAAAACGCCTCGGAATAAATATAGGAAAAAAGTCCAATCAAGTACTGTAGATCGCGCAGTTCACCTGCGTCCAAAGACTGGTAGTTCTCGCGATAATTTGCGGGTAACGGTCGACTTTTCGCTACGAGTATTGCGTAGGAAGTAAATAGACGGGACTGTTCGGCAGGCGTTAATTGGACAATCTTTTTGTATTCCTGGTCCCAACGCATTGAGGTGAAGTGAATGAAGGGATTTTCCGAACGTATTCGAACGAGATTGGAAGTCAGGGGATCGTCGGAGTACCGAGGATCGTGGCGTTCTGCCCCGAAGGTTGAATTACTGAGAACTCCCGCTAACGATAAAAATAAACCGGCCAGGACCAAGACGTGACGCATTTTGGACCCCCCCTAAAGACTTGCATGGCTGGCGCTCACCGGTAGTTGACTATCGAACTGGATGCCGCGTGTCAAATTCGATGGGCTTGGCATTTGTGGAACTACGCTCTCGGGTTTAAACTATAACGACGATGAGTTTTTTAGCGATTTGGTGGGCACTCTGGACCTGGGGTTATCCATTGCTCGAACGAGCAAGGGTCGCCCCCGTTACAGCTGTAGCACCGCCAACGAACTTAACCTCACCGGTTCGCCCATTTCCGCAAAGACTGGAGACCGCGATTCAAAACTCTCTCTGGGCTCCGGTATTGCTTGACGATGTTTTGGGAGAAGGTCCGGGAGCCTGGGACCCAGGACCCCGAGGTTTTGTTACGGATCGGCAGCCCGTCAATTGCATGATTTGGTTTCAAAAAGTAGTTGCCGAAGCCTATGCAAATTCGGAAGTAAACTCGGAAGTCGTTCTCGATCGGCTTCGCTATTTCCACGGTGCCGTGAGTTTCGGAACTCGCAAACATTATACTGAACATTGGTTGAGGCTGGATCCGGGTCCCCTTCGCGCAAGTGCATTTTGCGGACAGGGCAAAATAGAAAGGGTGCGTCTGGACCCTTCCATTTTTACGAAAGCCAAGAACTATGGTTGCTCATTGTTTAAAATGAATGAGCGGGACTTCGAGATCGAATATTGGACTCCCAAACAACTAGAAAAATGTTTTGGGAAACATCGAGGCCAGTATTTCGCGGTCTTTGCTGTACCGACCAATGCCTACGCCGAAAAATATCTTAAAGACTCAGGCCCCATGGGATTGGTGCATGCCATGATAATGCGGTCAGGTGACAAAGAACAAAATACGACCATCATACACGCTTCGACTTCAGCAGGCCAAGTTTTGGTCGAACCAGCGAGTTCATTTTTTGAAAAAATGAAATCATTGCACAAAGGATATGCCATTTACTCATTTGATGAGGCGTGGGATTTTACGCAGGTCCAGCCGTTTGCGGAACTTTCAGCTATCACCGAGTGTGAGAGCTCTCTAATGCGCAACTAGGAGCACCGTGTGTTGATTTGGAATATTATTACGTCGTTAGTTTTCACAATGCTCATCGTGCTGAGCGTATTGGGAACGGGCGGATGGATTGGGCGTTTTTCAAGCAAGCTTGGCGGTTCAACGTCGTCGTACGATGACGTCGGAACTGAAGTGAATTTAGTGCTCGCGCTCGGTGTGTTCTGCCAGAACGTCTTAATTTTGGGGCTACTCGGACTTTATCGTAGTTGGGTACTAATTCCTTTTCTGTTATTTTCGATTTTCGGGATACGCCACAGTCGTTTTAATTTCAAAATTAAAGGCCCCGTGTGGTGGCTCGTGTTTCCGGGGCTTTATTTTTTAGCACGATTTGTTTCGGTCAGTATTCCTCACCAGCACAGCGACCCCCTTTACTACCACGTGTATGCCGCGAAGTTTTGGGCTTCGTTGGGAGCTATTCGTCTCGAGTCGGCTCATCCGAGCTTTGCGCAGGCAACGTTTATTGAGCCACTGTACGGAATATATCACGCAACCTTCGGGCGAATCGCTGCTACACATTCGCTGTTTCACGATATAAGTGGGCTCCTCACTGCGCAACAAATTCACCTCTGGTTGGGGCACGCTCTAGTGGTTTTGCTTGGCGCCCGCGTAATTGCACAAATTAGAGGAAGCTCAGTTAACACTCGTGATTTGTTTTTTGCCTGGCTCGCTTCTGTGCCTTATTTTTTTGAATGGTCAAGCGCGGTGGCGAAAACCGACTATTTCCTAGCATTGTTCACTCTAGCGACTTTTGCTGCGCTACTTTCAAAATCGTGGTTTTTGGTAGGCCTTTTCCTTGGATTTGCCTACGCCACCAAAGTGTTTGCCTTTTGGACATTGATTGCGTTGCCGATTGTTTTGCCGCCACGGCATTGGCACCGAGCTGCCGTAGGGTTTCTTTGCGGAATGGGTCCAGTGTTGTTGCGCAATTTAGTGTTTTTAAAAAATCCTATGTTCCCTGCACTTGATTCCGTACTGGGCCCCGGTTGGATTTCTCAAAAATGGGCTCAGTCCAACGCGGGTTTCGCCGGCCCCCCAGCATGGCCTACTAGTTTTCACTGGTACCAAAAACAAGTGTTCGCCAAACCGATTAGCGTGTTGATGCTGGCGGTCTTTGTTCTCGCTCCATTATTGTTTGTACGCGTTAAGGTCAGGGCCTATGCGCGCTGGTGGCTGTTTCTTTTTGCGCAAATCGTAGTAGGAGTTTTAATCTTAAAGCCAACGGCCGAAGGAAGGTATTTTGGTCCGGTAGCTATTTGTGCTGCACTTTTTGGCTTTGCAATAATTCTAGAACGGGTGAAATCAAAAAAGGCTTGGACGTTTGCACTTTGCGGACTTGGGCTCATGGTCAATATTCCTGTTGACGTGTTTTATAAGATTCCGACGCGTTATTGGTTCGCCGCGCGTGAGCGTTACTTGCAACAGTATCTTCCGGTGTACGAATGGCAGGCATGGGTTAACCAAAATCTTGGGAGCGATGCGAGGCTGGTGTCCCTCAATGAGAAACAAAATTACTATCTAAAAGGATTTCTTGAAAACACCGTCGAAATGAAAAGCTGGGAAGAGTTAATTAATAAGAATAAAGATTCCGCGAGAACACTTGCAAAGGAAGTCGCGGCACTTGGATTCACTCACCTACACTACTACCCTAGTCAGTCGCGCTTTACGCCGTGGTACGAGCTTCCGAAAGATCTCGAGTCCTTGGCGCGGGACTGCGTTTTGTGCACCAAGGACTCGGTGATCGTTGATCTTACGGTTTTTCAAAGTCAGCGCTAGTAGCCCAGTCAGGGCCGCCGTCGCCTTGAGTGTCGGTCGAATACGCGAGCTCAGCGATATCGAGCTTCGGAGGTTTCGCCAGAAACTTGCTGACGACGATTTCACGCGGCGATGTTAAAATTGTCGCCATTAGATCGATGACCGAACCACTAAGACGGCGTCTGCGAATTTCACCTGCCGCCTGTAGCGCCCGATAAATATTCGTTTTGCCGACTCCATAGTGCGGGTTCCAGTTGCCCTCGTCGCGTCCGTCTTCTTCGCTCATGGGGGTTGCAGTGGCCATCATGAGTTCCTTGAGCTGAATCGGAGTCAACGCAGGGTCCACTTGTAAGAGCAAGGCCGCTGCGCCTGTAATGTGAGGAGCCGCCATTGAGGTACCACTCATCTTTCCGAACGTACCGCCAGGCATGGTCGATTCAATATCTACGCCTGGGGCCGTGAGATCTGGTTTTTGGGTATTTTGACCACGGAACCTTCCAGGACCCCGGCTCGAAAAATCAGCGATTCGTCCGTCGGGACCGGTGGCGCCGACTGCAAGAACGAACGGGTGTTCGTGAGGTTTGGTGATCGTTCCCATACCGCGGCGCCCGGAGTTACCAGCCGAAAACACTGGAAGTATTCCTGCCGCTTCCCACGCCGAGATTGCTTTATAAAAGAGCTCTACGTCGGGAGCACCTTCACAGTTCCACGAGTTGTTGATTGCACGTGGCATATCAGCGGTGTTCGGATCTGAATCGGGATCTAACATGAACTCCATTGCGCGAAGCATGTGATCGTAACTAGACAGAGCCGCCGAGGCGACGAGTTTTGCTTCGGGCGCTACGCCGATGAGGGTGCGAGAACGATCTCCGCCCACAATGGTTCCCGCCGTGTGAGTTCCGTGATCGTCACGATCGTACGGTTCGGTGATCTGACCCGTGCGAGCGTCGAAGAAGGTTAAAATTTTTCCCTGCAGGGCGGGGTGGTGCCCATCTACTCCGGTATCGATCGCTCCTACGACCACGCCTTTACCGGTGATCTGAGGCATTTCCTTCATGACGAGATCGAGTCCCATTTCTGGGAAATCGTAAGGCATTCCTACGAGTTCCGGATCTGGACCGTCGTCGGGATTCGGTCCGTTGATTGTGGGTTCTTCGAGAACATCACGGTTAAAATAGATCTTCGCAATTCCCGGAGTGCGGGCAAGCGCGCGAAGACCATCGGGAGTAACTTCAGCGGTGAATGTATTGTTAATCCAGTGAGCTGCTACCGGCCGAACAGTTTGCTCGAGATGTCCGGTTTGGTACAAGTGCCCCGCAACATTGTTCCACGATTCGTAGAGTCGGGCTCTTAGAAACGCGAGCACGGCGAGTTGGTCGTACCGAGTAGGAGCCGGGGGTTCGTTGGCCGGAGCAGACATTGCGGCGATGACAAATACTGATTCAGCGTCGGTTTCGCCGCGACCAAACGGAACAAGATCCGGATCGATCATCACAGCCGCTTGGGCTTGAAGGTTAATAGACAATGTGAGCACGAGCGCGGCTCCGAGCCGCAGCTTGCGCCAGGAACGATTACGGAGTGTCATTTTCATTCTTGAAAAGTCCTTTTATTCAAAAACTAATGGTTACTGAACGAGACGAGTCGTGATTTTATTTTCTTTGAGGGATATTTCGAAAAGATCCTTGTCGTTAATTAGTGCATAAATAACTCCACCACCCCGCAGTTCCGCGGGCAGTGTCCAGCCGAGATGACCTTTGCGTTTCGCAATGCGATCTACCGCGCAGGGGCCGAAGTAGGTTTTGATCGCTAGTAGTTGGAGTCTTGAAAAATACTCGAACTGCCCAATTGAAAAGTCGCATGCATTTTCAACTTCTGCGGTGTCTTCGAGATCAATGCGAATAGACCCTTGGTCGCCAAACGAAACGCCACTAATCGTCTGACTGGTCGACGTTGTTTGCGCAGTTGAAGCCATCGAAGGAATGAGACAGGTGACTAGGAAAAAATACGCGCATGCAGAATGCATACGCCACGGTCGCACTTTCTTGTGCATTGCTTTTACCCCCTTGTAAAAACCACGACGAATTTTGAATACTTCTAAGGAGCTATCACGGAAGAAAAAGCTTGTAAAAGATTTTGCCGATCGCTACCAAAAAAGATCGGGGGCATGATTGCGTTGCTGTTGCTGGCAAAAATTCAAGCTGTTTAATATCGCGCTAATTTGTTTGGCGCTTAGTGTCGCAAATAGTCTTGCGCGTCCCGCGCTGGCTGATTGGGTGGCAGTCGACGCCGGGGTGTTTCTCCCTCGGCCAGCTGGTGTTGCGCTTGATCGCAACGGTTCGAAGTCGTTTTACGAACCACGACAATATTATATTGGGCCGCGCGTGGGGCTGCCACTCGGCGAAGCGCAGCGAGTGGAGTTCGCGACCTGGTTCTTATTGCCTTGGGATAGCAATCTAGACGGCGGATCTCAAACTCAAGTGGCTACGCTGTTTCGAGCTGCGCTTGGTCATTTCGTGAGCAAGAGAGTTTTGTTGAGCGGAGGTACTACATTTCGATGGGTATACATTTCGTCCACTGCGCAATCGGTGACGCAACGCAACGGTTCGACAACCAGGACTTTCTTTACACCGTCGCAGAATCGCAGCACCTGGAGCGCGTCCATTGACGCGAGTGTTGGAGTGTACTTAATAAAGGATTTGCGATTGTCCTTTGATGTTTTGGTGTGGCGGGCCCTATCGGAGTATCGTAGCGCGAGTGTCGCTGCAGGAGCGCATTATGCGTTTTTTTAAAACGAACGGTCTTCGGGCGTTTGGCGCGATTATATTAATGTCGCTATATAGTTCCAACAGCGCCCATGCTTGGACATTGTTGTATGAGTCGGCATTTAAGGTGGGCGGTAGTACCATGTCGGTCACTGTCAATCGGACAAACTGCCCGTCAGGCATTGATGGTTGGCTAGAAAAGGCCGCCGAATTATGGAGTGCAATCGATACGTCTTATCTCGAAATAAAAATAGAGGGAGACTCGAGCGCCACGGCCTCGAACATTTACAATTACGAACTTCTAGGGTTTTCGGTGGTGTGTGATACGAATTTTGGAACCACCACGGGCGCAGATCCAAATTCTGCTATCGCGGTAGGGGGATCGTGGATTGACGAGTCCGGAAATCTCGCAAAGGGCGGGGTGATTATTAACTTGCAGGGCACGGTTTTTACTGATCTCGACGATAATCAAAAAATCAATTCCCTTGCACACGAACTCGGACACGTGCTGGGGTTTGGTCATTCGTCTGATCCCGCCGCGGTACTTTATTTTTCCTCGAGGCCAAACGGCGCTCGCACCGGACTAGGGCAAGACGACATCGAAGCTATGACCTATTTGTATCCGCGGAACGAGTTCAGCGGCGCAACTTCGGGTTCGCCCTACGGGTGCGGCACTCTGGGGCGCGGAAACGGCGACACCGGTCCCCGAGCTTTTTTGGGATTTCTGCTATGGGTGGTATTGATGTGGTTTTGTGGACGGGCGTTGCGAAGTAGGCGCCCTACTCACCAATCTTAAAACCGGCGTTTTCGAGGTGCCGGTAGACGTCGGCTGGTTGCAGCCCCTTAATTTCAATGCGTTTGACCCGCGCTGTGTGACCCGCAGCAATGTGAACCTGCGACTTAGAAGTGTCGAAAAATTTTGCCAAATAGCGCAGCAGCTCTTTGTTTGCAGCGTCGTCGACCGGGGGCGCTGCGATACGAATTTTGAGCCGACCCTCTTCAAAACCAACTATTTCGCTTTTTTTGGAGCGAGGCACGATTTTTACAGAAACCGAAACTCGATCGGTTTTTTCATGAAGCCAACTGTTCATATTTGATTCGCATCCAAATTTGGGGCCAGGCCCATTGGCCTAGATTCTTTATTGGTGATAAGTTTAATTATCAATAATAATTATCCGCCAATAAAGGGTTTAGTCTTTTCTAATTCGGAATTCGCCTTCATAATCTTGAGTCATGGGTACGGTGATTTCGAAAATATACTGGCGACTTCTCGCCGCAGTGCATGGTTGGTTAGAAAAAAAACTCAAACCTATTTCAGCAATTCAGGCCCCTCCCATTATCATTCCGGAACCCGCACCTTTGCCGGTACCAATCGAGCCGCAGCAATCCGTCGGGGAGCAAGAGCTTTGGCAAACCCTATGGGCATTCTTGGATTCGTTTCTAAAAACGCAGAACAGCCCGCATACGCGACGCGCCTACGAACGTGATTTAGAGGATTTTCTTTGTTTCATAGACTCCAATCGAACAACGATCAGCGTGCATTCCCTCGTGCGATATCGCGAAGAGTTGCGAACCAAAAATAGTTCTCAAACAGGGCAGCCGCTCTCTCACGTGTCGATCAATCGTAAGATTGCGACCATTAAGAGTTTCTTGAACTGGCTCGTTCTCAACGGCGTATTGCCGAACAATCCGGCAAAGGCCGTTAAGTCTTTTAAAGCGGGTCGCGACTCGCCCACTCGCGATATTCCCGACGACCGCGTGAGGGCTATGTTAGACTTGCCGGCCCGTCACACAGTAGCCGGTCGTATGCATCACGCCATGTTGATGGTGCTTTTTCATCTTGGCCTGCGCCGTTCGGAGTTAGTTGATTTGCGAACATCTGATCTTTTTGAACGCGAAGGAATGCGGGTACTAAGGGTTCGAGGTAAAGGAGACAAAGAACGTGTGTTACCGGTACCAGAGCCAGTTCAAAATAGCTTAGATCAATATCTTTTAATCGCTCGAAAAACTCTAGACGTAGATCAGCCACTCTTTACGCCTGTGAAAAACAATGTCACCAAAACAAAAGAGAAGAATCTACACCCCAATGCGGTCGCCTACGTAGTTAAACATTACGCCAAACTTGCCGGCATTCATTACCGCGTGTCGCCGCACTCCGCGCGGGCTACCGCGGTTTCGAACGCCCTTGACCACCACGCGCCCCATCGTTCAGTACAACACATGGCGGGTTGGAGTTCACCTCTAATGGTTACGCGCTACGATAAACGAAAAGAAGAACTTAAAAATTCCGCGGTGCGGTTTGTTCAATATTCATCTGATCCAGATGAAGAACTTACATGACTTCGCAGGTAATTCCGACCCAGGCCAAACCTTTATGGGGGTAGAGCTCGATAGAAGTAAAGTTCGTGGGAACGGCTTCTAGCGATACACCTACGAAGGTCTCGTAGGTGTTTTTCAACGATCCCAAGTTGGCATTCGTACGTTTTTCCAGAGCGGTTTTCGAAGCTGACGACTTCACCAATCCACTGTGAATCCTCATGCGCGCGAGCGCCCCAGTTTCAATATCAAATTCAGGAACTAATCGCAGGTCGACGGCCCACTTGTCTTTGCTACCTTTGGTGGAGAACTCAATCGACTGAAGATTTTCTTTTATGTTGTGTTCGGCCGACGCCGCCGGATTCGAAGTGTCCGGTGGGGTCGAAAAAGCCGCAAGGTCCACCAGTACACTATAGTCGTCTTCTTTTGTGGTTACCTTCGAAGATGCGCCAATTTTTGAAATTGCGAGTTTCACTGGTTTTTTTTGACCTGCCACGAGTGCTTCGCCTTCGCAGGTTAAAAGAAAAGAACCTGCCTCTTGCGCGAGAATCGGTTGAATTGAAATCGCCCAAAGAGCTGCGATAAAGAAAAGGGTCCATCCATTCGGTTTCAGCATTCCGTGCCTCCCAAAATCATTAGGTATCAGAGGAACATCAGTTGTACAATGACCACTGGACACCTTTTACAAAATCGCATGCTGCACTACGTAAGAATAAATTGGTTTCGATTTCGACTCCTGTGGTTTGTGCCGATAGTCATACTTTTCGGAGTTGTCCTAATTCTAGTTGAAAGCTCGCAACGTCCACCCACCTACTATTTTGATGAAAATCATTACGTGCCCGCGGGAAAAATGCTGGTTTACCAAGGCGAAGATTTGAACCCCGAACACCCGCCGCTCGGAAAATGGATAATAGGCTGGTCGGCCATTGCGTTTGGTGCCTTAACGAAAAGTGGTTTGGGATTTCGGTTGCCGAGTCTTTTAATGGGCCTATTGGCGCTTGGCTGTCTCGGTCTGTTGCTTAAACGGTTAGGTTTTTCCAGCCACCAAGCGCTATGTGCCGTAACACTTGGCGCGCTCAATGGTTTGTGGTTTGTGCACGCGAAAATCGCAACACTTGATATTTATTACACCGCCTTGGGGCTAGGAGCGCTCGCCTTAGCCGCTCACCGCCATTCGATTGTGAGCATCGCGGCCTTTGCGCTCGCGTGTTCTACGAAATGGTCAGCGCTCATGTATTTTCCGATACTGTTATTAATGGAATACCGAGAGCAGCGACTCTGGGGCACGCGAGCGGCGTTAAAACTAGTTGCGCAACGAGGGTTCGCTTTAATTTTAGGGGCGTTCGCGGTTCGAACCTTCTTGGATGTGGTTTTGTATCGGCGGTTTTCGCTAGGTTGGGTGGTGCGAGAATTTAATTTAAATGTGGATATACGAAACTCGATCGCACACCCCTACGAGACTAGCTTTTGGCAATGGCCTTTTATGCTGCGACCTATATGGTTTCATCACGACACGATTTCCGCCGATGCCGTGACCGGGGTGTGGGCTGGTGGCAACCCGTTCATATGGGCGCTCGCTTTGCTTGCTTTTATTGGCCTACTTGTCACTTTAAAGCGCGGACGATTGCGCGGTGTTTTTTTTACTCGGATCATGCTGCTTGTAGGTTTCACTGCACCGCTGTGGTTTTGGGGATTTGCCCCCGCGCATGCCCAGTATTTTTACTACTTTTTGCCGGGCTCGCTTTGGGCTGGGCCGCTCATTGTGTTTGGAATCACCCGAATCGTGCGCCACGAACGCGCCGCTCAATACGTGCTGACACTCACCTTACTCGCTTCAGCTCTAGTCTTTTTTTATTTCTTACCCGTATTTTCTAACTGGCCACTCACTCCCGAAGCCTTGCGTTCACGGATGTGGTTTGAATCTTGGATCTGACGATAAACCCGAAATGAATAAGGTGTTTTTAAACCAACCATGCCCATGATCTGCCCTTCAGTACGACCCTTTTGAAGTTCCGATACAATGTACATGTGGCGAAGCACTCTTGGCCTAAGGTTTTTCTGGCCCAATTGCCGCCCCCAGGCTTTGAACAACAGTTCCACTCCGCGTGCCGTCATTCGTTCGGGATAGGGCCCGGCCTTTGAATACCCGTGAAAGAGAAACGTTTTTC
>DGKJ01000007.1:10062-19555 GCA_002387735.1 Bacteriovoracaceae bacterium UBA4573 | reverse complement strand
GTGAAAGAGAAACGTTTTTCCTTTAAAGTGTTGGTGCAGTTTGTCTTTCAACAAGGCTATTGAATGTGCGGTTTCTTTGGAAATCATCACCATTCGTGCGCGTTTTCCGCCGACCTTCAACGAAAACCCGTGCAAGTCGGAGGTTCGTAGCGCCAAGGCCTCGGTGACCAGCATTCCCGTGTCCAATAAGACATGAATTAGAGCCCGGTTGCGCAATCCAATATCGGTTTCCGGCTGCAGCTCGAGTACTTCTTGAATCACCTCGAGATCCACAAGTCGTGGCGGCTTTTCAACCTTCTCCGGAGGAATGTGTTTTTCAATTCCGATCGTTGCGACGTCCACTTTTCCAGACAAGAACCGAATAAACTTCCGTGCCGTCATTAGTTTTCGGCGACAAGAATTGGTCTTCAATCCTTTTTTACGCAGATAAAGAACATAATTTTCTAACTCTGCGACGCCCAGCGATAAGAAATCACACTGTGTAAGTGAACAATACTCACGCAATTCTCCCAGGTCGCAACGATAATTTTTTATCGTGTTCGACGCTTTGCCTTGCGCGGCGAGTTCAACTAAAAAACTTTCTTTTGCGCGATCGAACCCTATAGACATGTCTAGACCGATTGTTTAAAACTTCTGAGTGTTCGTCAACACTGGTTTGGGGGGAATCATGAAATTTCATTCGAGTTTTTTCACTTCAGTGCTACTTGCGGCGGGCACGCTCGTACTCGCGCCGGGATGTAATAAATCTACGCAAACGGGCTCAACCGCGACAGATCCCGCAAATGAAATCGTCATCGGTGAAGTCGGAAGTCTCACTGGGAACGAAGCCACCTTCGGAACCAGCACTCGCGACGGAATTCGACTTGCTATTGAACAGATCAACCAGTCGGGCGGTATTCAAAATAAAAAACTGCGCGTCGTTACGATGGACAATCAGGGAAAACCCGAAGAAGCAGCCACTGCTGTCACAAAATTAATTACTCAAGACCGCGTAATCGCCATACTTGGAGAGGTGGCGAGTTCTCGTAGTCTTGCAATGGCGCCAATTGCCCAAACCAACAAAGTACCAATGGTAACGCCGAGCTCGACGAATCCGAAAGTCACTCAAGTGGGAGACTACATTTTTCGGGTTTGCTTCATCGACCCTTTTCAAGGTTCCGTCATGGCGAAATTCGCACACGGAACTTTAAAGGTTAAGAAGGCTGCCATTCTTCGCGACGTTAAAAATGATTACTCCGTCGGATTGGCGAACTTTTTCACTGAAACCTTCAAGAAATTGGGTGGAGAAGTGGTGGTCGATCAAAGTTACTCGGCAGGTGACGTAGATTTTAAAAGTCAGCTGACATCTATAAAGACCAAGGAACCAGAGGCCATTTTTGTTCCCGGATACTACACCGAAGTAGGGTTGATCGCGCGCCAAGCGCGTGAGCTTGGAATTAAAGCTCCGCTGCTCGGTGGCGATGGCTGGGACTCCGCCAAACTTACTGAAATCGGTGGCAAAGCTTTGGAAGGCAGCTACTTTTCGAATCACTACTCACCAGATGACACGAGCGAACACGTACAAAAGTTTATCGCCGCTTACAAAGCCAAATTCGGTGGCGTGCCCGACGGGTTAGCTGCCATGGGCTACGATGCCGCCATGGTCCTTGCCGATGCCATGAAGCGCGCCAAAACACTTGAAAAAGATGACATTCGCGAAGCGCTTGCCAACACCAAAGATTTTCAGGGTGTCACGGGGCGTATCACGATTGATCACGACCGCAACGCAGTGAAACCCGCTGTCGTGCTCGAAGTAAAATCTGGCGGCTTCGCCTATAAAGAAACGATTAATCCCAGCTAATGACTGAATTTCTTCAGCATATCATCAATGGTCTAGGCCTCGGTGCGATCTATGCTCTGATCGCGCTTGGTTACACCATGGTGTTTGGAATATTGCAGCTCATCAACTTCGCGCATGGCGACGTTTATATGTTGGGTGCTTTTATTGGGTATTACGCGGGTCGGTATTTAGGACTGGCGAATGTGCCCGGTTTAGGATCGCTCGGTGCTGCGCTCGCACTCGCCATGCTCGGCGCCGCGGTCGCAGGATATTTAATCGAACGTTTCGCCTATCGACCACTGCGTAAATCCCCTCGCATAAATGTTTTAATCACCGCGGTAGGTGTGTCGCTACTTCTAGAGTTTGGCGGCCAAATAATTTTTGGCGCGGATCCAAAATTTTTCCCCACTCTCTACGTGCCGGGCGAACCTTTTATGATTGGAACTCTGCAGATGAACCGTCTGCAACTATTGGTTCTCGCCATCAGTTTGGTGCTCATGACCGGGTTGCGTACGATTATCTTTAAGACCAAAACCGGACGAGCGATGCGAGCCGTCTCGTTTAATCACGACAATGCCGCTCTCATGGGTATTCCGGTGGATCGCATTATAAGTGTGACCTTCATGCTAGGGTCCGCGCTTGCCGGTGCGGCTGGGATTCTCGTAGGGCTGACCTATCCAAAAATTGATCCGCTCATGGGTGTGATGTTCGGCCTCAAAGCCTTTGTAGCCGCAGTGGTCGGAGGTATAGGCAACGTCACGGGTGCAGTGATTGGAGCGTTGTTGATGGGCGTAGCCGAGAGTCTGGTGATCGCCTACTGGGCCAGTACTTATCGTGATGCGCTCGCGTTCGGCATACTTATTCTCATTTTGTTGTTTAAACCCGCCGGCCTTCTGGGCACTCATCGGCAGGAAAAGGTGTAGAGGAACTTCGTCGCGTGAACTGGAAAAACAACTCAACACTCCGCGCTGGCGTTGTCATGATTCTTGGCATTCTATTTTTCTTTGGGTTGGGCGCTATTATACCGACACTATTTAATGCCTACGTTTTCACAATTGTAATGTACGCCGGCATCAATGTTACGGCCGCGGTGTCGCTCAATTTGGTTACCGGAATTACCGGCCAATTTTCGATGGGGCACGCGGGGTTCATGTCGGTCGGTGCTTATGCCGCGGCTTTTTTAACGACCGTAATATTGCCTACCGCTGAAATTCCGCCCGCCCTGGTTCCTTTGGTTTTTGCTGGAAGTCTGTTTTTCGGGGGCATCGTGGCTGCGATTTTAGGACTCGTCGTAGGTCTGCCTTCATTGCGCCTTCGCGGCGACTATTTAGCCATCGTCACGTTAGGCTTTGGCGAAATCATTCGAGTGGTCATACTGAATGTTGAAACCATAGGCGGCGCCAGAGGACTACCCGGAATTCCGCAGTGGACCAGCTTCGGCTGGGTGTACTCGGTCGCATTTCTTGCGGTCCTTACCGTACGACGACTTTTAGCATCGTCCCACGGCCGTGCTTTTTTAGCTGTGCGAGAAGACGAAATCGCAGCTGAAGCAATGGGCGTGAACACCACCCGCTATAAGGTGCTCGCTTTCATTATAGGTGCATTCTTTGCGGGTGTTTCCGGCGGGCTATTTGGCCACTTTTTGACCTATTTGAATCCGGCCACCTTTGATTTTAATCGCAGTTTCGAAATCATCATCATGATCGTGCTCGGCGGTTTGGGTTCGACTACCGGTGCGGTCGCCGCTGCTCTGTTTTTGACATTTTTGCGTGAGGCCTTGCGTCCACTTCAGGAAATCACTCAACTCGACTTTCGCATGATCATTTATTCGGGTTTATTGATCGTCCTCATGCTCACGCGTCCGAACGGGTTTTTGGGTACCAAAGAGCTTACTGATTTTGGTTTTTTTCGTCGCTTTAAGGGACTTCGCCAATGACAGGACTTCAGGCAAAAAACCTTACAATGCAATTTGGCGGTATTAAAGCCGTTACCGACCTCTCGTTTGAATTACCTACGGGGAGTATCACGGCATTGATCGGTCCTAATGGCGCTGGAAAAACCACGGTGTTCAATATGCTCACCGGCGTTTATCACCCTACAAAAGGCAGCGTTGAGTTCCGTAAAGAGCAGATCTCGGGATTGCGCCCATTTGAAATAGCTAAAAAAGGGGTAGCGCGGACGTTTCAAAACATTCGTCTATTCAAGAATCTTTCGGTGCTCGACAACGTACGAGTGGGGCTTGATATCCATTCTCAATTTGGATTAGTTCACGCGTTCTTACAGTCTTCTCGATTGGTCGAGTCGGAAAAAACACGAGTCGATGATGCCTTGAAACTGTTGGCGATTTTTGACCTACAGTCTCGGGCGCAGGACCTCGCCAAGAACCTGCCCTACGGCGCACAACGTCGTTTGGAAATTGCTCGCGCGCTAGCGACTGGCGCTCAAGTGTTGTTACTAGACGAACCTGCCGCCGGCATGAACAATCAAGAAACCCAAGAACTCATGCACACGATTGAGCGAATCCGGAAGGACTTCGGCCTTACGATCTTGTTGATTGAACATGACATGAAACTTGTTATGGGAATTAGTCAAAAAGTGATCGTGCTCGACTACGGCGTTAAAATAGCCGAAGGACTTCCAAAAGAGGTCCAAAAAGATCCAAAAGTAATTGAAGCCTACCTTGGTAAGGCCGCAGCGAAGGAGCACACTCCATGAATAGCGGCACCTCTAACCTTTCAGCGTTGAGCCAGCCGATTCTAGAGTTTCGCAATGTTAACGTGCACTACGGTGCAATCCATGCGCTCAAAGGTGTTTCGCTAAAGGTTGAAACCGGTAAGATTGTCACGCTCGTTGGGGCCAACGGCGCCGGGAAAAGCACCACGCTGCGGGCGATTTCGGGATTGTTAAAACCATCTTCTGGTGACGTTTTATTTCGAGGTCAGTCGATCGCCGGCCAACGGACCGATCGTATCGTGGCCCTTGGAATTAGTCAGGCCCCGGAAGGCCGGGGCATTTTCGCCAACATGACGGTAGCCGAGAATCTTGAGCTGGGCGCGTATTTAAGAAAAGACAAAGAAGAAATTGAAAACGACCGGGCTCATGTCTTCGAACTGTTCCCTAGAGTTAAAGAGCGGTTGTGGCAGAGCGCAGGGACTCTTTCCGGTGGTGAACAACAAATGCTTGCCATTGGGCGAGCACTCATGGCTCGGCCTAGTTTACTTTTGCTCGACGAACCCTCGCTGGGGCTTGCGCCCCAAATCATTGAGCGCATTTTCGAGATCATTGTTAAAGTAAACCGCAGTGGGACGACGGTCCTATTGGTCGAACAAAACGCCTTGCTCGCAATGGAAATTGCCCATTATGCCCTCGTACTTGAGACCGGCAAAGTCGTGGCCGAGGGCCCCAGTGTCGAACTCAGTCGTTCTCCCGAAATTCGAAAAGCCTACCTTGGCGAGGATTAAGGTTCGAGCTACACTGAAACTCAATGAATCGACGCACGGTTTTGTGGGCACTGATTACAGCTTTCGTACTCGCGGGTGGCGCGCCAGCGGTTCTCGCGCAAGAGGCCGAACTCTCGGAACCAGATTATCCGGCGCTTAAAAAAGAGCTCCCATCGCCCACCAAATCGATTGAAACCTACGAAGACGCTCGAAACGAACGCATCAAACAAACCGGAATACCTGATTGGGCGGTTTCCGCTGGTACGGAGCTCGCGCCTTTTGGCAAAGCGGATTTTCGCATTCCGAACCCAACTGCGAGCAGCTCCCGTTTTCGCGATGGCAATCCTGAAATGACCGGAATTCTAGTTTCTCTAGAACGTTTTCTGATTCGCGATTACGGCATGCTCTCGGTAGGAGTCGACGGTGGCGCCTACGTTAGTAAAGCCAAAGAGCCCTTCGACAAGATGAAGCCTGCGATATGGTCTTTCGCACCGACAGCGCACTACGAACTAGTGTTCATGCATCGACAAATTCTAGTACCCAGCGTTCGGTTTAATTATCAATTTTTGCGCTACAGCTACACCTACCATTCACAAACCGTGAAAGGCATTAAACGTTACCCGCGCATTGATATTGGTATGCTGTTGTACTTAAATTTTCTGGAACCCTTGCAGGGTGGTTTAATGCAAGCAAACTGGGGCATTAAACGCACGTACTTGGCCGGTTATTATAGTTACTCCAAAGACGCAGCGAAAAAGGATTTTGACGCCACCGATAACACTTGGAAAGTCGCACTGCGTTTCGAATTTTAAACTCCCCCCACTTGCGCATCTGTTTTTATTCGCACTAACATTTTTCTAACGCTCTCATTGAAGGAGCATTCGCAAAACATTTCGCCACGGAAAAAGGGGGACTCATGGTTCGAGTCGCAGTTTCGGCGTTGTTCATGATGATTGTTTTAGTGACTAGTGTACCGGTCGCCCACGCTAAAGTGGCAAGAGCGGTACAAGATGGTTTCGATCGCGTGCGAGCGACTTGCCTTACCGAAAACTCGCTCGAACTTTACCAACCGCGTTTTACAACGCTTGAAAACAACAACACCTCAGGGTTCGGCAGTTCGATTAACACTAAAGTTTTAAAACCCTCTCTGGTGGGAATTCCCTACCGCGGACGCAAAGACGCCACCGCGGTTGCATACCGCGAATTGAAACAGGAAATCGAAGCCTACATTGCGGAACATGAGTTAAGCGGATTCAAAAGAGCCTGCGTATACCAATGCGCAGCCAACAGCTATTTCCAAGGCGGGCTTCGCGGGGTCGGTTTCGACGCTTTTCTTTCCGTAAGAAAGAACGACTTCAAAAAAGCGCGCGGCGATTGTGTACACACCAGTCTCATGGCCTATGACCTTGCCAACGAACACATGGACATTCACGTAACCACTACGAGTCTTTGGTACAACGTCGACCGAGGCTCGGGCCATGCCTTTACGGTATTAAACGTGGACGGCGCCAAATACGTGATGAACAACAACTGGGGTTGGGACGAAATGTGCGTGTTTAGGGCAGGACGCTAGTTCGAATCTTTTTTTATGGTGCGCTCGGACGGACTCGACCTACTACGCTCTTCGCCTCCGGCTCTTCGCTGCGTAGGCTCACCTCGTTCGCTCAGCAAAACTTCCTGTTTTGCTTCCCCGCGCGAAGTCGCTATGCGACTCCCCGCGGGTCGCTCCCTCGCGTTCGAGTCCGTCGTCCTCTGACTTCGGTCGCTGTCTTCGTTTTCGATTCTTGGATTTAACTTGTTTTTTATGGTGCGCTCGGACGGACTCGAACCGTCACGGCTTTCGCCATACGCCCCTCAAACGTACGTGTCTACCAATTCCACCACGAGCGCACTTGAGATCTACACGAGGGTGCCCGAAAAATTAATCGGCACGACCATGCTAGTCAAGGTCGTTTTTCCGATCTCGTTTATAAATCGATGTATGCCTTGGCACCCACGGTCAACACCATTTCGGGCGATTCGTACTCTCTTGGAAGATCTTCGTAGCGCCAACGTAACTCCGGGGCAATCTTTGCAAACGGAATTTTGATCAACTCGAACTCGTGCTCACCGCTCGCAACCGCGCATTTTTTGGGGTTAGTATAGAGGCGTTCGGCAACCGCACCCCAGTCCGTGTCCGAGCCAATCGAATCAAAGTTCGTCGTTCGGCAAATCGCAATGCGCATTTCGTTTTTTAGGCGGTACACCTTAACTTTCATGACCGCACCGACGTACGCACCCACTCCCGTGATCAAACTGTCATCATAATAGTTTTCAGCTGGAATAGCAGTCCATCGCAAAGCAATCGCCCCTGCGCTGAGCGAAAGTGCGAGGTTTAAGTCTTTTCCACCAATGCTACCACCGCCGCCTAATCCAGCAGCGATATGCCCGTTGGTGCCGCGAGGGGCGTAGGATCGAACCATGACTTCGTGGAGTTGAATACCGAATAGGACCGTGCCGTTACCGGAAACTTCGTAGGTAAAGTCGTTTTCCTGGTATTTCATCGCAAGTATCTGGCCCTTTGCTTTGAGCAACCAAGCGTTGAGATCTGCATACCCGCCTAAATAAACACCAGCAACCGTGTCGTCGAATTCGTCGTTGGTCGCCGCCGAACCGAGCTGGAGACCAAAGTCAAACCCAACGGGCTTTGCAAATGCAGACGCTCCACCCAATAAACTCGCTAATAAAAGAACCAAAATCGATATTCTCATAGTTAAAACACCTCGCCTTAATGGGTCCGTTCCATACCACATCTCTCATTAAAGTGGTGTCAAATTATCGGGCAAAGGTTCTCGGGGAGTGCTGTTAGCACTACAACTAATCACCTCAACCTATTGATATCACGGGTTTAACCTAGCGAGGGAACACTGAAAAATAGAACATTTCGGCGAACTTAGCGGGCACTCTAATTCCCGAAACATGGGGTAGGAAAACGACAAACCACACGCCCGCTGCGCAAACCACGGCAGCGGCGGCCTTACGTCCTCTCGGGAGCGTCCAAAGCGCAAACGAAAGAAGAATGCACAAAAACGGGACGGCCGGCAGGTAGTGATAAAACAACATGATTCGCGGAGAAAACATCCAGGGAATCCAAAGCGCGCCGTAACAAGCTAGAAAAAACATTGGAATCGGTTGAGCAAGCGGCACCCGCCGGGCGAACACACTTTTTTTTGACCGCCGCCGGTGGCGCCAGGCCTGCACCACCAAATAAATCACCGCAAACAATCCTCCGAGCAACACCACAGAGTTTCCGGCATTGTAGATGTTCCCGATTTTACCAGACTCCGAGTAGTCGACATGCATCCACACGGGTTTAACATTCAAGAGCCACTGCCACGGTTTCGATTGATAGGAGTGGGTTGCCGTAAGATTATTGTGATACCACCACATTTGACGCTGTAGTTCTTTGAACTGATGCCACTTAAAACCCAATAAAAAGAAATGAATGTACGCAGCAAAATAAGCGGCCACCGCGCCGGTCGCGAATAAAAACGCCCGAGTTAAATAGTGAAAAAATTTTTCAGTGCGACGACGACGCCACCACTGAATTACTTGGTCGACTCCGATAATGCCGATCACATAAAAACCAGTCCATTTGGTACTCAATGCAAGGCCCGCGCAAAACCCAACGCCGAGAGCTAGCGAACCCGCAATCCCCGACTTTGGGCGCAAACCTAAATAGAGGTAAAACGTGAGCAACATAAAAAATACGAAATAACTGTCGTTCATCGCGATCCGCGATTGCGCAAAGTGGAGAGTCTCAAGCGATAGAAACGCCATTGCTAGCACCGCGATCGGGATCGACTTTAAAAATCGGTACGCGATCAGTCCGGTAAACAAAACTGAAAGTGTCCCGAACAACACCGATCCAAACCGCATCCAAAAAAAACGGTCGCCAAAGACTTTGAGAAACCCCGCCATTACCACTTTTGCCAGGGGCGGATGAGTCCATTCGTAAGCGAACCCTTTAGGGGGACTAGCCCACGGGTCGTAGGCTTTGGGGTCGTTCTGCACATAAACTTGGGCGGTGAATCCGTGATAAACTTCGTCGAAATAGTGGTTTGCAGGGAGATGCAGCCGCACCAACTTGGTGGTGAATCCGAAGACTAGAATTCCCACTGCAAAATAAAGCCATCGCTTCTCGGCAAGGAGCGCGCGAACGAACGATGGGTTCTCTGCTTCCATATTTAAGAGT
>DGKJ01000007.1:0-9913 GCA_002387735.1 Bacteriovoracaceae bacterium UBA4573 | reverse complement strand
TTCCATATTTAAGAGGATAGCATAAACTTTTAGGTGAACCAGAGGGTCCACGTCGAAATGAACATCACAAGATGGTTAACCAAATTTGATCTCCTCTTGCTAGCGACCTGGGGAGTATATTTTATTTTTTTATTTTCGCGCATGGTAACGCTCTCGCCAGATCAGGGGCTTCAGGTAGGACACGAATACCTTTGGAGCGACTGGGCGAGCTTGCACACCGGAATGGTTCGCATATTTGCGACCAAGCCCCTGTCCGAATGGTTCGCTTATCACCCAATTTACGCCGACGGTAAATTCACTTATCCGTTTCTGGTAAACGCAATCTCCGCTCTGTTGATTCGAATCGGGCTGAGTTTTGAATCAGCCATGATGGCGCCCTACTATGTTGCGTTTCCTTTATTGCTCCTGGGGCTAAGGCGTCTTTTCACTTTGGTCCTACAAAGCCAGCGCCTCGCCGTGCTCGCTATTTCCCTATTTTTTCTCTCGGCTGGGTTAAGTTTTTACAAAGTCCTCGCAGTGTACTTTGCTACCGGAAGTTGGGACCTGGCTTTTCCAATATCGAGTCTCCATAGCGCGGTTCCTTCGCACAGTTGGGGGGCCAACAACTTCTTAATTGCGATGTTGCTCCCTCAACGCGCGTTTGCCTTAGGCCTACCCGTCGCGGTCTGGGCCATTTATGGTTTTTTTTCGGAGCTTCTCCGCGAGCGTCCTGCACGGTATTCAGCGGTCAAGATGGCGGCGAGCGGCGTGGCGCTTGGGATACTGCCTATCGTGCACGCCCACAGTTTGATTGCAGCGTCGATCGTTTTGTTCCCGGCCGGAGTCATGGCGTTAACTCAGAAGCACTTGCGAATCCGAGCTCTCTACTTCGCCATGCCGGCTGCGGCGGTGGGTGCGTTGTTTTATTTTATTTGGATCGCCGGTGGAATTCAGACTCGCTTCACGCAACTGTTGATCGGTTTCACCGCCACCTCCGTTAGCGACTGGCTCTGGTTCTGGGGCTTCGTCTGGGGTGTTTCGCTTCCACTCGCTCTCTACGGCACTTTCAAGGCCACACAAAAAGCGGCCTCGATCGAACTCTACCTGGCGGTTGCAGGCCTCACGCTATTTATTTTGCCAAACTTCTTTTTGTTTCAGCCTACGAAGTGGGACAACTCTAAGCTCTTTCTTTGGGCATTTCTCCTTCTCACGCCAGCCATGGCTCGTGCGCTGGGCAGCCTGTACGCAAGAAACCGCTATCTTGGCGTTGGAGTCGCTCTCATTGCAACTCTTACCGGTGCCCTCGAGCTCGCCGACCTTCAATGCGTGTCGCGCCATCAGTTTCAGATACTTCAACCCCAGGAACTAGCACTGGCCGAACAGGTGCGACTCGGAACTCATTCCATGTCCCGTTTCGCTGCAGCGACGACCCACAATCACTTCGTATCGACCTGGAGCGCTCGCGCGGTGTTGGTTGGGTACCTAGGCTGGATCGGCAACTATGGTTTCAACCACCAACAAACCTACGAAGAACTACGCGAAATCTATCGAGGGTCGCCCCGCACGCTTGAACAAATCAAAAGCCACCGAATAAATTACATTGTCTTCGGACCCGCCGAGCGCCGTGAGTTTCGCGAACTAAACGAGGAGTTTTTTAAAAATCGATTTAAATTAGCGTTTGAATCAAAGCCACTGGATATACGAATATATCATCTAATCGAGCTCAATTAGGCTCACTCGGATTTCGTATTCGCTGATCGTTCGCATCCGATCTGCGCTTTCTTTTCGTGCCTGGGGCGTTTCGTCTAGTTCCAAGAGAGAAAATCGCACCTCAGAATCGGTTCGGTGATCGTTCGTCGCGTCCCCACTTGGGATACCTGAATTTTCGTCACCCATCATCACGCGCTCTCGGACCAAGTTCTCTAGATGTTCGACCGTCATGGAGTGATACTGAACATTAATAATGTTGGGCAACTCGCTCAATAGATCACCCCAGTATGCGAATTGCCGTCGTAGTTCCTTACCTCGGGCATGCAACACGATCCAAATGCGGTTTTCCGCTAGGTCTCCAAAAAACTCATCTTTGTAGAGCGTGGGGCGCGGAACCAAAACTTGGTCATGTAAACTATAGGCGAAGTCTCGAAACAATCGGTAGGCCACATGTCGGTCGATTTTCTTGATACGCACTTCGAAGATAAAAACTTTTTTAGATTCCGGCGTCGGTAAAGCGCGATACCCGATTCGATGCGCAAGCGCCCCTCGTCCACCGCGCGGCACTCGGTACGCTTTCGCTTCGAATCTATCGAACCAGTAATTGTTCTCTTCCGCCGTAAACAACTCAAGATGGCGTAAATCTGGGCCAAACCTCGCCGCCATCGGAGCGTTCCAAGAAACCACGATTCGGTCCGAAGCGATGCGTTCATAGGGACGTTCGAAAAGCTGAGCTCCGAACTGAATGGCTTCAACAACTGCTTTGTTTGCATAGGCCTCGACTAACGCAAAGGTGTCCGGGGAGTTCTGCCAACGCATTCGTAACGCGGGTTCAATTCGAGGATTGCGAGTTAGAGCATCGAGTCGTTCGTTGAGTAAAGTGCGACACGTCCAACTGCTCGGCAGGTAAGCGTCGTTTCCTGGGTAATCCTTGGCGGCCTCGGCTCGTATAGCGCAAAATAGTGTCGCCCACAGTGTGACAACACCAAGCACCGCCTTCACTAAATTGAAGTGGTAAAAACTCCCCCGCATCCAAGAACCCCTATACGCGTTCGCGTATCACGGAATTCTTGGATTGCGAAGAATGAGACCAACTATATTTTGGTTAAAATCTCGATGATGATGTAGAGACCCGCACACACGCCAAATCCGCAACCAATCACACCTTTTACGGTAGTCATTGGTCCGGTTTTACCCTTGAGTGCGTTGAACTCGATCGCACCCAGAACGGCCGCGATCACAAATACAAGTGGCCACAACGAAGCGGTTGTCACTGCGAGTGGCAAGTGGCTAGCGGCTCCCATGAAAAATAACATGGGAATCGAGAGCATCGTATTCGTTCGCGAGGCAACTCCAGCGCGCAGAGCAGCGCCCGGAGCCTCGGGCAGCGCAGCCCGACCGGCAGCTGTTTCTTGCGCCGACTTAATAACGATCTGCTGACTTGGCCAGATCACGAACCAAACGTTCGCCCACATAATCGTGCCCATGGCAACGCCCGTTAGAATTGAAACGCCCCAGGAAGAGGCAAACATTTGAAACCCGCCTTGGTGACCGCGAATCGCAAGAATCGTGAGACCCGTAACGAAAGTCCCCATCGCGCCCCAGCGAAACCACCACAGTGCCCGAGGCACCAATTTCTGTATCGCAGCCGATTTAGTGTTGGCATCAGTTTCGGCGAAAAAACTGCCTTGCACAAAGTTAAAGTAATACAATAGCCCGATCCAGATTACGCCGAAGAAGTAATGCAACCAGCGCATGAGATAAACAAAACCTTCAAGTCCAAGTAGACTCATCTTTATGTGCCTCCAATAAGGTCAATTTTAAAAATTTAATGTGCTCTGAGTTTCGTACCCTGGACCGCAATTGTCAACCGATAGCTTTTTCGAATGCGCTCGCTAGTGTTAACCTTAACCGCGCGCTTACTGCCGGTATCTCGCGAGCGGCACGCGGGTAAACACACGACATCTGGGTGTCGGGCTCGCCGCAAGGGTGAATCCACTGAAATGGCGCCGTCGAGGTTTCGTCAACATTGAGCGCAAATCCGTGAGCCATTCGTCCGCGGTGAAACGCCAGTCCTATCGAAGCTATTTTCTGGAGTTCCCCTGTTTCGGTGCGAGCCCACACGCCGGGACACTGCGCCGCCTTTTTGCGATCAATGGTGCGTCGGTCCCCACTACGTCGCCATTCTGATTCCACGAACCACTCCAGCGCAGACACGAGCTTTTCAATAAATTTTCGAACTCCTCGCGAATCACCCACGAAGTCGGCGAGTGTTCCTAGGGGAAACCCTACGATTTGACCCGGCCCATGGTAGGTGGTGCGCCCCCCGCGGTCCACTGTAAGTAACTCGATATTTTTTTCGTTCAATAAGTTACTGCTCACTCGCAGTTCACCGGGGCTAGATCTTCGCGTGACGGTTAGCACTGGAGGTGGCGTAAACAGCAGCCACCCGGGCCCGCTAGCAGCGGTTTGCCGGGCTAGAGCTTCCTGATAACTTAAAGCGCAACTTTTCGACGCGCGGGTTGGGTCCATGCTCATCGAATTAACACGGCTCCCCCGGGGCGTAAATTCGGAAGCTTGAATCCCGGTTCGGCCTGGGCTAAGAAGAGAAAGTTCTATTCCCTAACGTTGGCTCGTAGCTCAGCGGGAGAGCACTACCTTGACATGGTAGGGGTCGCTGGTTCAATCCCAGTCGAGCCAACCATTTTTTTTCAGTTAAAACCTAATTTTTTTCGACGGGGACTTTTGTTTCAATCTCCGAGTTGCTACTTTTCTAGTGAGGGGACGGAGTGCCTGAGTCCCTCTGGTTCAATCACGGCCTTATTTTTCTGGAGGCTCCCCATGTTGAAATTTAGCCTAGCTCTTGGAATTTTCGTATTGACGCTGGTCTTTTCCGGCTGCGGCGGCGGTGTCAGCATAGGCGCCGGCAACAACGCCCAGAATGCCATCAACGATTTTTTGGCCTCTTTACCGAAAGTCGTCTGGGGCGCTCAAATAGGGTCCGTCACCACACCTAGTGGTGGCGACAGCAGCAACCTTGACGGGTGCATGGCTGTCACGGGCGACGATGCGGGAAACATTTATTGCGCCGGCGAAACCCATGGGAGTCTGGGAGAAGCTACAGCCGGGGGACCTGACGCCTATCTCGCAAAGTTTAACGCCACTGGACAACTCGAATGGTTGACCCAACTCGGAGCTGTGACGAAAAAAACGGGTCGCAGTAACGCTGGCGCAGAAACGGTGAAGGGAATTACTCTTGATACCGCTGGGAACATTTACATCACTGGCGCCACCAATGGTTCGATGGGCGAAGGCAACGGCGGCGGCTATGACATTTTCGTCGCTAAATTTACCTCAACTGGCGCGTTATCAAATATTTTTCAACTCGGTGACGCTACGCGCTTGTTCTTTGGACTAAGCAACGCGGGTGACGACACGGGTTACGGCATTAAGGTCGACGCTAGTCAAAACATCTTCATCGGTGGCTCCACCACGGGATCGATGGGTGAAACCAATGCGGGGCAAACCGACGTCGTGCTCGTGAAGTTGAACTCAGCCGGCGTTCTTCAATGGATCAAACAACTCGGTACAACCACCGTGGTCGCACCGGGCGGATATTCGAACTCAAGCTACGACGTTTGCACAGGTCTTGCCATGAACGCCGCCGGAGATCTCTACTGCGGTGGCTACACCGCAAGTGCGATGGCCGACAATCCGGGAGGACTCTATGACATGTTAATCGTCAAATGGAGTTCGGCTGGCGTGGTTCAGATGATCAAGCAACTCGGGCGCACCAATACTTTTGGAGCCAATGACAATCTTGGCCAGGACATTTGCCGTAGCATCGCAGTGGATGCGGACGGTTATGTTTATTGTGGCGGCTCCACCACTGGAAACTTCGGAGAAGCTCGTGCCAACAGCGACGGGTCTTGGGACATCGCCGTTGTGAAGTTAAGTTCAGTCGGCAACATCGAGTGGGCCACACAGTTAGGTGCAAACACTAAACTTCTTTTTGGCAACAACGCTGGCAGCGACAACTGCTACGCACTGACGCTTGATTCCGGTGGCAATGTGTACTGTGCGGGCGCCACTTCGGGCGCTTTGGGCGAAACAAATGCGGGATCCCTAGACCTTGTTGTCGTTCGCCTAAATTCGGCTGGGGTACTCAAATCTGGAATTCAACTGGGCGCGAACACCCGTCTTTCGGGCCAGGACAACTCTAGCATGGAGTTCTGTAGTAGCGTTTATGCCACCGGTTTAGATTCAGTGTATTGTGCTGGCCAGACGAGCGGAAGCCAATTCGAACCCAATGGCGGAAACAACGACGCGATTTTAACGAAACTAAGTTTAGGAAAGTAAACGCAGACGCTGGGGCTTTGTTAGCGATCGCGGCTTTCTGAATTTCGCAATACGTACTTACTTTCGCGGTCGGCGATCCCCAGATGCGGTCCCCAGGCATTGCGACGCATCCAAAGAGTTAACCACGGGTCCACCACTTTGCTCAAAACAGGCTCATACGACTCCGCATTTTTAGTTTCGTATACGGCAATCGTACCCATGGCTTCGGGTATTGCGATAACACTCAATCGACCGCTTGCTCCGAGCTGCTCCTCGAACCATGCCATATCTTGGCTTTCAATCGCAGTGGTGGCGAAAAATTCAGTGGCCGCTCCAGTTCGCTTGTTCACTCGAACATAACCCACTTGATGATCCACGGCGCAACCTTCAACACGAATACATCCTTTGACTTCCACGTACCAAGAACGAGCGTCGGCTCCGATCAAACCAGTGATCCGGGCATGTTCAATGCCGTTTTGCGAAGCAATCATTGTGAGCGACTCTTGATCGACGGCTCCGCGCCGTAGATATCCTTGAGTGCAATCATAAATCTGTTCGGATACTGCAAACCACAAACAGGGACTATGCGTTTTAGAAGAATCGGGCACTTCGACGAGACCAAGCTTTTTATTCGTCTCGGCGTCTACCAACATCGAATAATCTGATCTCTCAATCAGCACGATCGACTCGCCCACCCAGCGTGCCCAGCGAATCTCGCCCTTTGCCGGCGCCTTTGCGACGACTTTCAAATCACTTTGCTCGATTTCGGTTTTTTGATTGCCCGCTAACACAACTCCAACTCGGTCTCGGCTATACACCAACCAGTGCCCCCGCACCGGAGCAATGTCTGTCACCCGTGATTTCGGCCAATGCGCCTGAATCACCTGCGTTGCTCGCGCAAGTTCAGACGCGTCTGTGGTTTTGATTAGAGCGATCCGCTCCGTTCGCTGTTGGTAGCCCGTGCGCGGATCACTTGCAAGCATCCTCAGCGACTCTAATTCGAGATCTAATCCCCTTTCTTTAAGAAGCGAATCAAGACTCGCGCAACCCCAGGCAAAAAGACAATAGTTGTCGCGAAACTCTGCCAAACGCAAAAGCTCAATGTCGATCGATGCCGTCGTCCAGCGTCTGAAGTTCTCGGAACCGGGAGCACACCTTTCGGGATCTTCCTCGCAGGGCGCGCCGGCATTGGTGTGTTGGTTAATAATTTCCTGACGTTTTTTTTGCAGATACTCTTTGCGACTCACAATTTTTGCGACCAACGCGGGAACGTCAGTGCCCCAACGAGCTGAAATTGAACTGGTAGCTTCCGAGTCAATTAAACCAGCCCGCAGCACGCTGGTTACGACTCCAACGCTCATGTCCTGTTCTCCATTGTTCATGGTCCAGACCTCGATCCTTCGTTGTCGGTCTTTGTCACACTGATCGAGCCCTCGGAACTGACACTCGCTTGCGATTAAATCAATGTGCTGCAGAAGCTCGCGCATACGCCGGTCACGGGAGTGGGTAGAGTAACTATCTTCGTCGCGGCTACCAGGGGGGCAAGCGCCCTCGCGCCCGCATACTTGCTGGGCCTGAACAACAATTGAGCTTCGTTCAGTTAACAGCTGCTCCATACTCAGAGTACCCTCGGAGAACCGCCGCACTAGATCGAACTTTACACCCAATCGATCGAACACCGCCTGTGAAAAACTCAGATATTTTCGAAGAAAGGATAGTTTGTATTGTTCAGTCGAATAACCCGGCATCTCAGATTTCTTCGTTAAGTGAGGCCAAACAAAACGACGAAACCCTTCATCAGATGTGGGCTGGCGACTGACCCAAAATCCGTGTCCGTCCAACTCGCGAACTTCGCGAGGAACCGTGGACGAAACGAACCTAAGAAACGGGGTTTCCTTTGGATCAACCCGACTCAGGAGCTGGGCATGACCGGATACGCTCGAAAGAGTTAAGTAGATAATGCCGGGCTTTAAATTCGCCTCATTGATGGCCACTGGAACGGTGTCGTCAGGGAGCGTTCGCGTGTAGGTCATTTTCATGAGGTATTCTAATGCTGCTCTAAACCGTTGATCCTCCGCCCAATGCTCGGCCGTGGGGAGGCTTGCCCACTCTGCTTTTTTGGAATTTTGAGTGAACGCGACGTCACCGTCGATCGTAGCTTTAACTGGCAATCCGAATTGCCGGGCAAATATCCAGCGAACAGCGTAAACCACGTCGGCGCAGTCCGTAGCAATTCCGTGCTCTAGAAAAAACCCATTATCCACTTCGGAGGTCACCCACTGGGCGTACCGCTGCTCCCACTCTAGGTTCCACTGATTTTGCACCACCCACAGTGGCGTCGCCTGCGCGGCAGCGTCTTGGGGAGCCGTGAGGTTCGGAACCTTAGGGGGCTCAGCTGGCGTTTGGCCGGGCGCAAATTGATAGTGGGTCGAAGCGCCATGGGACTGATCGAGTTTTTGACTTTCTCGTTCATACGCCTGGGTCGCCAGATTTTCCGAGGTAAAACTTCTTTCAGAAACTAGATCTGGGAGTTCGTCTCCGCAACGCCTGGTGACCGTTAACCAAAAATAAAAGTCGTCGGGAAAAAGGCGTATCTGGAGTACACAACCGTCGTCAGTGATGGTTTTTTTGGATTTTATTGGTACCGAGTAGTAGCTCTCCGTCGCTTGGCCGCTACCCGCCGTGGCCAACCCCGAAAGTCCCAAAACAACTGCCAACCCCCAGCGAATCATTCGCATGACGTTTCCCCTTTGTTTTTGTTTCCCAACAAAACTTGACCGCATTTTTCTGGAGTCGGCAATCGGCCCAAACTAGTTTTTCAAGAAAAAAAGCAACCCGGGTTGACTCTATTTTGCTTGACAGGTACGAGAATGGGCGAAGGGTTGGTAGTAAAACATGAGTCAGATTTTGATTCGGACCGGGGTCTCTTTTTCTATACTTGTTCCTGTTCTTATTTTGACTTTATTCACCCACACCGCGCAGGCTGGTGGTACCCGCGAAGGCCGCGGCTCGAGATCGGGCGGAGGTAATTGCGAATCCTTGGTACAACCAAACGAAGAGTTTCGCGCTGGAGCGCAGAGCGAACGCGGTTTGCCCGTTTCTACCCGTCGCTCTATACCGCGCGACCGGATGGAATCTGTCTCAGATCAAGGTCGCACTTTCGATGAAATGGGCAACCGCCCACATGCAACCTGGGATACTGGCCTCTGGGACACGACCGGTGGCGCCGGCGGCAACGAAGCGCCCTAACTAAAAAGCGGGTGTTTCAATCGCTACGCGAGGTTACACCCGCTGTTCGATCCAGTATTCAATAAACACTTTAACGGTGGCGGCGGTGGGAATCGCAAGCAACATTCCTACGAATCCGAAAAGCTCGCCCCCGCACATGAGCGCAATCAATATGCTGAGAGGTCGGAGGCCAACTCGGTTCCCTACGATTTTGGGGGTCAGAAACACGCCTTCGACCGCCATGCCGATGGCGAATACGATTCCGAGCGCAATAAAAGTTGCAGCCGTCGCTCCGTGCAATAGAGCTAGTAGCGTTGTCATTGCAATGACGATCATGATTCCTACGTAGGGCACTAAATTGAGCACGCCCGCCAGTACACCAAGGACCAGCGCGAGATCTATGCCCAGCACGAGAAAGGCAAAAACGTAGTAAGTCGAGAGTAGCCCACTCACCAAAAGCTGCCCCCTTAGAAACCCACCGAGGACAAGGTCTAGGCGGTCTCGGAGGTCCTGCACCATGCGTTGCTTGTTGCGGGGAATGATTCTCATCAATCGCCCGCCTAATTTCGGAAAGTCGCGCAACAGATAAAATGCGAGCAACGGAATGACAAAAAGCACACGCGCGCGGGTGAGACAGCCGCAGAGCAACATCAACACG
>DGKJ01000048.1:18156-25641 GCA_002387735.1 Bacteriovoracaceae bacterium UBA4573 | reverse complement strand
GGATAAACGCTCGGTGGTGGAAAAACGGTACAGCGAACTGATGTTGACTTGGGTGCAGTGAGATCAGGGGCCTCGTCGATCGACGAGGCTCCTGATTTTTTATTTTCTTTCAACTAATTGCCACTTAAAATATTTCTTCGAAAAGTACCTGGCTTAGCTTCGGTTGCCACAACAGATGCGCTGGCCGGGGCGGGCGTAAAACTTTCGGGGTTATCCTAAAAATCGCTCCGTTAGAGAAGCGCGTCTTTTTGAATTTGATGCAATTTGGCCAAGGCTTCCATAGCCGACGCAGTCATTTTTTGCATATCACCTTGCGAAAATGGCTTATGCTCTGCGGTTCCCTGAATTTCTACAAATAAACCGCTGGCAGTCATTACGAAGTTCATGTCCACTTCGCAGCTGGAGTCTTCTTTATAATCTAGATCCACCAAGACTTCGCCGTTCTTCAAACCCACACTCACCGCGGCTACCTGTTCAATTATTGGTGTCTTATTCCAAGCTTGGGTAGCGGCCAATTTTTTCATTGCAAGAGCCAAGGCGACATATCCGCCCGTGATCGACGCCGTGCGAGTTCCACCGTCGGCTTGTATGACGTCACAGTCGACCATAATGGTACGTTCACCGACGCGCCCCAGATCTATGCAAGTACGCAACGCGCGCCCAATGAGGCGTTGAATTTCGTGGGTGCGGCCAGAAAGTTTATCGCGTTCGCGTTTGGAACGCGTGTGCGTCGCACGCGGAAGCATGCCATATTCGGAGGTGATCCACCCCTGACCTTTGCCTTTCAACCAAGCGGGAACACTTTCTTCGACCGAAGCAGTGACAAGCACTTTGGTGCCACCAAACTCAACCATTACCGAACCTTCGGCATAGGCATTTACCCCAGTTGTAATTTTAACGGGCCGCAAATCGCCCGAACCGCGATTAAAAGAACGTTCAATGGTTGGCATAGCTAATACTTCCTCTCGTCAAAGCGTTTAATGGCTGAGACCACGCTTCTAGCAAATTCGTCGCGAAATGCCACGTCCATCAATCGGCCACGGTCGCCGGCGCTTGATAAAAAACCTATTTCTAACAAAACCGAGGGCATTGCCACCTGGGAAAGCACATAAAACATAGCTTGTTTCACGCCGCGACTCTTTAGTCCTCGTGTTTTTTCGAGACTTTTCAGTTCTTGGTTGATGAGCGCTGCAATCATAGCGCTGCTTTGAATGAACTTTGTTTGTTCCATATCGACCAGAATGGACTTCAATAGGTCCGTTTTTCCAGCCTTGTCGCCCGTTAATTGGGTGGACTTGAGCCAAGTTTCATTCTCTAACAACGCTACCTTTCTGGCATCGTCATCGGTAGCGTCGGGACTAAGAATGTAAGTCTCTACCCCTTCAACCTTGGAGTCCGCCGCGTGATTTAGATGTAAGCTTAAAAATAACTGCGCATTCTTGGAGTTGGCTAACTTTGCACGATCGGCCAGACTTACATATTCATCGCCCGAACGCGTTAAAGACACTTCTAGGTCTGGAATCTCACGTCGCAAGTACTCTTGAAGTCGAACAGCATAAATCAATGCGACGTCCTTTTCCAAAATACCTCCGGACGACGTTCCAAGGTCGGCTCCGCCGTGACCGGGGTCTATCACTATACGTTTGAGCTCTTCTTCCCGAATTCCGGCTCGCGGTGTTTCGGTTATCGGCTGGCGCTCTACTTCAGACCAAATCTTTCCTAATTTAAGTTCTCGCGTCAAAACCACCGCCAGCGACATTGGCAATAGATAGCCGTCTTTGGCATCCCCTAAGATGGGGTTACCCAACTTAAAAACGCTGCCATTAATCAATACATGCCGCAGAAATCGGTTAAGAATGGCGCTCCGTTTTTCAGTCCGATGGCTAATAATAAGGCGGGAAGCCGACCACTGATAAACTAGCTTGCACCCCAAGGAAAAGCAGAACTGTTTGGCGGAAATAAAGTCACCGCCGTCGGTGAGTCGCCGCACGGTCAAAGTCTTTGGCTTGGCGTCATCGGTTGCTTTAAATAGCCAATCTGTTCGCGGTTTAGATTGGGCATACAGCGGGATCGTCAGCACTAAGAAAAATACGGGGTAAAACGCCTTGCGTGCAATATCTATACTTCGACTAATGCGATCCGACATAACATTACTTTACATTAACCCTGACTGCGATAGAAGTGCCCCATGGGCGATTTGAAGAACTTACTGCCAGATTTATTAAATGATTCACTGGTGGATAACCTCATTGATCTCTCGTTGCTTGAAGACGGAATTTCTAACGACCTCACCACCCTTGCAACTGGTTGCGCCGAAGTTGGCCGAACTGTGCGCGCCACCGTAATTGCTAAAAAAACCACAATTGCCGCAGGCGGGATACTGTCTCGAAAAGTCCTTCAGCGAGCCGGGTTTTCCGAAAAAGTCACTGTGTCTATACTAGCCGACGACGGCGCAAGCCTTGGTGATAAAGCACCTTGGATAATTTTGGAAGGCTCTGCCAACGCAATCCTACGTACTGAAAGAACCATTTTAAATTTTCTTATGCGCATGTGTGGCATTGCTTCTCATACTCGCCAAATCGTTACGCTCTTAGAAGGAACTAACTGCAAACTGCTACATACTCGAAAAACGGTTCCCGGCCACCGTTTAACCGATATTTATGCAACGCTCGTGGGAGGCGCTTATCCGCATCGCAAAAGCCTATCTGATGCCATTTTGGTGAAAGAAAATCATTTACGGGCTTCCCAGTCATTGCAGCATTTAAAAGACGGTATAGCCAAATTTCGAGATCAAGCCTCTTTTGTAGAAATTGAAGTTTCGAATTTCATTGAACTCAAATATGCCATGGAAAATAAGCCTAATCGAGTAATGCTCGACAATTTCAGCGTTGCCGATGTGCAAAAGGCCGTGAACCTTTTTGGTAGTGCGGTGGAGCTGGAAGCTTCGGGTAACATCAATCTCGAAACTGTTCGCGCATACGCCGAAACAGGGGTTGATTATGTTTCCATGGGTGCCATCACTCATTCGTCTCCGGCAGCAGATCTATCTTTGCTTTTTGATTTTTCATGAACAATTTTTATTTCAAAAAAATGGAATCTTGCGCTTCTACCAACGACGAAGCCTGGAAAATCCCCAACACTCAGTGGCCCGCTCTAGTTAGCACTGATTCGCAGACTAATGGACGAGGCAGGCAAGGGCGGGTCTGGTCAACCGCCCCTGGTTTGCAAATTTTGGCCACGCTCATTTTCAAGCCGGCGCTACCACCAGAACAGATTACATGGATTCCCGTACTTGCAGGAATTTGTGCTCATGAAGCCATTGCCGCGATTGACTTAGGTCTAGCCGAAAGGTTGCGGTTGAAATGGCCCAATGACCTATATGTGGGTACTTCCAAAATTGGGGGTATACTCTGTGAGTCACGGTTTCAGGGGTCGGAGCTTGCGGGGGTTGTGGTCGGAATCGGCCTTAATTTGGCTTCTAGCCCTCGGATTGACCGCAACACCACTTCGATCGCTGAAATGTTAGAAGATAGTTCGTTTCAAATTTCTTTACGTGATTTTCGCAATCGATTTCTAAATTCATGGGCCTCGCTTTTAGTAGCGGCAGCCACACCCCCGATTGATCGGACTTATTGGAGCCAGAAGTGGAATCATTATGCCCGCCTGGACTCTTTCTTTGAGCTCGACGTTCGAAATAGCCCCCAAACCATGGTGCGCGCACGGGTTCATGAACTCACAGAAGAGGGTTGCCTGAAGGTGCGAATTTTAGAAGGGGAACGGGCGGGGGAATTAGTATTTTTAACCCAAGTTGATTCTTAAATTTATGGTTCCGAAAGAATCTTTTCGATCTCTTTTCTAATTAGATTCTCAGCAATTTTGGGCACCATTTCCTTAGCAAGTCTTTCTATAACTTCCTGAATATCTTTTTGAACAAATACTTCGAGCTCTTGTTGCGAAAAGGGCAGGGTGCCACTGGTATTGGAATTCTTGCTAGGACTTTCGTCGGTCGAACTTTGTGGCGACATTATGTTTGTCGTTCTCGTGGCGTCTGAGCCGCGAGCACTTTGTTCCAGGCCTATTTTCAAAAAATTGCTACCGCCATCATCAAAAGCTTTGGTCGGTGCCGACACTATTCCGCGACGACCAGTTAGATCAACCTTAGCCAGCTCAACCGTTTTTTCGCCGTCAAAACTCGCCTCTGTTTCGCTACGGGAACTACGGACTGGAGCGGTGCGCATTTTTTTGTCATCGTTAAGACTCCACTCCAACTCGTCTGGTTCCGACATTTTAATAGTAGATTCCGTGAGGTCCCGAATGTCATTTTCAAGTGCGCGCGCTTCTTCGTGAGTTAAAGCTTGGGTGGCTTCTAGGTCTTCTTCCTCGCCAACATCGCTTTCGGCTTCTACTTCACTTGGGGTAGATTCCATTCCATCGAATACCGTTATCTCGGGAACAGATTGCGGGGGCGCCGGCGGTGTTACTGCAATAAAATCACTAATTTCTTTAGCCTGCGCTTCATCTTCGGTGGAAAGCTCCACTGTGACCGCACCACCTACTGGTACTTCAGCGGGCGGGGGGGGCGCGGCGGTCGGTGTCGCCGGCGACTTTAAAAGATCAGAGATCATTTTGCGCAAATGCGAGGGATCAAAGGGTTTGATTAAACGAGAATCGAAACGGGCCCCAGAGGCCGCCTTTTCGTCTACTTTTTCAAAGGCACTAGCCATCAAAATAAAGCGAATTCCCGCGAGCGACGAATCTTGGTTTATTGCCTTTTTTACGGTGTAAGCATCGCCATTTGAGAGCGCAACGTCGATCAGTACGATGTCTGGCCGTTCCTCTTGAATAGCACGCACTGCTTCGCGCCCATCAGAAACAGCCAATATGTCATAGCCTTCTGAAGAAAGCGCGAGCTTGATTACTTTCTGTATTGTGGCGCTGTCATCGGCGACGAGGAGTTTTTTTCCCATAGCATCCTATCTTAAATAGTATCCCACCCCGCTATGAAGCGTGTCAAATCCTGTGCTATGATCGTAACTGGGCACGCGAGGCCCGGGGTGTAAACGGTTTGAACCTACAATTCGTTCGTAAGGGAGCTGTGCCTAATCGTGGTGAGCAAGCCTGTTCAATCAGGAAGCCTAAAGCGGTTAAACGGCGCCCACCTGTCAGAGTCGCGGGTTTCAAACAGGCTCCCCCTTGCCTCGCGCCCAACTAAATTTTGCCAGCTTTTTGAGTGAGGTTACGGATGGCTACTTCAAAAAACGTTCTTTCGACAGAACTCGGTTGGATTCACGAGCTTGCTAAAAACGAAATCAACCCTGATGCGAATAGCACCATAAATGATATGGCGGGACTTGATCCCAAGCAGCTCATCGAGGAGAGCACAATCGGGTTTCTCGAAGATCTGCGCGATCTGTTCACAATGTTTGCCAAGAGTTTCAATGGGTATAGCGAGAATAATTCTCGCTTCAGTGAAGCCAAAATTTACGGCATCACCAATACTCCGGCTGATTTTATGGTTTTTCGTAACAACGTAAAACTGGTGTTTTCAAATTCAGCTCACGGCATTATCAACGCAACTTTTACTCAACACACTCGCAACGATCTGGCGGCCGACGGTTCGTCAACCTCTCAAAAACAAAGCCACGATATCATTGCTCAAATGGGCCCGTTTATGGATGTGAGCTGGACGTATCAAGGTGAAAAGGTGAACCCCGAACGCCTTGTGAAATACTTCTTTATCGAATTCGTAAAGGCTTCTCGGCAATTGAAAAAATCATCGGCGAATCAATTGCTGCTTAAGCAGATCAAGGCCCTGCTCCATGATCAAGGGATCGACCTGTGACAACCGCACTAAGTCTGTGCCATTGAGGGAAAAGTCGACGTCCTCTTCGAAGTTACCTTTCGCGGGCATGACTAGATCGGGATTAAAACCAAACGACTCGGCAATTAATTTTCCAAAATCGAACCAAGTAACTTTGGTTAATCCACCCAGATTATAGGTTCGATTTCGCGATTCCTGGGTAATGACCCATTCGAGCCCCCGCATGGCAATATCGACAAAGAGAAATGAATGCATCTCGTTTTGTGGCAGTTCTACCCGTTCGCCGCGTTGAAGCTTCATTCTAATTTGATCAAATTGGCTCGGGTGATAAATGGTTCCCAGCCCGTAAACCGGAGAAAGTCGCATGACGGTATATGTCATAAACTTACTTCGTACATAGTTTTCTCCAGCAAGCTTGTACTTACCGAAGGCGCTCTGGGGAAGCACTACGTCGGTTTCTAGATAGTTGCCGCGTTTGCCATCGTAAACGAAAGCGGTTGATAGATAGATAAATCGATGCTGAACCGTGTCAGCAGCCGATGAAATAAGTGTGGGGCCGTAGGAATTCACGGCCTCGGCCATTCGTTGATTTTTTGCACACTCTACGAAGTCGTTGATTCCAGCGCAGTATATTATGGTGTCGGGTTTAGTGAGCGAAATAATTCGCTTCATATAGTCGCGGTCGCTCAGATTGTAATTAAAGTGGGTGGTACCCGGAAATCGAAGAATGTGCTTATTGAATAGTGCGATAACTTTATGCTTTTTTCCGAAATAATTTACAATCGAGGAGCCCAAAAAGCCATTGGCACCGATTACCATGATGGTTCGCACGAATACATTCCCCCAGAAATATTGTACACTTGAGTCATATGAGTAAGCCAGCGCGGCTCGGGATAATGATCATTTTTATTTTGGGTACCAACCTCGCTTTTGCGCAAAATCGTAAAGCGCCACCGAGTAAATTTCAGCCCATTCAGGAAAGTGTGACGTCCGACGGCGGAACACGGGCCAATCATTTTTCCGGATTCGATTTCGCACTTGGTCAACCGGTGCCTTCTTATGGCGGACTAATGATCGGATTTCATGTGCATGACGACGCGAGGCTTTCTTTAGCCATTGGTGAAGCTGGTCAGTGGATGACCTATGCGCTCGATACAAAAATTTTTCTATCACCCGAAAGTGTGGCTATGTACGTGGGTGGTGGGCTTTCCTACATGAACGGATCAGAGGGAAAGTTTCTATTTTGGGACCTACAGTTTTCGAATGGCCTGATCCCTTATATTCAAGGGGGGGTCGACTGGGTAAACGAAGAGGGGTTTCATCTTGGAGCAAACCTAGGTGTCACCGTGCCTAATGGCGAGGTTGTTGTACTTCCTGGCGTTGCCATTGGTTGGTATTTTTAGTACTCGGAATACACGGAGAAACCAATCATGACGACTCAACTTCCTGTTCAAAAACTCAACCCCGACGCGCGTCTTCCGGGTCGTGCGCACCCTGGTGATGCGGGCCTAGATTTATTTTGCATTGGCGACGTAACGCTCAACCCACATGAGCCGGCCAAGGTTGCCACCGGAATAGCCATGGCGATTCCCGAAGGGCATGTAGGATTGATCTGCGATCGCAGTTCGATGGGGGCTAAAGGCATTCGAACACTCGGCGGGGTG
>DGKJ01000048.1:8909-18014 GCA_002387735.1 Bacteriovoracaceae bacterium UBA4573 | reverse complement strand
GGTAGTGGACGCCGGCTATCGCGGTGAGGTTCAGGTGTTGTTGATTAACCTGCGAAATGAACCCTACAAAATTTCACGCGGTGATAAAATCGCCCAAATGTTAATTTTGCCAGTAAACTTAATCCCAACTACCGAAGTGAAAGAACTTTCCGACACCGTCCGATCCAGCGGTGGCTTTGGGAGTACGGGGAGGTAGTAATTAGCTCTGCGGAAACTCCAAATACAAGTAACCCCGAAAATTTCCGTTCTCAGTATCCTTCGTCGCCAACGCTAAAACGAATCGCTCCAATGTTACCCAATAAGGCGAGTACCATGTTCGGTAGGGATCCAAAATTAAGATTCGATTCGTGTCTTCGTCGAAAGCACCAATGACTGCAATATGACCCCAAGGTTCGGGGTCGTCGAAAAACTTCGATCCATCAAAATTTGCGATAATAAAATTTCTACCAGAAATCTCATTTTTAACTAAATCTTCTTTAATTTTATTGAGCGTACTAGCGTTCGTATTCGAAACATGTACTCGCCTAATTTTTAATCCACTTTGACCGTAGACCCTGAACACCTCACCCACTATATTTTCCAAAGCAACCAATGGAACGCCGTGCTTCCCTCTAAACCCCTTTTCAGAAACCCTTTCTTTCCAATTTCCAGTTTTTACTTTATTTAATAACTCTTGATAGCCTACGTTAATTTGACCGTATTTTTTTTCTTTCCAATTTATCACCGAATTGAGAACGGGCAACACGGCGCCGACAGAACAAGAGTAGTCGTTATGTTGGCCTTCGTAATAGGAAATCAGCGTCCAAAAATCTAAGGCGATATTTTTTTTATTTCGAAAATAGGAGTTCTCTTTCGAAAGAGGCACAGCATAGGGGTTATTTCTAGGTCCATAAAGCGGACGATCTGATGCAAACGTGCCGATCAATCCAAAAATCAAAAAAAAGCTAATCGAATTTACTACCCTTAGCACCGAAATTCCCTCTGGCTAATATTTGAAAGTTTCTGCCTATTTCGTTACGATAGTCGTAGCATAAAGAGAGGTTAGCATAAAATGCAATTTTACCCAAAGTTCCTCGTAGAGGACGGTCACCGATTTGCACCAACTCAACACAAGCAATGGTTTGGTGTCGAAGTTCGAGAACTAAAAAAGGGCTATCGAGCGGCATTTGCGGCAGAACACATTCCCAAGGGTAGCACAATTTTTCAAGAAGGTGGCACTGTGCTGTCGTCGGTTGCAGATGTTCCATGGGAAATGGCTTATCCGGTTTTGATTACAGACTCTCTTTATCTTGCACCGACAGATTTTAATAAACCCGATGCTGGGTGTTTTCTAAATCATCACTGCGAATCTAACGTAGCCAGAATCGGCGGCTTAGTAACGGTGGCAAAAAAAGAAATCTTTCCCGGAACCGAGCTGACGCTAGACTATGCTACGCTAATCGCCGGCCTAGACAACTGGACCCTTAATTGTGAATGTGGCTCTCCAGTTTGTCGAAAAATTATCAAAGGTACGGATTGGCAAAATCCAATATTAGCGCGGGCTCTTTGGATGGAATGGCTTCCACACATCCAACGTAAAATATTAAATGAACCCTGCATCAAAATTTAATGCTAAGAATTTAGTAATAAATTTGAAAATTTTTGGAATCTTGCTTCTGTCGTTGGGTCCTACGACACTAGCGATTTTTCTTCCGAAGACAAAAGAATACGTATTCATATTTCAACAATTTTTGAGTGAATTACTACTGGCCGGGCTAATCGCCGTTGAAGTGGCAAAAAAAATAACCTATTCCAACCTAATTCTTTTTGCGTCATTCTTTTCTTTATTTCTCGCGGACACAACTTACAACTACCTGCTCCTTCAAAAAATTGAGCATCATCTTGTACTTCGTAGACTAAGCGAGGTTGCGTATACGATATTTGCGGCGGGGGCAGCGTTAACTATTGGAATACTTACCACACGAAACCGTCCCTCCGTCGGTTTCACCATTCTCTCTTTCGGTTTGATCGCTCTACATGCAATTTTTAGCCACAAATATATATTACATCCGTTTTACAGTCGCCCCATTTCACCGGAATTATTTCACTTAGTAAACAGTACGGCTTACAGTTATCTCCTGTCGATCGCTTTTGGGCTCGCTTCAGTCCTAGCCCTACAGGTAAAATCTGTCTCTGGTTTCCTGACACTAAATTCTTTTCTTCTTTTGGTAATTGGTGATTTTGCTATTCGATTCCATTCGGCCGTAGAAAATAGCTTGGTTTTTATTTGGGCGGATTATGCCTGGAATGTATCGATCGCGGCGGGAGCAGGTTGTGCCCTTTACTACGTAAAAATTCGCCCGCGTAATTTTAATTTGGAGTTTACGGCGATGAAAAGCGTTCGTACCGCTTTGGCGCTCGCAATATTTGTAACCAACATTTTGCTGCTTTGCGGAATATCTTTGCTCAAGATATACTCCATGCCGACCGCCTTAGAGTTCACCAGTGCTATATTTTTAGCGTTTCTCATCTGGTTGCTATCAAATTCAATTTCTTTGAGAGTTTCTTCAGTTTTTGAAAATGTTGCAAGTATCGTGTACCAACAGGCTTCCATTACTTCCAACTCGCAAAGTCTAACCGCATTGGTTCCGATCACCAAAAAGACGAATCTAAAGGAAACCGATATATTGGTAAACGGCTACAACCAATTGATTCAGCATGCTAACGCGTTAAATTTACAAATTATAGAAGCGACTAAGAATCGCGCGCTGGTGGAAATCGCCACCCAAGTTGCTCACGATATTCGCTCTCCGCTTGCGGCGCTCGACGCCACGCTCCCTACTCTTACTCAACTTGAATCCGACGATACTAAAATTCTATTAAAATCCGCGACCAACCGCATTCGCGATATTGCGAACATGCTATTGGCCAAGAACAGGGAAATAAAGCAACTCCAACCTTCTTTACAAAATGCTTCCGAAACCCGGCTTCAACCCAATTTAATTATCACCTCTTTGCAGCAGATTCTTTCGGAAAAAAGGACTCAAGTCCGCAACCTTCCCGGAGTTACAATAGAATTTTCGTCGGACGCTGGCACTCAAGCGGTTTTTTCTAAATTCGAGCGTTTTGCCTTTAAACGCGTGCTTTCAAATTTGATCGACAACGCTATCGAGGCCAAATCTCAGCGAGATCTTTTAGTAGAAGTCTCGCTTTCGTGTTCCGCCACCCAAGCGTTTATAGCCGTAAAAGACAACGGTCGAGGTATTCCACCCGAGGTTTTGGCCAGACTCGGCGAAAGCGGACTTTCATTCGGCAAGGTTAACGGAAACGGCCTAGGCGTACATCATGCGAAAGCAACCATTGAGTCTTGGGGTGGAAGTCTCAGTTTTGAGTCGCAAGAAGACAACGGAACAACCACTACAGTCACTATTCCCCTCTGTGAAAAACCCGATATTTTTGAAATTAAATTGAAACTAAACCCTGATCTTTACATTGTTATAATCGACGACGATCACGCGGTTCACGAACTGTGGCGCCAAAAAATCGCAAGTTCTAATGTTCCCGAAAATCACATAACTACTTTTCTTTCAGCCGATTCTTTTTACGGCTATTTTCGTAACGGTCGGAACAAACTGTCTAAAATAGATCTCTTTTTGGTCGATTATGAATTAGGTGGTACCCAAGACGGTATTGATCTTATTAAAACCAGCGGTATTTCAAATCGTGCCATCTTAGTAACCAGCCACTTTGAAGATGAACACGTTCTAGAAAAAGCCCATAAAACTGGCGTAAAAATTCTACCTAAAGAACTCATCGCTTTTTCTACTGGTTGAAACGCTATTCCGTAAAACAATTCGTTTGGTTTAGTAAAATAAGGAACCCCGACTAGCCGCGAAGGGTCGCGCGCCATGTTGGCTTTGCCAATCACCAAAGCAGCGAGCCTAACCAACACCGCAGAGAAGATGTAGGTCTCGACAGCAGTGGACGTAAAAGAGTTTAAAACGCCGGAGCGGCAACACCTTCTCCCGCTCCGGTGGCGGGATATCCGCCAAACATGCCGCTGCCCGGCATTGACAGCGTTGAGCAAAGATTAATTAAATAAATTAAATTAAATGCGCCGCCGCTACCACTGGGCGGAGCAAATCCCCAGAGCGTTTTATTTTCTTTGGCTAATTCAGTTGAGCGGGCCGTAAAAGAACGTTCGGCTTGCCCAAATAAGTTCGCACACTCCGCCACATTATTGGTGCCTAAACGTTTTAAGATCGGGTCGATATTTTCGCAGTATTTTCGATCGTAAAAAACCGAAGTCGCAGCAGTGCCTTTCGTTTTGTCGATCGGGCTATTTTTAGCGCCGACCTGGCTCAGCCGACAGTTGCCGCCCTTATTTTCAAAAAGATACTCGTTGGTTTGAATATATTCGAAAGAGGTTTGTCCCGCTTTTTTTGCGATTTCGATCCGTTTACGTTGCTCTTCTTCAGTCATACCAAAGGTGGCGGATATTAATTTTCCGTCGGCTTTTTTAATGATTAAGTCTACCGGGGCATATTCTAATCCATTCATGGTAAACATGGGGACGGTAAAAGAAACCCGATCCTGTTTTTTGGTGGATTTGAAAATTGCCTTGTCGTCAGTGACTTTAATTTTACCGTCTTTCATGACGAACGGGGCCTGAAAGTCGCTTAATCCCGAAAGGTTTGCAGCGCTAACACCATTGAGCGAGTTAATGGCTTCTTCGCACGTCATTTCAGAGGAATGTTTAAAAGGGTAGAACATTCCTCCCACTCCCATCATTTGGGCGTGGGCGGACATTGCAGTTAATAGAAGAACTATTGTGAGACGAGCAAACATTTTGGCTCCTTGGCGAAAGTTTTCATCTCTGATTTTCGCAAAAGGCACGCTTTAAACAACTCGGCAAATTTTGTAGGTTAGCTTTTACTTTAGTTCAAAATCGGTCGCAAAAACCGTTTGGATTGCCAAAATAAGGAACCCCGACTAGCCGCGAAGGGTCGCGCGCCAGCCGGGGCTGCCAGGGTTTTTGGACTATTCTAACAACTTCAATGCAAGCTTGCTCGCCATGTTGGCTTGGGCAAGTACCGAAGTACCGGCCTGGAGCAAGATACTGTTACGAGTCAGCTCAGCGCTTTCCTCGGCTACATCGACGTCACGGATACGTGAATTCGCTGCTGCCAAGTTTTCGTCTGCAATCGCCAAGTTGTTGATCGTGCTTTGCAAGCGATTCTGCATCGCACCTAGGTCGGCGCGTATGGAGTTCACTTGAATCAGCGAGTCGTCAATAACTGCGAGGGACGTTTGCGCTCCGAGTTTCGTCGAAACCGATTCGCCGCCAAGCTTCAATGCTGCAAGCGTGGCGTTTGCACCTTCACCGTTGTACACGATACGATCCAGGATTGGATTGTTGCGTGTGCCAACTTGGAACTCCAAGATACCGGCGCGGCCGTTAAGCAGCGGAGTACCGTTGAATTCCGTGGCGTTGGAAATACGATCGACTTCGTCCTTCAGATTCTGAAACTCGCGATCCGTGAACTTACGTTCCGTATCGCCAATCGTATCTGAAGCAGCTTGCACCGCAAGTTCGCGTAGACGAATGAGGATGCTTGAAATTTCGTTCAAGCCGCCTTCTGACACCTGAATCAAACTGATGCCGTCTTGCGCGTTTCGCTTTGCCTGCCTTAAGCCTCGGATCTGAGCTATTAAGTTTTCAGAGATCGCTAAACCAGCAGCGTCGTCGCCCGATCGGTTGATTCGGCTACCAGACGCGAGTTTTTCCAAACTCTTGTCTAGCATCCGTCGGTTGTTGCCTAAAGTACGTTGAGCGTTGATCGCCGAGGTATTGGTTACTATTCTAAATCCCATGTTTCTAGCCTCCGTTCATAAACCCATCCTCCTTGAAATATCCCGCGTATCCATACGAGGGCGGACCGTTCCTTGGTCGCTTTGAAACAAGTACTGCGTTACCCGCTTCGCTCGCGCAAAGCAGGCCGTTTCCCAAAAACCCTGGCGTAAGATTTTATTCTCCCGCCATTTTTTGGACTTTACTTACATCTGCCCCCTCGTGCCTTGACTCACAAAGGTGACTGATGTGCGGGTAATCCCACTCCGTGAGATCACCCACACATAAAGTCCACAGGAAACAGACCAGGCAATTGCCTGTCTTAACCTCTGCTCTCTAGCCAGGCGCCGCGAAAGCGTCTAGCAAGTGAGACAGCGGGTTTAAGTCTTTAACCAGTCCCTTTCAACAAGCTCAGCGCGCCTTGAATTGACGCGTTAGCTTGAGAGAGTACCGCCGTGCCCGCTTGAACCAGAATGTTGTTCTTCGTGAGCTCGGCTGTTTCGAGTGCCACGTCGGTGTCGCGAATTCGGCTGTTGGCTGCACTCATGTTCTCGATGCTGATCGCCAGGTTGTTAATAATGGACTGCAATCTATTCTGCATGGCACCGAAGTCGGCGCGAATTGACGAAACCGACACGATCGCGTTGTCGATTGACGTCAATGTATTCTGCGCACTAGCTTTGTCGGCCACGTTTGAAAGGTTAATTCCTAGAGCAACCACACCGACGTCGGCACTGGATGAATCGAAAAACGTAATACGGTCGACGTTCGGATTATTGCGGGTACCGACCTGAATATCGAACACCGTACCGCTACCATTAAGTAGAGAGATGCGGTTGTACTCGGTCGCGTTCGCAATACGATCGACCTCTTGTAAGAGAGCATCGTATTCGCGATTGAGAAATTTTCTTTCGGTTGGCCCCACGGTATCGGAAGCTGCCTGCACTGCAAGTTCGCGCAGCCGGATGAGGATGTTGCTGATTTCCTGCAATCCGCCTTCTGCGACCTGCACCAAGCTCACACCGTCGAGTGCGTTTCTTTCTGCCTGTTGTAGGCCCTTAATTTGGGCTCTTAGGTTTTCGGAGATTGCGAGTCCCGCGGCGTCATCACCGGCGCGATTGATTCGGCTGCCTGACGAGAGTTTTTCCAAACTCTTATCGAGAGCGGCGCGCGTCAAACGCAAGTGGCGCTGCGAATTAAGCGAAGCAATGTTTGTATTGACCCTGAGACCCATAATTTCCTCCTTGAAACGTCTAAATCAAGCGACTTCCCGTCACTCACAACACGTATCGGCGGCAGTTTTTGGGACTTTAGGAAAAACACATGTCCATGTGACACTGCTTAATATGAAGCGGCAATCTTTGCCGGGCCTACTTAAAGATCACGTCATTAATGAAATCCTGAAATTCTTCATCGCCAAGAATAATGCGGTCTACTTGGTAGTTTAAATTATCGAGCGAAAGCCCGTTTCCAGCCCAATAACGATATACGATTTCTTTTACTGCCCCTGCTTTACGAGTAAGTACCGTAATCGCCATACCTTCGTTGCTCGCAGGGGCAAAACTTGCCGAACCGAAATGGTTTTTTCTGCCGAGTGTTGCCAGCTGCCGTTTGTGGAACAATTGTTGAGATGAGTTTTGAAATTCGAAATCCAACAAGCCAAGACCTCGATGCGCTGGAAACACTCTTAAATGCGAGTTTCCAGTACGATGCCAACGAAAGTTACTGTGTCGATTTTGCTCCGCTTTTTTCTAACACCACCCTAGAGTCGTCTCGCATCATTACTAAGAATGGCACAATCGCAGCTTCTGGCGCTTTGCACGTTAGCCGCGTTAAAGTTGGATCCGAGTCCTTTAAAGCCGGTATTATTGGAGCAATCGCCACCGCACCTCAACACCGCAACGCTGGTCTTGCGTCACAGGTGTTGGCCGAACTCGAGGGGTTAGCACTAAGACACAATTGTGAAACGCTTGTACTCTGGAGCGATCAGGTGGCATTTTACGAAAAACTTGGCTTTAAGGCTGCTGGCACTCAGGAAATTTATTTGCTCACCGAACTTTTCGCCGCCATCAACGAAAAAAATCTTGATCGCATTCTCAACGAAACCAAAGGAAGCGCGGCGTATGGCTGGAACGAAGAAGTTAAAGCCCTATACCAAAATCACGTGTTTCGCTGCGAACGGACCCCAGAATATTGGGCGGAGCTCGAAAAAATCAGGACCTGTACTCGGTTGCAGTGGTTAAATGAACAAGGCGAAGCTACGGCTTACCTGGCCTACAACCGTGGCAAGGACTTGAAAGGCGTCGTGCACGAATGGGGGGGCGAGGGTAACGCGCTCACGAAATTGGCGGCAGTAGCTGCGAGCAAAAACTCGGACCTCACGTGGCTCACTCACCCCGGTTTGGCTGACCCCATCATGGGACTAGCGGAAAATCGAACCTCGCTCAAGCCACTAATGCAATCGCATTTGGCGTTGTTCAAGCCACTAACAAGTCGGGTCATTGATTATTCAAAGTTCTGGTTCTGGGGACTCGACTCACTTTAACGCCAACTTCGCAAAATAAGTCCTAAAAACCCAATTAAGCCCATCGAGAAAAATAAAATCGAGGGAAGCGGGTAGTAGGTAAAAACAAAGTGGCCGGACTGCATTTGTAAACTCATAGCAGCCGCCATGAAAAGCGCTGCTGTCAAAATGGCGAGCCCCAAACCACGAAAACTCCGTTCCATCTGACGCCGAATCACTTCGACTTCCTTGAACTTAATTTCAAAAGCAAAGTCATTGGCGTTGAATTTACGGAACATCCAACGAATTTGTCGGGGGGCTACTTGCAAGAGTGCGTTTACGTCGCGAGCGAGCCAAGCAAAATCTTTGGTAATGCGTTGAAATGAGTAGCGGTCTTTCAATACGGTTTTTACAAGATCTGAACCAATGGCCAGTAAATCGAAATCAGGGTCTAACTGCCGCCCCATGCCCTCAAGCGTAAATATCGCCTTGAAAACGACCATCCAATCGCCAGGAATTTTAATGCTATACCGAACTGCTATTTTTGTGGCCTCTATTAAAATAGCCCCAGCGTTTACATCTTTTAGTGCCGCTCCAACATAGGGCGATAGCGTATTTCGTACTTCTCTTTGAAAGGCATCAAAATCAATACCTGTTCCGCTAGCGCCTAATTCTGCGTATTCGTAACACAGAGTTTCATAGTCTTCGCTTACTAGCGCTAAGACCATTCGCGAAAAAGAGTCTCTAGACTTCTGACTCAATCGTCCGACGA
>DGKJ01000048.1:0-8735 GCA_002387735.1 Bacteriovoracaceae bacterium UBA4573 | reverse complement strand
CTATTTGCGCCTCACCGGTTTCGGGGTTTTTCATCGCAAACACGTTACCGCCGTGAAGATCTCCGTGAAATAAACCATCGATCATTACGTTTTTAAAAAAAGCTCGAGCTCCGATATCGACCAAATCACGTGGATTAATTCCCATCGCTTTTACCGCCGCGAGGTCGGTAATCCGCGCTCCATGTAAACGCTCCATGGTGAGCACTCGTTTGCCCGATAGCTTGCGAAATACTTTCGGAATCACGACCTTTGAATTCCCACGGGCGTTCTCGGCGAAACGAATCATCGTATTGGCTTCAATTACGAAATCTAGTTCGTAATGAAGGGCTCTGGAAAATTCTTCTACAATTTGTTGTGGGCTCAAAAACTTGGTCTCGGGCAAGTATTTTTCCATCATTGCCGCGAGAAATGACAAGATCGAAATATCTTGTTTTATAGTGTGGTCAATGTCGGGTCGCTGTACCTTCACTACTACGTCAGAACCATCTAACAACTTCGCCGCATGAACTTGCCCGATGCTAGCAGAGGCGAGGGGCTCCGCATGTATTTCCGAAAAAAAATCACTGATCTTGCCGCCAAGCTCTTTTTCTATTTGTGTGCGTATAGCCTCAAACGGCAAAGGCGCGACGTTGTCCTGTAATTTTTTAAACTCGTCAATGAAGTTTTCGGGAATCATATCGGGCCGATTGCTAAGCAACTGTCCGAGTTTTACGAACGTTGGGCCGAGGTGCTCAAACGCCATGCGCAGTCGTTCTGGTAACGTCCGATTTTCAACGCCCTCTTCCTTCGCGGAAGCAGAAAGGTGGCGTTCAAGGCCCATTCGAATTAAAAATTCCTGAAGCCCGTGTCGACCAAATACTCCTAAAATCGCCCGTAGACGTTGTACGTTTTTTACTGCTTGGGTCACTTGTTTTCCGGTTCGAAAAATTTGCATCTTAGTCTTTCGCTGCGTCTTCGATTATTTTGTTTTCGGTATCCAATGAAAAATCAACAAATCCATTATCCATGTCGACCCTTAAAACCACAACCTGAAGTCGATCTCCAATTTTGAATTTTTTTCCAGTTCTTCTGCCGTGCAACATAAGTTTATCTTCGATAAATTCATAGTAGTCGCCAGGAATTTCGTCCATTGGAACGAGCCCTTCAATAAACCACTGCTTTAGCTCGACGTACAAACCGTTCTCACCCACGTTGTAAACTCGTGCTTCAAATTCCTTACCCAAGTGTTTTTCCATGAATCGAGCTTTTTTTATTTTGGTAACTGTACGATCAAGGTCTTGGGCTTTTCGTTCTTGTGTCGAACAGTGTAAACAAGCGTCGTCGAGATACGCCTCAAAGTCGTTGCGTTCACCACCGTGAAAAGGTTTACGTCGCACATAACGTTTTAAAATACGGTGGACCATTAAATCCGGATAGCGACGAATCGGCGAAGTAAAATGGGAATACGCCCTCGAAGCAAGTCCGAAATGTTTTAGATTTGAAGGTTCATAACGCGCCTGCTTGAGTGACCTCAACATTAGATAACTAAGAGTCTCTAAATAAGGGTTTTCTTTGATGCTGGATAGAAAATTGGAAAATAGTTTTGGGCTCGCACCGTCGCCGAGCTTTGGCTTTAAACCAAGAGCCGACGCGAATCGATCGAACCGTTCCAACGCCTCAGCCTGCGGCGGTTCATGGACTCGGTAAACAAACGGCCACTGGTCCCGCTCCATTAATTCGCTAACGGCCTCGTTAGCAGCGATCATAAACTCTTCAATCAAGCGGTGGGAATCAAGCCGTTCAGTTTTTTGAATATCAATAGTGTCGCTGTTTTCATCGAGTATTATTTTCGCTTCTGGCAAATCAAGGTCCAAGGCGCCGCGATCGATTCGTTTCGTACGAAGAATCCGATATAACTCGTACGGCACTGCCCAGAATTTATCGCCACTGTCGTATTCCTTCTGTACGTCTTCATAAATACAACGGCGGTGCGAACGAATCACAGATTCATAAACTCGCTCAGACCTTTTCTTTCCATTTAAATCGAAATGCATTTCACAGGTGAGTGTGAGTTTTTCTTCGTTGGGTCGCAAACTGCAGGCACCATTACTGAGGGCCTCCGGCAACATTGGTATGACCCACTCTGGAAAATACACACTTGTGGCCCGCGCATAGGCTTCTTCGTCTAAAATATCACCTGGTCGTACAAACTCTCCCACGTCGGCAATAGCTACGTAGAGGACATAACCTGAATCTGTTTTTTCTACTAAAACTGCGTCGTCAAAATCGCGTGCGTCTTTTCCATCAATTGTGACAAAGTGCTTTTCTCTCAAATCTTTTCGACCGGGGTAACCCGCGATATTTTCGCGTTCTTGAATTTCAACACTTAATCTTTCGGCTTGGCTGGAAGCTTCTTGCGAAAACTCCTGCGGCCAATTTGAACGAACGACCACAGCTAAAGTGTCGAACTTTGGCGCCAGCTTTGGGCCGAATGAACGGACAATGCGCCCCTCCAGCTTCGGACGGTATTTAGTGACTTCGACCAACACTTTGTCTCCGTGGCGCAAACCGACGATTGCGGGGGGGTGAGGAATGTTCACTTCTTCTCGCATAGTGCGATCCACCAACTCCACGAACCGATTCGAAAAACCCGCGTGATAGGTACCTATAAATTGCTTTAATCCTCGTTCAACTAACTCTACGCCGATTGCTTCACGAGAGCGCGGATTGTAGCGCATGCGGATTTTGTCGCCCGTAAGCAAATTCGCTGCAAGCTCCGGCGGAATGAAGACATCTTCTTTTTCTTGAAGTAGAAAACCGAATCCTTTGCGATTCTTCTGAACGGCGCCCTGGAGGATGACCAAATTTTTCCCGGGAGGGTGATGATTCTGAGAACCGGTTTTTTTTCCTGCGCGGTGTCGTTCGTTGCGCTCACGCGCTTGTTCCGCTAGCGACTTCCGTTTTTTTTCCGGTGGACGACCCGAAAACCCGGCGGTTGGTTTTTTTTTGCCCGCTTCATGGGATCGAGCGCGACGTTCGCCACGTCTTGAGCTGCGTTTTGATTTCTTCATGGCTTACATCTTTGCTTACGAATAGGGGGATGGCAATGGGTGGTGCGGACGGAGAGACTCGAACTCTCATGCTTTTGGCGTACGACCCTGAATCGTATGCGTCTACCAATTCCGCCACGTCCGCATAAGGACTTTTAAGACGACTTAAACCCTCTGCTAACAATGCCACGAGCGGTTGTACAGAAAAAATAGCTCTGCCTTTGTCCTAAACATCTACTGTGGTACCGAGGGGGTTTTAAATTCAGGCGCAGCCTCGGGCAAGGTGCCGACGTCGCCGGTCAAGCGTTCGATCGAAGACGAATAATAGGAAAGGTGGGTTCCCGCCTTCTGAAAGGAATCTTGCGCTTTCGAGAGTTTCTCACCCACATCGTCAAATCGTTTCTTAAAGTTACCCAAGTGTGTTTGAGCCTGCTGAATTTGTGATACCGTACGCTGAACACCTCGCGCCATTTCATAGTAGTGAAGTGATTTACCGATCGAATTAATGGTAATCGCCAGGGTATTGGGCGAAACCGGAAACACCTTGAGATCCACCAAAGAAGTCCAAAGCTCGTTGTCACGTATCACTTCGAAATACAGAGTTTCCGAAGGCAGAAACATTAAGGCATAATCCGTTGTTCCATGTTCAGGTTTAATATATTTATTTTTGATGTCCTTCGCATTTTGTTTCGATACATCTGCAAGGCGTTTGCGCGCAGCTTTTAGGTCTTCCGGGGTAGATTGCGCCTCAAATAGTGCCGACACTTGTTCGAGCGAAAACTTACTGTCGATCGGCAAAACGAGGTTGAGATGGGGAAACTTGATAACTGCATCAACCAAAGAGCCCTGAATGGGGTGCTGCATCGCAAAAAATCCGGCCGGTAAAAAGTCCGTTAACAGCCTCTCTAAATTGCCTTCGCCAATTATTTTTCCGCGTAGGTGCGGTAAATTTAAAACATTATTGAGATCTTGAATTGACTTGCCGACATTATTTAAACCCGAGAGTTGTTTTTCTGCGTTTGTGAGCAGTTCCTGAACTTTTTGAAAGTGAGAAAAACCATCGCGTATGTTTTTGTCGAGTTTTCCCTGCACATCGCTGCCAAATTGGGCAAGCTTTTCGCCGACTTCCTGCCTGATCTCGGCGCTCGACCGAGCAAGGCCGGCAGAAACTTCCATGAGGGTCCGCGTTAGTTCTAAACTTTGGTCATTTCGACCCTGTCTAAGGGCCATAAAAATAGCAATAATGGAAGCGACAGAGCTAAACGCCACAAGTATAATCAATAGAGAGTTCATCATAGAGGTTACTCCCACATGAGCGGGGAATTTTCCACGCACAAATCAGACAATCCTTTTCGCCATTGCAACCACACCTTGGTCGCAAGCGATATTCACTTAACTACCGCCGAACCGGTACACCCCAAAGATAAGTTGTGGAAACGCTACAAACAAAAGGAATTTTTTATCGACGCAGCGTTCGAAGCCTTTTTGCTCGCGGTGCAAAAAGATGTTTTTGGCGACAAAATCGAATTAGTGCTTTCTGGCGACATTTTCGATTTCGACGGCGTTACCCAACTTCCGTTGCGCCAGAAATTTTTCATGACCTGGTATGAAAAGCGCCGTGGCCTAGACCCTGAAGAACGAAAGTCTCGATTTAAAATGAAATTGATTATCGAAGATCATCCAATATTTTTTAGATCTTTGAAGAATTTTATCAAAAACGGCAATCGCGTCATTTTTATTATAGGCAACCACGATCTTGAGCTGCACTGGGATAGCGTCAAGCGGCAGGTATTAGGTGCGCTCGAGCTAAACTCAGAAGAACGCGAGAGAGTGCGCTTTAACAACTGGTTTTATATTAGCAACGAAGACACTCTAATCGAGCACGGGAACCAACACGATTCTCACAACAACTGTCAAAACCCCATCAATCCGATAATTAGCGGTCGGATTAAGAAAAGAATTCGCCTTCCGTTCGGAAGTATCGCTAATCGGTTCATGATGAATGGAATGGGTTACTTCAACCCTCATTCGGATCGATCATACATCATGACTTTCACTCAATATCTGAAGTTCGCCCTGAAACACTTACTTAAACGAGAACCCCTAATAATGTGGACCTGGTTTTGGGGCGCTGTAGCCACTCTTTACGTGACGTTTCGAGAAGGGCTAACACCGGAAGTTAAGGACCCTTTGCGGGTCGAAGACCAAGTGGAAGAAATAGCTTTTAACTCCAACGCGACTCCCAAAATTGTTCGAGCACTTAAAGAGATCCACGCACCCGCTGCTATTTTTGACCCGCTCGGGGTTATGCGGGAACTTTGGTTAGACCGCGCATTCATTGTGGCAATTAGCGCCGTTATCGTTTTCGAAATTATGACGCTAATAAATTTGATCGTACCAGTTTCGTTTTTCTGGACGTTTGCACTGTTTGCCTTATTTATTCCGTTTTTTATTTTTTATTTTAAGTCGATTCGATCGAAAGTGATTGTACCGCTGCGGTTTTACGAACGCGCGGCCAAACTGGGCGCGCGAATTACGGGTGTAAAACGCGTGATCTATGGCCATACACACGAATTCATGCACACGAATTTTGGCGGCATCGAATACCTAAACTCCGGCACCTGGTCCCCGGCGTTTGACGACATCGAGTGCACCAAACCAAGTTGCCCCAAAACATTCGTCTGGATCAAGCCCGACCCCAACGACCCCGAGCACAAGGCCCGGGTTGCCAACGTCTATCAGTGGAAAGACCATCAAATCGGCTTACTCTGCTAAACCTCGTTTCCGACCTGAATTTACTCATAATTCCTAGCTATTTTGTGGTAAGCACCTGGAAAACAGGAGCAATCATGAGTTCCAAACAAATTATCTGCACCATGCAGGGCGTAGGCCGCGTTCACCCCCCGAAAAAACAGGTTCTGAAAGACATTTATCTTTCTTACTACTACGGGGCAAAAATTGGCGTTCTAGGTTTAAACGGCTCCGGTAAAAGTACTCTTTTGCGCATTATGGCTGGTGTCGATACGGGTTACCTTGGAACCATCAGCTGGGCCAAGGGCTACACGGTGGGCTACCTCGAACAGGAACCCCAGCTAGACCCGAACAAAACCGTTCGCCAAGTCGTCGAAGAAGGTGTTCAAAACCTAGTCGATATTCGAAATGAGTACGACGCGGTGAACGCCAAATTCGGAGAAGAAATGAGTGCCGATGACATGGACAAACTCATTGCGCGACAAGGCGAACTTCAAGAAAAAATGGACTCATTGGGAATTTGGGATCTCGATAGCAAAATGGACATGGCGATGGATGCCCTTCGCTGCCCTTCGGCCGATGCTAAATGTAGTTCACTGTCTGGCGGTGAACGCCGCCGCGTAGCTCTATGCCGACTATTATTAAAAAAACCCGACGTTTTGCTATTGGACGAACCGACCAACCATTTGGACGCCGAATCAGTTCAATGGCTTGAGAAATTTTTACATAAATACGAAGGCACCGTTATCGCCGTAACACACGATCGATACTTTTTGGATAACGTAGCCGGCTGGATCTTAGAACTTGATCGCGGTGAAGGTATTCCCTGGGAAGGCAACTACTCGACCTGGTTGGACCAAAAACAAAAACGCCTTGCGATAGAAGAAAAGCAACAATCTAAATTAAGTAAAACCTTAGAGCGTGAATTGGAATGGATTCGCAGTTCACCGAAGGCGCGCCAGGCTAAAAGCAAAGCGCGTATCGCCAACTACGATAAACTGTTGGCAGAGCAAACCGACAAGCGCGATGAGGAAATGGAAATTTTCATTCCTCCTGGACCTCGTCTGGGCGACCTTGTCATTGATGCCGAAGGCGTTTCTAAGGCGTTCGGCGACAAACTTTTATTTGAAAATCTCAGCTTTAAATTGCCAAAAGGCGGCGTTGTTGGCGTGATCGGCCCGAACGGTGCCGGTAAAACCACGCTTTTCAAAATGGCTGCTGGATTTGAAAAACCAGATTCAGGCCAGTTCAAAGTTGGCCCGACAGTTCGTCTTGGTTATGTGGATCAAATGCGGGATGTACTCGACGATAACCGCACGGTTTGGGACGTAATCTCTGGCGGTGAAGAAAATATTCAGGTCGGAAATCGAATGATCAATTCGCGCGCCTATGTAGCGAAGTTCAATTTTCAAGGTCAGGATCAACAAAAGAAAGTTGGCGTACTCTCTGGAGGAGAACGCAATCGCGTACATCTGGCTCGCATGTTGCTCACCGGAGCTAACGTATTGCTACTCGACGAACCAACCAACGATCTTGACGTCAATACGCTGCGTGCCCTTGAAGAGGCGATCCAGAATTTTGCCGGTTGCGCGGTAATTATTAGCCATGATCGTTATTTTTTAGATCGCGTCGCAACCCATATTCTCGCATTCGAAGGTGACAGCCATGTTGAATGGTTCGAAGGGAATTTTAGCGATTACGAAGAAGACAAGCGCCGACGCCTCGGTGAAGAGGCCGATCGCCCGCACCGAATTAAGTATAAGCCTTTGACTCGGTAGTTTTTTGCCCGGTTTTACAGAACTTTTACAGCTAACCACCTTTGATCGTGAGATCCTTTGACTAATCACGTTAAAGGAGTCCAAATGGCTAACGCTGCAGAAGCTATTGTCGAACCGTTTACTACCCAACCGAGCAAACCGAATCTTCAACCAAGAATAGACACCTCTACAGATTGGCTTGGCGCCATTCCTTTTGTTCTTATGCACGTAGGGGCGGTCGCCGGTTTATTTCTCCTTCCAATCACATTAAAGGGTATCGCGCTTACAATAGGGACCTATTATTTTTTCATGGCTGCGGTCACCATTGCGTATCACCGTTATTTCTCTCACCGATCATTTAAAACTGGCCGGGTGTTTCAGTTTTTATTGGCACTATGGGGAACGATGACTTCCCAAAAAGGCGTGCTTTGGTGGGCAGGTAATCACCGGCACCACCACCGTTATTCTGACGATCCTCAAGACGTTCACTCGCCAGTTCAGCGAGGTTTTTTTTGGTCCCACGTCGGTTGGATTTTGGTTCGGGAATACGAACCCACTATGAATCAGTATGTTCGAGATTTCGAAAAATTCCCTGAATTACGTTGGCTCAATAAACATTACCTCGTACCAGTTGCCACCTATGGCGCTCTCACCTTTTTAATTGGCGGCTGGTTCGGGTTTTATTGGGGTTTTGTATTGGCGATTACGGCCCTTTGGCATGGCACGTTTACGATCAATTCGCTTACGCACATTTGGGGTAAACGTCGTTTTAAAACATCTGATGCTAGTCGAAACAATTTTTTCACCGCGATGATCACAATGGGAGAAGGTTGGCACAATAATCATCACCACTACATGCATTCTGCTCGTCAGGGTTTTTATTGGTGGGAAATAGATCTTAGCTATTACATCATTAAAGGTTTCGAGCGATTGGGGCTAGTTTGGGACGTAAAAGAACCACCCAAAGAGCTCCTTGAACTTGGACGCCAAAAGACTATTTAATTTTTTTAATGTTCAAATACCATAGTTCGATTTGGGAAATGCCCTGCTCAGCATATCCGTGTTGGCGTGCGACGGTTTGATTAAAATGTGTGTGGATTCTTTTTTTTCTTAAGATTTCAATTTCACGTTTCTTTTTTAGTTCATCAAACAATAGCGGTTTACCTTTTACGATCGGACTGGTGACCAGGCACAATAA
>DGKJ01000022.1:8119-14269 GCA_002387735.1 Bacteriovoracaceae bacterium UBA4573 | reverse complement strand
TGGCCGCCTGTAGCTCCCGCTTCGCCGCCTGTAGCTCCCGCTTGGCCGCCGGTAGCGCCTGGGCCGCCTTGGTTTACGGTGAAGGAGTCTTCTTCGGTTGGGTTCATTTCGATTTCGTCGATAATTTCTAAGTCGCTTTTTGTTTCTTTTGCGTGTTCTTCAGAGCCTTTTTGAATAGCTTCGGTTGCTTCTTCGATCATTTGGCTCTCTTCGGGCGTTACGTTCCAGTCTGGGTTTAAAATAAGCCCTTTGTAATAGCGGCTCATGCCCTTTCGGAACGAATCAGCCAATGAACATTTCGGCTGAACCATCGATACTTTTTGTTTTTGACTTTTTTTGCCCTTAACTTTTACTTTAATTATTTTTTCTTTGAGCTTACAGCCCATAGCACTGCGCAGGTGCTGGTCTTTGGCGAGAAACTCATTCATAAACACTTTGGCGCTCGGCATACCGCTGCCGTCGATAGACTTCATCGTGCAATACGAAGCAAACGAAGCGCGCAGTACTGAGTTTCGTTTCTTTTTCTCATTCTTATTTTTCTTGGTGAGGCTTTGTTTTTTGAACCAATCAGCAAATATTTGATTGGCAAATTCCTGCGCCACTAAATTGTTGGTCTGCTCGCGCCGACCCATGGCTTTGCGTTCTTGAATTTCAGTTTGCGTGAGCGGCACCGAACAATGCGGCGCCGATTTGTCGTTCACCGACCGCGCACTAGCCCACTGATCGTAGGCGAGCGAATCCGAAAACGCGTTCGGCACATCGCCGCCGCCCAAGGGTGTAACCATCCCCTTTGATCGTTCGACCACGCACGCGCGTTGGCCTTGTAGCATGTCTCCCAGGGCGACTTTTGGCGAATGACCCACCGTCATGCGGTCGGCTTCACAAGAATCCACCGCTTGCGCAATGGCCCGCGTGAGCATGTTCATGAGCGCAGCCGATTTTTCTTCTTCAAACTTACCGGTCGAAAGTGCTTGCAGCATACCGGGACACACCGTGATCATGGGGCCCTTGCCCGAACGCCTGGTTACCATAACGTCCATTTGATCGACCGTGCACACCGATAAAGGGTCTGGATTGATTTCAATCGAATCGAGGTGGCGAATCATTCGACCAACCGCTGCGCGCACTAAAAGATCGGCTTTTTTCTTAAACGCACTAGGTTCAATTTTTCCTGCACCTTGCGCTTGTTTACCTATATCTTCATTTAAAAATGAATCGATGCTTACAGCAAACGACACTCGGTATGCGTCGGCCAATTGGCGTTTTACCACTGCGAGAGCACTTGCCTTGGCATCGCGAAATTTTTCCTCGACCACGCTGAACCTGCCCGACATAAATACTGCTTCGCCGAACATGCTATTTCTCTTTTTCTCGAACATTTTCCGATAATGCGGAGTGCTTTGCGCACAAATTTGTAATTCAGGAGTAACTTGGTTTTCCTCTAACGCCTCTTTTGCAGCCTTAATTTCTGTTTCACAGTGGGCGCGAAACTCCGGATCGTTAATCAAGGTACGCGGATTGGGTTTCCAATCGTCGTCAGAGCCCGTGTATTCGCGAATATATTCGTCCGAATACTGGCCTCGAAACAAGTCTTCAGCGTCTCGGTAGGATTGTTCCTTAAAACCCGGATAGTCGCCCAGACGACGCCCCATCATTTCTTGCACAATGCTTTGACTAGAATTGCTGGTAGCTTTTGCCCCGCACACAAAATTAAAAAATTCATCGGGATTGCAGCCATCAAAGTGCAATTTCCCCGGGTTCTTCATGTCTTCAATTTCGAAGTCCGAACCATTCGAAATTCCGTAAACCGCTTCGCTCGAATACTCGTCTTGCAGCAAGGGCCGCGGTTGAATAGCGCGGTCGGCGCGGGCTGCGTCGTTTTCGGCGTCGTCAGGGTTTGGTTGCTTTGTGACGGTTATAGTGTCTTGGGCTTCTTGGGCATAGGCCAAAGAAATAGTTGCCGGTGTCGGCAACATTAAACTTAGAAGCGCAAACACGGTTACGATTTTGTTCGCAACCTCGGTTCGTTTCGACTTCATTTTTTTAGAACTCATAACTCGACTCCAAAAATCTCCCCCAAAGAACACCCCGGAACTTTACTCAAACATCACCGCTGCCCTGCTGGCCCCTGCGGTTTCGCTAACACTGCAGTCTGGTCTAGAAACTGGTAAAACGCGTTTGACATTGCATCTTGGCGCGCACTGCCTAAACACAAATTCGACGAATTCTTTTTGCGTGCGCCGTTTGGACCGCCCAATTCGTACGACAGTCGCGCAACGTTGATACATTGAAACGAGCCTCGCGATTTAAGTTTGCTCTGCGCGATCATACGGTCGACGTGCGGCCAGGCATGCTTCTGCCACGCTTGGCAGAGCGACGGCGACACTTCGTTTTTTACGCCGCCACGGATGTTGCTAGAGGCTTCGCCGGCCCCACCCTTTTTAAACTGCACTTCGTAGCGCTGAGCGGGCGTACCGCTCACGCTGTTCACCGCACCATAAGAGAGCGAAAGTTTAAGGCCATCTTTGCAGGGTTCTGGAATAGCCCTAGCTGCGTTGGGATTTTTGGCCACACTGGCGGGCTTTCGCGATTTGCCGTGTGAACTCGCGGCAAATGCAATCAACGAAAATAGCGCACTCGCTACGATTGCAAAAAGCCAAAACGCCCGCTGCAGTTCGCGGCGGTCGATTTGCCGAGCCATGGCCGATACTTTGGCCGATATACGTGCAGTTCGCGCCCTCTCCGACGCAAATCTGAATTTACTCATCCCCACAGAGTTATTCTCCTTTATTTAGACCTTTTTAGTCAACTAAAGATCGGCATAAACTCCGTCTTTCTTAAGATATTTTAGAGAAACATACGTAAATATTTGATTTTAATATATTTTATATAAAACATATAATTTTAATCAACTTTCTTGATTACTTGACCAAAAAAGCCGTAAAATAAGGAGTGTGGGGGATTTTGCAATGCGGGGAATGAATCGATTTTCGCTATATTTGCTGGTCGGGGTGGTAACTCACGTTTTTACCGTCAACCAAAGTTTCGCCGATGATTTTGTAGATGCAGGCTCGGAATACGGAACTTTATGCGACCAAAACTGCCGAAATGAATATTTCGATCGGTTAAAGGGACAAACCGATGGTGCTGCCAATAAGGAAAGTTTAAAGGGCCAAAACCCCAATGCGGGCGACCGAAGTCGCCTAGGAGAGTACGAAGACAACACGACTTGTGATTGCGTTTACAACATGAAGCAGCTCTTCGATCATGAGGGCAAAAAAGTTCAAGTGATTCGCAATGTCGGCACACCAAATATTCAGTTTAGCGACGAATCGATCGACTTAGTAAAGAACAACCCGCGTCCTGGCTTCTTCACACGACATATCGAAAGACGGATCGAGAACATTCGAAAAAAATCAGAAGAAGAAGCGAAAGCGAAAGCGGCTAGCTCTCCCACTGTCGAACCGGCGGTCTGTCGTGGCGCAAACGTTGACCAAAAAATTTGCAGCAATCGAAAAGAAGAGATAGCCAAGCTCGATTCAATTTATAAGGACCTAGAGGCGAAAAAGAAAAGAGGAGAAACCCTGTCTCCGGAAGATCAGGAAAAAATGGCAATGTACCAGGATCGCCGTAGGGAGCTCGCAGAAGAAACTCTCTACGAGGGGACTGAAAAAAGCAGTGTCGATAATAATGGCGCCGTAGCCAAGGCCTCCGACCAAACTGATGTTCAGCCGGGAAGCACTCCCGAAGAAGGTGAAGCTCCCGCAACAATTAACGATGGTAGAACCGGTTCCGAAACAGCGAACGGGACAGGCACACAGATACCAGGCGACAACCCCGTCGCCGACTGGGCAGCCGATAATCATCTGACTCCGGTCACCGACAATAATGGCACGGTGTACTGCCCACGTGAATCTGGAAGTACTAGCTACAATTACGACAGCAAGACAGTCAGTAGGGGCGATGAAAAGTGTTTAAATGAACAACAAATAAAAGACGAAATCGCGAAGGCGAAAAAGAAAAAAGAAGACGCCGCTAAAGACACAGCAAAAAAAGAAGAATACGCAAGCAACCAACCCAAGAGAAAAGGCTGGAAAGGTTCCGACGACTCCTGTGGACCAACCGTGAACGCCATGTTGGTGAAAGAAGCCATTGCTCTAAAAGGCGGAAACCCTTCGCGAGACGATTTGATTCATTTTATGAATACCGATTCGAACTTTTTAAATCAGCGTGAAAAAATCGAAAGCAAATACAGTTGTGACGCCTCTATTACTGTGCTCGATGTTGCTGAGAAAATAGACCAAGGAATGAAGGTAGCCGCGACCGTTACTACTGGGGTGGTGACGGGCATGGCTCAATATGAAGTGCAAAAAGCTTCGGGCGACCCGAACCAGAACGTGCACCGAGTCGCCAACGACCAAATGGCAAACTCCATGGTAAAAACTGGAATGATGCAAACTGGAATGGGCGCCGTTCAATTTATATTTAAAGGTATTGCCGGACTAGATATCAATCGCGAGCAAAATACAGCCCTAAAAGACCTGAATAAATACAACACCGATCCAAACGAAGTAGCGAAAACTGGCAATCAACAAACTGAAGCCGATCTCACCAATGCTGGAGCGACGATGGCAGTATTAGACAGAAAAGCCGCCGCCGGCCCCGAGGCGGCTGAAGAATACAACGCCGAAGGCGAAGGCTACGTGCAAAGTTCCCGCAATGTTCACCGCGAAGTTAAGGATCGTGCCGCACAAACTAGTGCAACCGGTTTTATCGAGGGTGCCTTGAACTTAGCTCAAGGCATTTTAAGCTGGAAATTAGGCAGCGACATGAAGTGTGACGAAGACAACACCAGCCCAGCCTGTTTAGGCCCCATGGCGAGCCCTCCCCCACCCTTGGTGGGCGGGTCTCCTGAACAAGTCGAAGCGAGCGGCAGCGTGCCGGTGCCAATGCCGGGCGTAAGCGGTGGCGATGCGTCGCCGGTGATCGCTGAAGGCGTTGAGAATCTCGAAGAAGAAGCCTTCGACGATCGTTTTCCACTACCTGGCGGCGGCGGTGGTGGCGGCGGTGGCAACAACCTTTTACAACGGCCCGATCCTCATAAAGCCAACTTCGTAGCCGGCACCGGTTCCGGTACTGGCGGCTCAGTCGGCGGCGGCGGTGGTGGCGGCGGCGGCTCCGCTCCACGCGGCAACGAAAAAGGCGGCGTTGAAAAAACCTTGAGTGCTTCGGGTAAAAAATTCGGCGACTCGCTGGCAGCCGGTGGCGCGGGGTTTGGGTCGAGCGGTGGCGCTGCCAAACGCTCTGACGGCACGAACATGGACATGGGCGGATTGTTCGACAAGCTTGGCAACCTATTGCCAAACAATCGCAAAGAGAAAAAAGAAGACTCCAGCATCTTGGATTTCGGTACCCGCGGCATCGCCTCGGCCGGCTCGGGCACTGAAGTCGACGACGGCACTATTTTAGGCCGTAACTCCAACCTCTTCTTGCGCGTCAGCAACACCACCATGACGTATTACAAGAAGGGGCGCTTGAAATGAGTTTGGGCAAAATCACCCTTTCAGTTTTCGCCGCGCTCTCGCTCCTATCGCCACACGCGTACGGATCTGAATCGGGCGGTTCTTGTTCTACTTCGCCCGTACCCATGGATTTGCGCGTGCAGGTCGGCAGGCAACTTTGCCAAACCAATCACGACGAATCCGACGCCCACGACCCCTGCAACATGGCAAAAGGTTTTGAAAAAGCGCTCTTTCCGGAACTTGTTTCTGAAATCAGCTACGGCATGGCCGCAGCACTGTGCACCGCTGACTGCGCGTTTACGCTTGCCGGCAGCAGTGGAGACGCCTGCAAAACCGCTACTCTCCTGGTAGGCGCGGTGGATTTGGCCGCCGCTGCCTGGTTCGCCGCAGAAAGCGATGAGATGCTCAAAAAATTAGGCGGCCTCGCCACCCAAGCTACTGTCGTAGTAGGTGCAGGAAAGGCCGGCGCCGGCTGGAGGACCACCGCCTGCCTCACTGGACTCACCAACGCGGTTCAAGCTATGGCGCGCCATAAGGCTCGCTCCGATTTTCGGGAAAGCATTCGAGATCTTCACGCCCAAAAGTGGTGTTTGATGGCGGGGGGGGCTAATTTGAATAGTCTTACTGC
>DGKJ01000022.1:0-7912 GCA_002387735.1 Bacteriovoracaceae bacterium UBA4573 | reverse complement strand
GTCTTACTGCTAGTCAAGAGTTCGTCGCCAAATCAGCCGGTGCAACTGGCGGCATAAACGGCGACGTTTCGATGAGTGGCGACGGTTATCTTTCGCCCGAAAACGCCGCGAGGGAAACCGATAAAATTTTTTCACGCATGACGGCTCAGCAACAATCTTTTTTCGATGGTTCGTTTAATCGCGACGGAATCAACGGGAAAGAACTCATGGCCAATGTGCTGTCCGGTAAGGCAAAGAATGGCTACGAAGCTGCCCTGCACGCACTTGGTGCAGGCAAACTGGGCGACAAAGGCGCTTTGGCTGCTAAAGAAATTTCCGGGCTGGCCAATCATCTAGCAGCGACTCGCAAAAAGGAACTGGCCGAGGCTGACCGAAAGTACAACCCCAACTCTACCGCTGCGATGTTTGCTTCCGCTGGCGGTGGCACCCGCGCTCCAGCCAAAGAAGCCAATCCACTTGCTGGTTTCGGCGATTTGCTTACGCAGATGATGCCAGGCGGGCAAAAGAAAGCCGACCTCGACCGCTCGGGTACGGCTGGTGGCGTGAACTTCGGCACCCGCGGCCCAGCCGCAGCAGCTCTCGCCCAACGAGAGGGGCTCCACACTTCGGACCAGTCGCTTTTTGACGTTGTGGGTTCTCGGTATCAGGCAATTTCACGGCGTTTCATGAGCGAAGGCGATCAACCTGAGTACGCACCCAGTGCAGGGCTTCCTGAAAACCCCTACCTCACTCGATAAAGCGCGGGTTTCATTTTAGTTTATGCCCCCTCTCTAGGCAGCAATGACCTACTCTTTTCAGCCGTGCGTTTTAGCCTCAGACTAGAATGTATGTTGAAACAAATCTCTATCCTAACCACAGTAGCAATGCTTGCGCCGGCGCTAGCCTTCGCTGCCAGTAGCCTGATCCAAGACGAACGCTGGGACACACTTGTTGACCCTTCGATCGACTACGTGGCGACCTACACGCCAATCGAATGGGTGGTCGGGGGTGCCTACCGCAAGTCTCCGAAGATTCCCGCCGGTATCAAGATTGATCGGTCTAACAACAACCTTGCCCTCGGGTACCATGAGGGGCGATTGTATTTCGCCTGGCGTACAGCCCCTATACATTTCGCATCAGAAAAGGCCCTCATGCACATAGTATCGTCGCGCGACTTTGGCCAGAGCTGGGTTCACGAGCACACCATTCGACTCGGGCGCGACGTACGTGAACCATTTTTTATTTCGTACAAAGGTGATTTGTACTTCTACTACCTAGAGCTCGGAAAAAACTTTCGTAAATTTGAACCTCGCCAAACCTGGGTCATTCGTCGCCAAGGCGAAAAACAATGGTCTCGCCCCAAACCCTGGGGCAAACCTGGCGAAATCGCCTGGGAGTTTAAAGTTCGCCGCGACCAAGTTTGGGTGTCGTCCTACACGGGCAATCACTACAGTACCAACGACAGTAAAATGGAAGTAGAGCTTAAAGTCTCTAGCGACGGGCAGACCTGGACTCCGCACGATTTACCGGTGTACCGGGGGGGCGTATCCGAAGTAGGCTTTGAGTTCGACGAAGAAAACAACCTTTGGGCAGTGACTCGCAACGAAGACGGCGACTCGTCGGGGTTCGGTTCGCACGTAGCCTTCGCCGATATCGACCGCTACTGGCGCTGGCAGATACCTGCGAAGTCCAATCCTCGGCGCTACGATTCACCTCGGATGTTTCGCCACGGCGACGATTTATATTTGATCGCACGTCGCGATGTGGGGGGCGTTTTCGGCAATGGTTGGCAAAATAAACTCGTGCGCTGGTACAAGTACTGGCGGCGCCCCAAACGCACGGCCCTTTATAGGATAGATCGCCAAAAACGCGAAGTGGTTCACCTTTTCGATTTTCCCTCGGCGGGCGACACCAGTTTTCCATCAATCTTACGAACCGGCCCTCATAGCTACCTAATCGCCAATTACACTTCGCCGCTAAAGTTCCCTGGGCGTAGCTGGATGTGGGGCCAAGTAAGCCCGCAGGGTACCCAGATCTATTTTACGACCCTTCATTTCGCGCCAAAAAATAAGTAATTCGCCGCTTGCATTAACCGACTGTTTTAGTTAAAAGGTCGCCACTTAGCAAAAAAAAGGTGGTGCACGATGCGTTTGCTCACGCTCTCTGGCCTGTTCCTTGTTGCTTGGACTCTTCTTCTCGACTCCCCTGCAAAAGCTGATTTTCCATTGGAAGACAAGCTCGTCTTGGCTGACGCGCCGTCTTATCCGCCACGCGGCTCGCGTGAAAAGGTGTATCGCCAAGGCCACTTGACGATCACTCAGTACGCCTGGACCGAAGCGGTAGATATCACGACAGACATGGTTCGCATGTTGGTGCGAGTGAAAGACGACAACACCAATCGCGAATACACTTTTCACCCCGACATTGTGCAAAACAACATTCCCGCCGAAACACAATTTCAATTTGTTGGCGTAGAATGGACGAGCCGCGGAACCGTTTTAGCACCCGTCGTGTATTACAAAAACGAGCGAGGGGAAACTTACCAGCTGTCTGATATCCGGTTTTTTGAGAAACCACGTTCTGCGGAACCCCAACCGCCACAACCCATTCGTGATCGTACTTGCAACGAAACGATCTAGTTGCGTTTTTGAAAAGCTGGCGTTAACTTGCGGTTTCTTTGACAATTCGTTCGTTAATGAATGGGGCTGTAGCTCAGCTGGGAGAGCACCACAATGGCATTGTGGGGGTCGTCGGTTCAATCCCGATCAGCTCCACCAATTCCGCCGCAGGCGGATTGGTGGTTTGTAAAAAGGAGGCAGGATGCCGACCTTCCTTAACTGAGTAGCGAGCGCAGGAAAGCACGAGCCATCAGCTCCACCACTTCTCGCGCGAGGCGCGAAAGTGGTGCTATAAAAGTGCTGGCAGGATGCCAGCCAACCATGGCTGAGTAGCGAATGCCAGGAGGCCGAAGCCATCAGCTCCACCATTTTTCGAGTTCGGATTTGATCGTTTTCAGAGCAAGTATCAAAAATCAAAAGCGAAAGGTTAAGCGGGTTTAGCGAGACCGCTTCCAAGAGAACATCACAGGGTCACCCCCGAAATCACGGGGGTGGTCTTAGTTTTGTCTTACCACACACGAGTAGGCTAAAAACCATACTCGACTTACGCTGCTTTTCGATGATCGCGTGTCACACTGATCTCGAGTTGATACCCGAGCGTCTTTAGAATCCGATAAATCGTATCAAAGGTCGGAGCACGGCGTTGATCACCTTTTTCTAGTCGTGCAATGAGGGGTTGGCTTACTCCCGCAGCTTTAGCCACCTCACTTTGGGAAAGACCAGACTTTGCTCGAAGATTGGTGATGAGGTGAGCTACTTGTAAATAAAACCTGCGCTCATCGAAAAGAATTCGAAAATCCTTATCCTTCTTAATCTGTCTTTCAATCACAGTCTCAAGCGAGACGCCTTTCGTTTTTTTCATCTTGATGTCTCCTTCAATCGCTTTCTCGCGACCTCAAGCTCGTGCTTCGGGGCCTTTTGGCCTTGTTTCTTATACGAATGCAGCACATGCATATGATCCGGGGCCAGCATAACGTAAAAGAACCGCCAGCCGCCTCCGGCTGTCCGAATCTTAATCTCCCAAAGTTTGCCCTCGAGCTGCCTAAACTGGCAGCCGATTGCATTTAGTCCGTGCTCCTGGATATCAGCAAATACCGCCAAGATGGCTGCCCGGTCATTCCGGTGCAGATCATCCAGAAAATCTTCAAAGTAGCTGCGTCCCGACCGGGACTCAAAGAAGCTGATTTTCACCAAACTATTATAACCAAATGGTTATGATACCGCAAGATCCGTTTTTGCTTTGTCTTAATTCTGTCTTACTGAGGAGTTAAGTCTTCGAAATTTAAGAGGGTGCGCCGAATCCACCACTTCTCGCGCGAGGCGCGAAAGTGGTGCTATAAAAGTGCTGGCAGGATGCCAGCCAACTATGGCTGAGTAGCGAAGGCCAGGAGGTCGAAGCCATCAGCTCCACCAATGTTTAATTGTTAGCGCCATTATCCAACGAGACGCTCTCTCTTCCTACCCACCAGCAACAACTTCACCGGCAAGGCACCGTTTCTCAGCGCGACTTTTTGATTCACCGAAAGTCCCAACCAAGCATCAGGTATTTCGGTAGGTAACAGCAAAGCCACACGCCAACCGCGAAAACGATTTTCGATAACTCGACCAACGTCGGCGTACAACGCGCGCACCGCACTTCCGCCTATGCGTTCACCGTAGGGAAGATTCATCACGAGCAGACCGTGTTCAGTTTTCGGTACACAGTCTTGAAAACGCGCCACAGAAAATTCTAGGTACTTTTCCACACGGGCTTTTTTAGCTGATGCTCGTGCCACTTCTACATACTTTGCATTAATATCGGAAAGCCTGATAGGCGCCAATAATTCAGCTCTTTTTCCGGCTCGCAATTGATCCGAAACCTTTCGCCACAAGGACCGATCAAATCCCACCAAGTGTTCCAATGAAAAATCGTCTTTGCCGCGATGAATAAGCGGCGCTTTATTGAGCGCGATATAGGCCGCTTCGATGGCGATGGTGCCCGAGCCGCACATGGGATCGAGCAACGGTTCGTCGCCAGTGTAGCCTGCGAGTAGTAAAATTGACGCCGCAAGCGTTTCTTTGAGTACGGCGGGATGTCCGTTGGTACGCCATCCGCGTTTGTGCAAAGCCCGCCCCGCTGTATCAATGCCGAGCACACAATTGCCGTCTCGCACGAATAACACTATGTTAATTGGTTCTTTGGCTTCGGGATTAAATTTCGGAGGCCCTGCCTTAAATGCACTGGACTCGATGGACCGCACTACTGCGGCAACAATTTGCTCAGAATCGAGTTCTTGCGCGTGTTCGTCGGTGAGCGCAGGACTCACCTGAAAGGGCCGATGAGATCGCAACCAATCTGGCCATGTAATCTCGTTAAGTCCCGCCTGGAGCGATTCTAAGCTCGTCATCTTAAACTTCGCAACCACGCGTTGAATTCGGCTGGCCGTACGTAAAAGCAGATGAGCTCGATAGGCGGTTTCTAGATCGCACTCAAAAAACACACCGCGATAGAATTTATTTCTATTGTGAATACGAAGTGACTCGAGTTCCGAATCGAGCACGTCGACCGTCTCGTGAGGGCAGGTGGCTATCCACTGAGAACTGGCAATTCCACTCTCACTCATCGCGGTAGTGGCGCTGGTGGTTCAGCAACAGACTTTGAGCTCAACCAAAACAAATTGCGAAGCGCCTGGGCTTCTGCGGCTTCGATTTGGTACTCTTCAAGTCGCGAAATAAAATAGTTCAACGCATATCGCTGCTGCTGTAGACGAATCGCGATTAAATAACTTTCTCTTACGCCGAACCCACCGGCCCGCAAAATTTCCTCGACATGAAGCAGGTTTAGCCGACTCAAAGAGGGTTGCACATTTGTGGCGACGCTCGATAGACTTGCCCAAAGCAACGCCTCCATTTGAGATCTACTAAAAAGCGCAAACACGTCGAGCCCGAAATAACCTTCTCTACGATAAATCACTCCGTTTGATACCGCGCCATTTGGAAGCTGCTCCGCGTATTCCGGCACCAGTGCCGCCTTTGCTTCGTGTAAAATCGCAAGCCACCGCACCGTTAATTCGAACCCCGGCTTTAGATCAAGAATATCTGATTTTTCTAGCGGTGTACCATTCGCAGAGTTTTCGACCATCGCACGGCCAATCACACTCGAAGGGTGCCACTCAATGCCCGCCGGTCCGCGCACAGCAAATTCGAAATCATGTCCCATTTGATAGAGTACGAGTGCCGCATTCCCGGGGTCCCCCATCACTCTTCCAGTTCGTGCGCCAAACGCCTCAAGAGCAGCATTAAAATATAAACTTACATGTTCGACCCGAAAGTTTCCAAATAACACACGATCGCTACGAGCTTGCAGAACATTGGCGCAATCGCGCGAGCTTTTGGCGTTCGCAATATTCGTGGCATCAAACGGTCCGGCGAGCGCCGACACACCCGTGCCACCCATGACGCTCATCAGTATAATCGCGCGACTCAGTTTAAACATTCCGTCTACCCCTTTGTTCCCTGGCATTAGTGAAATTGCTGGAGGAAGTCAATTTTCTAAAACAGGTGAAACTGCCTGTCCCCCATGTTAGTTTTAGGTTAATTTCATAATCGTAATCTGAGGTGGTTCTGTCGCTATTGACTTCTGGTCACTATACCGAAACTCTGCAGGCTGCGCGCGGCATAATTCCCGCTCAGCTATTGCTTAAAAACGCTAAATTACTCGAAGTCCACTCGGGTCAATGGGTTCACACCGACATCGCTGTGCACCACGGACGCGTGGTCGGCTTGGACTCAGGCTACACCGCCCACCGCACCATCGATCTAAAAGGTGCTGCGGTTGTACCAGGGTTTATCGATGCTCACGTACACATTGAAAGTTCTTGCATGGTGCCCGGACGGTTCGAACAAGCCGTGCTCGCGCGCGGTACAACGTCGGCTATTTGCGACCCTCATGAGTTGGCAAATGTGCTGGGCGTCGAGGGGCTAACCTATTTTTTAGACTGCGCCGAAAAAACCAATTTAGATCTCCACGTCATGCTCAGCTCGTGCGTACCAGCCACTCATCTTGAAACCAACGGCGGCGGCACGATCACGGCGGCGCAACTTGCCGCACTTAAAGATCGCTCGCGGGCGCTGGGTTTAGCCGAAGTCATGAACGTGCCCGGCGTTTTGAATCGCAGCCCAGAAGTGCACGCCAAGCTTGAGGCGTTTTCAGATCGACCGATCGACGGCCACGCACCCCAACTACGCGGCAAAGACCTCTCCGCCTACGCCGCGTGTGGCATATCTAGCTGTCACGAATCTTCGGAGTTATCCGAGGCTCAAGAAAAACTTTTAAAAGGGATGGCCGTGTGGATCCGTGAGGGCAGCGTCGCCAAAGACCTCGACGCGCTTTTACCAATCTTAAACGCGTATTCATCGGCGACTGTCGGCTTCTGCACCGATGACCGCAACCCACTCGACATCGAACACGAAGGTCACATCGATCATCTCGTTCGAAAAGCACTGCGTTCCGGAGTGCCGTCTGAGTCTGTTTATCGGGCCGCTTCGTACAGTGTAGCTCGCCATTACGGACTGCGCGAAGTAGGTGCAGTGACCCCCGGGCGTTGGGCAAACATCATTGTTCTCGATGACGCACCGACCTGCGCCATTCGAACGGTGTATTTACGCGGCACTCCAGTCCAAGAGCTTGCATTCGACGATTCGCTCACGCGCACCAACCTGGGCGCACATTCCATTCGTGCTGCAGCTCCGACAGAAGCTGAACTCACCGGTCCCAAAGGGAGAGTGCACGTCATCGGCGCGATCGAAGGTAAAATTATCACGACCCACTCAGTGGCTGACTCTACCGATTCCGGCATCGCTCGACTTTCGGTACTGGAACGCTACGGACACGGGCACAAACCAGCCAACGGTTACGTCTCAGGATTTGGCGCTAGTTTAAACGGAGCCATCGCATCTAGTGTCGGCCATGACAGCCACAATTTAATTGTCGTAGGCAACAATACGGGCGATATGCGAGCGGCTCTGGCTCATTTGATTAAGACCGGCGGCGGCTTTTGTGTCGTTCAAAACGCCAAGGTACTAGCCGATCTCGCCTTGCCCGTTGGTGGGCTGATGACGCCCGCGCCCACGAGTGAAATTGTTACAAAACTTCGATCTCTGCGAACAGCAAGTCGCACGATCGGCTGTGAACTGAGCGAACCTTTTTTACAGTTAGCTTTTTTGAGTTTGCCCGTAATTCCGAAGCTAAAACTTACAGATCGCGGTTTAATCGACGTAGAACAATTTAAGATCATCTCGGTGTCAGCATGAAAACTCTCAAATCCGCTGCTCGT
>DGKJ01000012.1:9152-14117 GCA_002387735.1 Bacteriovoracaceae bacterium UBA4573 | reverse complement strand
TTGGTGTGACTTTGCGCCCGTGATTCGATTCGGCCTTCCCTTCGAAACGACGCGTGGTGCTCACGGTGAGTCTTCCTGGCTGATGAGTGACTCGCACTTGGCCTTCGTCGTGTGGGGAAGCCGGTACTTTGAGAGTAACAAACTGATCACCATCGGAAACCGAAACATTCAGATTATGCACGCGATAGAACGGGTCGGCTGCGCGCGATGAATAGCTCGCCACTTTTTTAGCGTTGGCTAAAACCGTTGCATCGAGCTGCTTTTGACCGATTTTACGATTAAACATAATATCGGTGGCGTATTGATTGGTTTGGTCTCCGAGGGTTTTTTCGCTCTTTTCTTTGAGCTGTTTGCTTTGCAAGTTTAAATTTTCAGCCGCTTGTTTCCGCATAAATTCCGATTGCACGCGAGCATCGTTTAGCGACTGTTGGTTGTTTTGTTCTACGATCTGTTGCTGGTGACTGAAGGCCTGTTTAGCAAGGTGTTCTTTTAATTTACCCTCGTTCTCAATAGTTGCCAGTTTTACCGCTGCTTGGGTTTGAGCATTACGAACCTTTTCTTTGCCATCTTTTTCGGCCATGAAGGTTTCGACCATCTGTTTCTCGCGCGTTTCATCGAGCATGCGTTTACCGCGCATTGAAGTACGATTAATTTCTAGATTGTAACGACGATTCTGTTCGTCGATCGACGCTGCATGGTCACTATCGAGCAACATTTTTTGAGTTGCCTGATTGATTCTTTGTTCTTCAATTTGAGCGCGGCCTTGTTGCCGAGTGTGATTGACTTCGTTTTCAATGCTTGCGGCCTGATTGGCTTTGTCTCGCTGTAAGAAATCTAGTGTTCGGTTGCCTTCGGCCTGAATAGCTGCTTTTTTGTCTTTAATTTCCCGTTCTTTTTGGGCGATCTCAGAGGCGTGCCTTTGCTCCGCCGTCATATTGCGGCGTTTGTACTCGTTTTCAATGCGCAGCGCTTCGCGTGCGTGTTTAGACGAAAGGTCGTTGTACCGTTCTTCGCGCTCTTTTTGGATGTGGGCCATGGTATCGCTGTGCTGTTTAGCGAGGTAACGGCGTTCGTTATCCATTTGTAAGGAAGCCTTTTCGAGAGCTTTTGCTTTGTGTTCAAATTGGCGTTTAGCTTCTTCAGTCATTCGAAGAGCGTCTTGCTCGAAAGCGCGAACGCGTTCGTCGGCCGCTTGTTTAGCGCGGTCCACCTTAAACTGCGCGTCGTCACGCTTAGACTCGACCTCGCCCTCTGTCGCTTGGTACACCTGCTCAAGCGCCTTTTGACGATTTTTTTGGGTCTCTTTAACTTGTTTTTTGTAGCGGTCTTCAATGCGGTCGAGTTCGCGGGCTTTCTGCTCTTCTAGCGCACGTCTACGAATCGCATTCGTATCGGAGTCGCCGCCACCAATTCCGTCTATGGCCACAAAACCTCACTGACAGTACTTGAGACTCTCAAATATATTATTTTCGACGATCGAAAAGTAAGTGCGCACCACGTTCACATAGGTGTCGTGGTTTAAACTCTCGAGATAGGCTTTCTTCGAAATCAGCGTGGGCTGCAGAATCAAGTTCTCTATATGTTTTTCGGCACTTTCGTCTTTTGCTTTTTTCTTTGCTGAGGTTTTCGAGGGTCGTTTTTTGGGAGTAGATTCACTCGCATTCGCTGCGCAGAACGCATAGCGAATAGCGTCGAGGTCGAACAAAATATGGTGCCCGCGAGTGGACTGCTCGATCAAGTACTCGACCTGGTCGAGTTGCTTCTGATTGACATAGATCATTGTGGACTCCTTTCCACGTTTAAAACCTGCTCGGACTGAAACCCTCCGGGCTTCCATACGACAGGGGGCCGACTCATCCTGCTTCGGCCCTTATATCTAGACTACTGTGCGCCGCAATCCTTGCAAAGCGCGCCGCGTTAATTTTTTTGAGATCTAGGGTCCCGTTGGGGCTGTTAGGTTAAAAATATATTACAACCTATTGAATTTATTAAATTAAATAAGATAATATTAATTGACTTAATTAGTCCTAAATGGGACAATGTTCGTCGGGTGGGGATCAATGCAAGGGAAGGGGACTCGTTGGAAGACTTACGATTTTCGGATTTTTGCGCCAATTGCCGTAAAAGCTTGGCCGAAATCGAGACCATTCTTTTTGTGGAAAAAGAAGTCGGCCGCTGCTTTTGCAGCGAAGAATGCATTCACGACTATTTTCAACCCGCTGTCGACGCCATGCTTGAAGAGCATGATCGCCTTAGATCGCGCGGCGACTATGGAGACGGGGCTGGCGAGCGATTCTCGCAGTATCGCGCCCTTACTTTGGAAGACCCGGACGAAGTCTGGCTGAATGAAACCGATTCCGGTGAGCGGCACTTTACGTTCATGAGTAAGTTTCGAAGCGGTGAAGATGCATTCACCTATGTTTGCGTCTGCCTTACTATCGAAGGGGTTCCTAGTTTCGTATTTCTGGGATTCGCGACTCGAGACGAAGATCTAGTGGAACAGTATCGCCGTGGTACGGAAATTCCGCTCGAGAGCCCTGCTGCCGAACCCGAGGTGGCGGGCGGGCCAGAGGATTCGGCGGCGAATCTCGCCGACGCGGCAGCAAACGAAATCGGAAGACAACTTTTATGGGAAAAACTCTTTGCGGGTGAAGGAGCCTCTTCTAGCGACCTACGACGCTCCGATGATATTCCCCGAGAGCAATTTGATCAGTTCGTGCAGTTTATCGAGCCTACGATGGACGATCCAGATGAGATTTGGTCGTTCGTTGATCCAGAGAAACAAAAGTGGCTGACCTTTATTTCCATTTATAAAGATCACGAAGACGAAGAAACGTTTTTTTCCATGATCGTAGTTTGTCGGTTGTTTGAAAACGGTGAAATGCAAATGGTCTCGGCGTTTCCGACGATTGATCCCGATTTCGCTCAAAAATTTCGCCGAGGCGTGCAATCAGTCAATAAAGCCTACGGCGTTGGTTGGACCCGAGGAAACGCTGCCTAATTCCCTTTAAGGCGTGCCTTGCGAGTAAGCTGGACAAGAAACAGTACCCGTTAAACATTGCTTAAAAGCGTAGTTCACCGATTGATCGACGATCACCACGTCGTTGATGTTCGGTGAGTTGAAATCAAAAATTTGAGGTACGTCGTTATAGACCGCCGCGCAACGCTCGTTTTCTAATAGCGACCAGCTAGTGCCAGTCTTAACGGCAGGGTAAACGCAAATAGAGCGGCTAGAGTTCGGCACTACCAACAAGCGAGAGCTGTCGTTGCGAGCTACGCAAACCAGATAGTTGCGAGCACCTGTGGTGTCTTGTTCGGCGTAACCACCTTTTAAAGTAACATTGTCGTAAGAAGGGCAACGCCAAAGGGTTTCGTCGATGCCATTGGCCGTGGCTCCGGCAATGGCCGAGAGGGCTGCCTCAAAACGCGTGGCTTGATTTTTATCTGTGGCAGCGCTGGGTCCACTCGGGCCGCACGCCCCCGCAAAAAGTGGCAAAACAGCCACTAACAATATTTTTAACCAGCTTATTCCGCTTTTCTGCATCGTCTGCTCCCTCATCTCTACGGGCTATACTCTTTCAAGCCGAGTGCCAGTTTTAAACGGGTCTGGTTCGGGTGTTTCGGGCTAATCGGCCATGGGGCCTGTGTCGAATGAACGCGGCGCCCTGTGCAAGTGTCTAAAATATAGACACTTCTAAGGGGGAAAAACCGGGGATTTCAACGCTCTTTGCCTATGTCGCCAGACGCGCTAATGTGGCACTCCAATTGCTCTACTGTATCCCGTAGCAAGCCGGCCAAATGGCCGCGCAGCAGCAGTAGCAGCAGAAGCGAGTGGTAGATGTTGTACGCAGTGGCAGAAAAACTTCAAAAGACCTCACGGAAATTCCGCAAGGCTTCGCGCGCCCGTTGGGTACGATGGGCCGGTTTCCAAACGCTTTTACTGCTGAGTTTGTTTTTACTCTCTAACAGCACAGAATTCTTTAAGTCCCCTTCGGGCGACCGTGTACTGGCTTCAGTTTCGCAACTTCGAAATTGGGGATTGCTCAACCATGTGAGTGATTCACATATTCACGCAGTCGACGCTTGGAAAATTGAAAAGGGCAGTAGAGAGGTTGTGGTTGCAGTTGTCGACACCGGGATCGACGTTAATCACCCCGATCTCAAGGCAAATCTTTGGAAGGACAAAGAGACCGGAGCCCACGGCTTCGATTTCGTATCCAACAATGCTAACCCGATCGATACCCATGGTCATGGAACCCACGTCGCCGGCATCTTGGGCGCGGCGCTAAATGCCAAGGCTGGAATATCTGGTGTTGCCCATAATGTTTCGATCATGGCCGTAAAATACTACTCCAACGACGCCACCGGTGCCGAGAACCTACGCAATAGCGTGCGCGCGCTTAATTGGGCAATCGATCATGGAGCTAAGATCATCAACTACAGTGGTGGCGGTCCCGAAGCGTCGCAAGAAGAGTACCGCGCTTTGCGAAGAGCTCAGGAAAAAGATATTTTATTGGTCGTAGCAGCAGGGAATGAGAAGAAAAATTCTGATAACCCAGAGCATTACTACTACCCGTGTGCATACCAGCAGCTCACCAACGTAATTTGTGTAGCCGCTACTAATATTAAGAACGAACTGCTCTCGAGCAGCAATTGGGGCAAAAATCGGGTCGACGTAGCCGCCCCCGGCGAAAAAATTCTTAGCACTATTCCGGGTGGAAAATACGGTTACATGTCGGGCACTAGCCAGGCTACCGCGTTTGTTACCGGGTTGGCCGCGCTGATCTTATCGAAGAATCGCAGTCTCAAGCCCCAAGAGGTTCGGGAAATAATTAGATCGACCGTAGACCGGGCCAGTGGACTGATCGAGAAAATAGCGTCGGGTGGCAAAGTGAACGCTTACCGAGCTTTGGCCGAAGTGAATCGCCGTTCTGGCGCAAAGCGAGTGATTGCACAAAAACTTTC
>DGKJ01000012.1:0-8968 GCA_002387735.1 Bacteriovoracaceae bacterium UBA4573 | reverse complement strand
AGTAAAAGTTCCAGCACCGTTGGCAGTTCCTACCGTAGCCTCAGGTACGAAGAAATCTACACTAGAAAAAAAGCTCGAAAAAACGGTATTTCAGCCGGTCTGGGTTCCGGGGTTTTCCGAATCCGAGTGGAGCAAGATTTCCAAGTAGACTGTTCTATAAAAACCACTTAGTTTTTTTTCATGAAGCCCACCGTCAGATTTTTCTTATTAGGCGCTCTTTCGGCGCTATTTTTTGTATTAGCCTTTCCTCCGTATGGTTTCGTGCCCCTCGCGTTCGTGGGTTTAGTACCGTTTCTATGGGCAGTCGAAGCCGCTTCTACCGCAAAAAAGGCTGCCTGGGTCGGCGCGGGCGCCATGATTTCGTATGTGCTTTTCGGATTCGGGTGGGTCAGTTATGTGGCCGTATCGTTTGGCGGGTTCCCGTGGATCGTCGGGAAAATAGTTCTCGTTTTGTTTGCGCTGTTTGCAGAACTTCAGTTTGTAGCTTTTGCGATCGTGGCTCGCGTACTTGTAAAAAACGTTAGACCAACGACATTTGGTTTTTTGTCGTTCGTCGTCATGTTGTCTTCGATCTATGTGGCTTTTGACTGGTGGTATCCAAAAATATTCCCAAACACATTGGGGCACTCACTCATCGCCTGGTTTTCGGTTGTACAAATCGCTGAATTCACGGGGGCCTATGGCCTGACATTTTTGATCATCGCGTTTAATGCCAGCGTTTATTTTCTGTTGCGGCGTCGCCATATGCGGGTCGCAGCTATAACTGCCGGTGCCTTGATCCTGCTTTTTCTTGGATTTGGCATTTGGGGAAACCACCGCATTACCCAGTTACAAGCCTTAGAGCGGAGTTTCAGTCGGGAGTTTAGATTTTCAGTCATTCAAGCCAACATTGGAGATGCCGAAAAACTTGAGAGCGAGAGCGGTTTTGCGCGAGCGATTTACCGCGTTCTCGACACATATCGTGAGATGACGATCGATGCGGTAAAAAAACGCCCTGACACAGATTTACTTATTTGGGCGGAAACTGCTTTTCCGCTTTTGTATCTGCATTTCGATAATCCGATTGCCGACCAGTCTTCAATCGGTGGGCGAAGTTATATCAAAAACGTAGCGCGTGAAGCTGGAAAACCTTTGTATTTTGGGGGTTACGCCGCCCGCGGAAAGCGGGATTATAATTCGGCGTTTCTTTTGAACTCCGACGGAAAAATATTGGACTACTATCACAAATCGATTCTTCTCGCATTTGGAGAGTACGTTCCGTTAGGGCCATTTAGTTCGTATATCCAGGACTTAGTGCCCGCCATCGCCGACTTCGGCCGCGGCGCGGGCCCCATGATCATGAGCCTTCCTTTAAGTGAACGAGACCATGTACGCCTAGCCCCGCAGATTTGTTACGAAGGGTTGGTGCCGGAGTTTTCTCGCAGGAGTGTGCGCGACGGTGCAGATGTGTTGATAAATATTACCAACGATTCGTGGTTCGGCGACACCTCTGAACCGCATCAACATTTGGGGCTCACGCGATTTCGCAGTATTGAGCTTCGAAGACCAATGATTCGTGCGACCAATACCGGAATCAGTGCGGTGCTGGGGCTTAGTGGTGATTTAAATTTTCAAACACCATTGTTTCAACCCACTGTGATGCAGGGAACTATTCGTTTACCTGGACCCGAGCAAAAGTTCCCGTCGACCTTTTACGCGCGGCTAGGCGAAGTATTCGCGCATTTTGCCAGCGTCGTGGCGCTAGTATTTTTGTTGAGGAATATCAAAACTATTGGTCGTCGTCTGAGGTTGGGTCGTCGCTAGAGTCGTCGTCAGAGTCGTCGCCAGAGTTGTCGTACGAAGCAGGGTTGGGCAATGGTTCGGCTGGTGGGCGAAACGCTCGGTCGCAGTGAATTTGTCCCTCGGCCAGAGTACCAATGGTTGGTTCTTTCGGATGCCATGCGTTGCCAAAGTTTACGATGCCACTCCAACATCCTTCTTTTAAAGGGTAGGGGGTGCGCCATGCAAAACGTCGTTCAAATAGTTCCAGCGCCGCCCCGCAGTCGATTTTCCAATGGCACACCTCTTGTACGGTGCTTCTTTGCGCATCTTTTATCGAGTACCCGCGATAGCTCCATTCCGAGGTTGGTTGAACTGTAAATTCGTAGAGATGGCTAGCCATGTATTCCTTTATCTGAGCCTGGAAGTTCAATAATTCATCGTATTCTAAATCACGAACTCGATCTAGATTGTCTTCTGCCGCCAGGTAGGCGGAATAAGCTTCAGAGTCCCATTTGCGGGAATCCCAGTGCTCCCAAAGAAATGCTTTTTCTGCTGCATCTCGTTTTTCAACAAGAGACTGTTGTTTTAATCGAACGCCATGGGCGAAGGCTCGCGCTCGGGTAGCTTCCGCGTGCTCCAACCAGCGGCAAAGCACCGGCGTGCCGTCGGGCCAGAACACATTTGAGCAGTCCTCTGCTTTGATGAAAGGTCCGATATTCCGAAGTGCGGCTTCAGAGCCGTTAATACATTTTTCAATTTTCGGAAGACTGTAATTGTCGTCACAAGTCTCAAGGTATTCTTGGATCCAGTCTTCGTAGTCACTGCCTGCGTATTCTTCGTCGGTCAGAGCAACTGATGCATCTAAATCGCCAAAAGTTTTAAATGGATCTGGCAAGGTTGAAGCGGTTTTGCGTGGAGCTACTTCGAATTCCAAACCTGCATCAACCGCTAAACATCGGAACTTGGCAGGTTCGCCCAAAGGTTGTTGAGCGTCCGCAGTGAAGACTTCAGTAATTTTCCGATTCCATTCTTTGCAGCCAGGCTGGTTGGGGTTGCCACCACAGGTGTTTTTTAAGCCTGCGACTTTGGTTACGGTTTTGTGTAAATTCATCAGACTGCCCTCGATTAGGGCGCGGGCGTCAAGTAGTGCGATGCGAATTTGACTCGTGTTAAAGTTGCAGGGGATTTCAATGCGAATTCCATGTTTTAAAGCTTCGGATTCGGTGGGAAACACCACCCGGGATGTTTTCGGAATGTTCGCCTTTTCCGAGGCGCAAACAAAGCGTACTTCAGATATATTTAATGGTATCGTGAGCTCATTTTTTTTTGTTTTTTTTAGAAAAATAAATTGAAAAGCTAGAAGCCGCGCTTGTTTATCTTCTAACTTAATCGGAGGAAACCAGTCGCGATCGCGCGCCAGAGCGATGGCTTTTTTCGAATACTCGCCGTTACCGTGCTGACAAATTTTTATCAGCGAGGCGTCTTGGGCGTGGTGACCTTTCATGGTTCGAAGTTTATTGTCCTCGTAACATTGGTGAAAGGTTGCATTGGGGGCGCCGACCTCAAGAATAATATCGGGGTTTTGGCGAGTGGGTCGTTTTTTCTTTTGAGCGTAGGAACCCTCCGAGCAGAATACCCCTACGCACAATACAATAAATAACGCTTTGACCAGCTTCATTACCTGTATCTTCGGTCTACTAACGGCAAAGGCTGAGTCGGCAAAATGATGCAAAAAAAAGTTTGAATAAAGAGAACTTCAGAAAACGTTCCTCGGCGTCGATGAGCGGGTATGAGGTTGTCGTTCATTTTTTGTTTTCTCGCCATTCTCGCTTCTAATGCCTTCTCTGGGGATCGGACTTTTTGTGGTCCAGGGGAAAAAGTTTCCGTTCGCGAAAAAAACTGGCTTATCGAAAGCGTTCGCCGTTCGGGCACGGGCAACGAGTTGCTTGAAGCGTTTCAGAAGAAATTTGGTTCTTTTGACCGACTTTATATTTATTGGGACGATGTGTCGTACTCGCAGCTCGGCGGCCGCGACAAATCTGCTCAGACCGTGTGCATTCGTCTGGCAAAACGGCTGCCAGATATCGAGCACATCGCTGATTTTGCTCATGAGTTGACTCACGCGGTGCGCCTAACTGAAGAGGTCTTGCACGGCCAAGCAGCGACCGCGGACGAATTCGTGGCGGCGCGGCTCGGTGCCCATGGCGGCGAAGCCGACGCGTTTGCGACCGAATGCAGAGTTAAAAGAGATATTCTAGGTAAGTGGGACGAGTTATGTTCGCCTTTTGCCTCAAATACCGACATGAACGTCGACAAAGTGCTAAGCGCACTTAAAGATGGAACCCTGGCCGCCTCCCTGACGGGAGAACCATATCCGGTGATGTTGACTCGGCAGTACGAAATGCTGGTTGATCGTCGCGGCGGCCGAACCCCAGCTTCAGCGATCGACCGGACTCCCGCGTCGGCCCAAGCCGAGGAACGTCAGAAATAGACAAACCAAATCGCCCCGTGTAGTTCTAAAAAAACACGAGGTTTCGATGGTTTTAGACCCAAGAAAAAAAGTTATTCTTACCATTACTGGCCGCGATGCACCGGGTATTACTTCCAGTTTAACCGCTATTCTTAATCGCGACGGTGTACTGCTGCTAGATTTAGAGCAGTCCGTTACTCATGGTCTCCTCTCGCTTTCGATGGTGATTCAGTTTGTCGGAGAAGAAGGAGATGACAAGGCAGTACTCAAAGATTTGTTGTTCAAAGCCAAAGAATTGGGAGTGGCGTTGGACTTCACCGTAGTGGATGGCGACGAGATGTTGCGATCAAGTAATCACCAGTTTGCCATCACGCTAATGAGCGACGATTTGCAAGCCAAGCACGTGGCGGCAATCAGTGCGGTTCTAGCACGCCGTGGTGTGAATATTGATTCGATTCGTAAATTGAACGAACGAGGACTATTTTGTTTAGAAATGCTCACCTACACCAGTGCCAACATGGACTTGGGTGCACTCAAAGACGAGCTTTTGAAGGTTTCGACTCGGTATCCTACTCTAGACATCGCGGTTCAACGAGAAAGTTTGTATCGCAGGGCGAAGCGCCTGGTAGTCATGGACATGGATTCCACACTGATTCAAGTTGAAGTAATTGACGAGCTTGCTAAACGGGCCGGTGTTGGGGACCAAGTGGCGGCAATTACAGAGCGAGCAATGCAGGGAGAAATCGGATTTGACGAAAGCCTGTACGAACGAGTCGCTCTATTGAAAGGTCTCACTGAGGCCGATTTAAAGCACGTGGCTGAGGCAATTCCCCTGACTCCTGGTGCAGATATTCTTATCAAAACAACTAAACGACTGGGTTACAAGGTGGCGCTAATATCGGGCGGATTCAGTTATTTCGGCGATTATCTCAAAGAGAAACTAGGTCTGCATTACGTCTACACGAATCAACTTGAAATCATAGACGGCAAGTTAACTGGCAGGGTAGTGGGCCCAATTGTAAATGCTGAGCGAAAAGCCGAATTATTGGAACAAATCGCCCGCCTGGAAGAAGTTCCGCTCGAGAGCGTGATTGCAGTAGGCGACGGAGCAAATGACATTCCTATGCTAAAAAAAGCGGGGCTCGGAATAGCTTTCAACGCTAAATTAAAAACCCGCCGAGCTGCTCCGGCAGCAGTTAATCAACGAACCCTGCATTCCATTTTGTACCTCTTGGGAATCACCGACAAAGACATCGACGAAGTCGGACGGCTGTAGCTCATATGTGGGCGGAATAATTTTCCCGCCAAGTTTGAATTTTAAATGTCCGATAAGGTCCTTAGGAGTGACATGGGTGTTGCTCCGAAACAGGAGCCTACGGTGTCCTTTCGAACGAGAGTTCTCGTAATATGCGCGCTGTTTTGCGCAATCGTCCCACTTGCCGGCTGCACCTTCTTCGGAAAACAGGTTGACGAGAATGCCAATCTAGCGGTTGGTCAAATCTCTGGTGGCCAGTCCATTTTAGGTAGTTGGACATTTAGTTTTGCGCAGGCCACAGCTACCAATAATCCTAGCGACGCACAAAATATTACTTATTCCTTCGAGCCCAATAGCGTCTTACGGGTGGAGGTTCGCAACCCTCACTACAGCGGTTTTTTATGCACGGGATACGGTCAGTACCGCATCGCCGGGCGCGATGTGTTTGCCTACGTTCAAGCCGAGAGCCCTCAGGGCTGCGGATTTTCGAGTTTTACCCATTTGGGAGCAGCAGAGGTCGGTTCTCAGAGAATCGTTTTTACTTCGCCCGACGGAGCCAAGGCCTATTATTTTAAAACCCGTTTTGTTCCGACGGTGTCACCCGTGGGGTTGTGGGATTTCCAGGGCGACGGCGGATTCGACTGGATTTATTTCGACCACAACGGGTACTTCATTCTGCAGACCACATATGAGTCTGAAATGTATCTAATGGTGGGCTACTTTTCAGTTGCACAGAATGGCGTGACGCTAGTGTTTTTCGACAACCTTGACCCCGCATCTGTGTCGACAGCGCCGATTATTTTCGATCAGTTCATGACAGACGGATTTACGTTGGACTTGATCGAGCAGACCGACGCAGGGCCCGTGACCTACCACGGCATTAGGCTCTAGCGCCAACTCTTGACGCGACCGTTTTCAAATTCAATTTCCATGCGCGGACGGTTTTGATAGTGGGCCGGCGGGTGATGAGCGGCCCGTGGTCCGAACTCTGGGTAACCAAAACTGCCAGAGAGGGAATCGCTGGAATTAGGCACGTTCGTGCGCACTTCCTGTGGCTTACTAGTGCCGTAGCGCCACACTGAGATAAGTTTTCCGCCACTTGAGCGTTGCGTTTTCTCCGCCGGGTGGCCCTTAGCAATATAAACCATGGTTTCAGTAAACCCGGGTTCGATATCTCCATTTTGTAACTTTAATTGAGTGTCGGAATCGTAGGAAGTGAACTCATCGCGGTGCTCATCGATTCTAGAATTCACCGAGGCACACGACAGAACGAGCGCGAGCGCGAGGATTCCGGAGCCCTGAAGCAATCTCTTGTGGCCACTTCTGATAAGCAACATTATGTAAACTCCTATGGATAGCCGCTAGGCTTTACGTCTAGAGCCAGTTTTAATATTTACTATCTCCACGCCCAGGGAAAAGGCCATGGCGAAATAGATGTAACCCTTTGGAATGTGATTGCCCATACCTTCCGCAAACAACATGCTGCCGATGAGGACCAAAAAAGACAGCGCCAGCACCTTTACGCTGGGGTGTCGTTCAATAAAGGCAGAAACGCGGTCCGCTGCCAACAACATCGCCCCGACCGCTAAGAACATTGCGACCACCATGATCTAGAGTTGATTGACCATTCCGACGGCGGTGATCACGGAGTCGAGCGAAAATACAATATCGAGTACCATTATTTGTAGGACAATCGAGCCAAAGGTCGCAGCTTTTGCGCCGGTGACACCGTAACCCGAGTTTTGTTCTTCCACCCTGTGGTAAATCTCGTAGGTCGCTTTTGCGATGAGGAACAGTCCCCCTAAAATCAAGATCAGATCGCGCCCGGAAAAGGTTTTCTGAAATATCGTGAAAAGTGGGTTCGTAAGCTTCATGATCCAGCTAATGCTAAGCAACAAGAGCAGACGCATTCCGAGCGCACCAATAAGACCGATGCGACGTGCGAGAGGTTGCCGATTTTTTGGCAATCGCCCAACTAAAATTGCGATAAAGACGAGGTTGTCGATTCCGAGTACAATTTCCATTGCCGAAAGCGTTGCAAGCGCAATCAGCAGGTCCATCTCAGCCATTTTTCTTTACCCAGCGAAAAACGTATAGGTTCCCGAAGTTCGACATGAGGAACAATTCATTTTCTGACTGAAAAGGATTCGATACAAAACCACTGCGAAGGCCGACGTTGTGTCGGTAAGCGAGCGATCCGTCACCCTTGTGAATCACATAAAAATATTGCACGGAACTACCAAAGGCCAGGTAGTTGTCTTTGAGAACCAATTCAGTGGGAGTTCCCGCGTCGAGTTCGAATTTCCACAATATCCGACCCGAGCTACGATTGAGAGCGACAACAGTACCATCGCTGGCGGCCACGTAAAGGCTCTTGGAGTCGCGGGGATCTAGCAGAACCTTTTTCGCGCTCCCAGCGTCCACTTTCCATAAAATTTTTCCAGTGGTGCGGTCCAGTGCATACAATCCACCGTCGTAAGAGGGCATAAAAAGCGTACTACCATCAGCCACCGCCGATGCGTCGACGTCCATGAATCGTTTTCCCGAATGAATTTTGCGTTCCCAAACTAGGTTGCCGTCTTTGGCTCCTAGAGCAACGACGTAGCCGTCAGAAAAACCTACGATAATGTGCTTCCCGTCGATTGTCGGCGACGAATTACCGCGAATCGAAGTGCCGATATTGTGAGTGCGTTTATAATGCCAAAACCATTTTCCGCTGTTTTGGTCCAAGCAAAAGACTACTTCGTCACTGGTTGTGAAGTAAATCTTGCCCCCAGCAAGGGTTGGTTTTGCGTAAACCGGGAGTTTTGTTTCATAACGCCAAAGAATGCGTCCAAATTCGGCGTCGAGCGCGTAAAAATAACCGTCGTTAGCTCCAAAGAATAGAGTGTGGCCCCCTGCCCCGTCTTCGGCCAATAGCAGCGCACTTGACACGCCATTTTTTACACGGAAGGTCCATTTCTTGGCGAAGTTCGATCGAAAAAAAGCCGCGACGCCTTCTACTTCGTTGGCGGTGAAAACGGCGTCTGCAGTAGACACGGCCGCTCCGAACTCTACCCGTTCAACTCCTGCGTCAGGGTTTTCTGGGTGAGAAGTTTTTACGAATGTGCGTTCAATCGGAGAACCACCCGCCTTAGAGAGATCGGTGTTCTTGTGCAAATTGCGCGAGCCACAAGCCAAGATGCCAGGTAAAGCAAACGCTACTAAGGTGAGACTGATTTTTCGGAAGTCCATAGTTTTTGAAAGCCCTCAGCTGATGTGGCCCAAACAGTATTTGGAAACTCTTTAGATACTTCGTTTAGTTGTTTAACTGCGCCATCGCGGTCACCCTTTTGAAAAAGATTGCGCGCCAAGGCTAACATTGCATCGGCTTTTACTTCTTTTACGCCTGATGCAACTACTTGGCGAAGAATGGCAATCGCTTCGTCAGAGTTTTTTAGATTTTCTGCGGCAGAGGCAGCCGAAACTAAGGACGCAGCGTC
>DGKJ01000050.1:16386-23898 GCA_002387735.1 Bacteriovoracaceae bacterium UBA4573 | reverse complement strand
AAATTTCTCTTTTGACATAAACTTTTCTTACCCTTTCTATTTCTCGTTTAAATATCGCCAATATTTGGAAGTCTAAATTTTAAATGGTGCTAATGATCGGGATCGAACCGATGACCTCACCCTTACCAAGGGTGTGCTCTACCAACTGAGCTACATTAGCAACTCGGGCAAACAGGACAACTTGCGCTAAAATTTTGGAGCGGGAGACGGGGCTCGAACCCGCTACCCTCAGCTTGGAAGGCTGATGCTCTAGCCAAATGAGCTACTCCCGCTCTAATTTTATGGTGGAGGGAGAAGGATTCGAACCTTCGAAGGCATAAGCCGACAGATTTACAGTCTGTTCCCTTTGGCCACTTGGGTATCCCTCCAGCCAAATAAAATGGTGCTGGCGATGGGACTCGAACCCGCAACCTGCTGATTACAAATCAGCTGCTCTACCAATTGAGCTACACCAGCACAAGTCTCTACTCGCACTTGTTGCAGTCAGGTAGAGCGCGCTCGAGGTTATATTTTTTTTCGCTGAAATGGCAATAAGTTTTTAAAGTTTAAACTTCGGACACGGCCCACTGCATGGCAAGGGCCGCGGCGACGGAGGCATTTAGGGACGCGAGTTTGCCTCGCCCCTCGAATTTTGCGAGAAAATCGCAGTTTTCTCGGACCAACGGTCGAATTCCTTTTTCTTCGTTCCCGATTACCAATAATGGGGCTATGTCTCGTCGTACCGCCGCGAGCGTTTGTTTTGCGTGCTCTGAGAAACCTACGCTCCAAAAACCACATTCCTTAAGTCTCGCCATGGCTGAAACAAGATTGGGAACCTGGCACACCGGGACGTACTCTAGCCCTCCGGACGCAACACGGTAGACCGTATCAGTAATCGGTGATGCCCGGTCTTTTGGTAAAACCACACCCGCAACATTCATGAACGCAGCAGTACGCAAAATCGCCCCCAAGTTTTGAGGGTCAGTAACGCCGTCGAGCATGAGAACACAGGGCCGCTCCCCAGCGTCGATCTCGCTTTTCAGTTGGGCACAAAAATCATCGAAATCGGTGTATTGATAGTCGGAAAGAAGGGCGCTGCAACCTTCGTCGCCCTCATTTTTTACAGTGATTTCTACGCGTACCCCCGCTTTTTCAGCTTGTTTTTTAATGGCTTCTAAACGCGGAGAGAGTTTTGCGCGCTCAAAATAAAGCTTGGCTATGCGATCAGGATTTACTCTGAGGCATTCTTCAATACTTCGAAGTCCGTTCAAAATGATTTTCGCAGCCATAATTAATTCCCTGCAGTGGCCATTTCTTCCAGAATTTTTTTTATTGCGTCTTCAGACGACATGCCAGAAGGGGGAGCGGTGATTGGACGACCCACAACCAAATGGGTGGCGCCGGCTTTCACCGCCGCAGCGGGAGTCGCAACGCTCTGCTGATCGTTGCGATCCGCAAATGTGGGTCGAATTCCTGGGGTTACGAAACAAAAGCCCGATGGGTTGATTCGAGGAAGAGTGGCAAGATCGTCGGGCGAGCACACTATTCCCCTAAGTCCCACTTCTAGAGCCGCCTGATAGAGCCGCGCGACCGTACGTTTACGAGCTGGCCGAGGTTTGGACTGATCGTTGAAAGCAAATACCTCGCCAAGCAACCCGAGATCGTGGTCGCCGAGACTTGTGAGAGCCGTCACGCCAATAATCGAAGTGCTGCTCCCCTGCGCTCCCACAAGGGCCCCCTTCATCATGTCCACGCCACCAGTGCAGTGAATTGTCAGGAGGTCGACACCTAGACCCGCGATCACACGTGAGGCTTTTTCAACCGTGTTTGGTATATCGTGCAGTTTGAGATCTAAAAATACGTTATACCCTTTTTGCTTTAACTCTTTTACGAAGGCGGGTCCCGTCGCTGAATATAGTTCCAACCCGATTTTGAACCAGTTAACTCCGCAGCTTGCGCTCTTTTCAACGAATGAACGCGCCGTTATTTCGGTCATGTTGTCGAGCGCGACGATGAGCTCAGTTTTCATAAATTAACGTTCCTCAATTCCGAAGTTTTTCATTTTTTTATGAAGATGACTGCGTTCAATACCAAGAGCCACCGCCGTTCGGGAAACATTCCAGTCGTTTTCTGTGAGTTTGCGAACGATGAAATCTTTTTCAAATTCTGACCGCGCCCCCTTCAAAGAACGGTCTCGCACGGATTCGTTATTCACTATTTTCGTTTGAGACGCAGCAAGTCCCGGAACCACACCTAGGACCGTTTCTAAAGAAATTTCACTCTCGTCGCTAAATATTACCAGTCGCTCAATCGTATTTTTCAGTTCCCGCACGTTTCCCGGCCAAGTGTAATTAGAAAATAACTCTAACGCAGTTTGGGACATGGTTTTTGGGGCGCTCCCTGCGACAGAAAACTCCTTTAAATAGTGTTGGATTAAATGCGGAATATCTTCGCGTCGTTCTCTGAGGGACGGGACGCGAAAAGGGACCACGTTGAGCCGATAATAAAGATCCTCGCGAAAACGATTCGCTTTTATTTCTTCTTCGAGATTCTTGTTTGTCGCCGCGATTACCCGAACATCGACTTCAATAGTTTGGGAGCCACCCACTCTTTCGAACCGTTGTTCCTGTAGTATTCTTAGTATCTTGGCTTGGGTCTTGAGACTCATGTCGGCAATTTCATCGAGAAACAAGGTCCCACCATTAGCCAAATCGAATTTACCGCGCTTGAGCTGAGTCGCCCCAGTAAATGACCCCTTTTCGTGGCCGAATAGTTCGGACTCAATAAGTTCCTCTGGAATCGCTGCACAGTTGATTTCTATGAATGGCTTTTCGAAACGCGAGGACATGGCGTGAATTGTGTGAGCGACCAGTTCTTTACCGGTCCCATTTTCACCCGTAATCAATACCCAAGAATTCGTAGAGGCAACTCTCCGAATGGCCGCTTTTAGAGCGACCATAGCGGCACTTTCACCGATCATTGTTTTGGAACGCGCGACTCGCTGACGCAAGTTTCGATTCTCTCGCGACAAATCCCGCAGTTGAAAGGCGTTTTGAAGAGTTACGAGAACCTTTTCTAAGGACAATGGCTTTTCAATAAAGTCGTAAGCCCCTAATTTGGTGGCTTTTACCGCGGTTTCTATGGACCCATGCCCCGACATCATAACAACCACTGACTCGGGATACTGCGCTTTGATCTTTGCCAAAAGATCCAGGCCTTCTTGCTGTTTTTCCCCACGCCCGACGCTCATCCAAATGTCTAAAAAAATAACGTCCGGAGACTCCCGCGTCAAAACTTCAAGGGCAGACGCGCTATCTGAGGCCGATACTACGCGATGGCCTTCGTCTTCGAAGACCGCCGAAAGACTGTGTCTAATTTCTTGCTCGTCATCTACTACAAGAATAAGTCTGCTCATTTGTGGAAAAACATCTCCTTATGCGCGAGGTGAGTCAAGCGAGTCATTGAGTGGCACCTCGTCAAACTGGGCCCTTGTGGTAAACCGGATCGGTAATTCGATCGTGAATTTAGAACCAGAATCGGGCACCGAGTAGACTCGAATAAATCCATGATGGTCACTCACGATACGCTTAACGATTGCGAGCCCCAGTCCCGTACCTTGTGTTTTAGTGGAAAAATATGGCTCGAAAAGTCTACTTCGAACGATGTCGGACATTCCTGGACCGTTGTCTTCAACATCGATGACCGCAATGTTTAACTGCTCGTTGTAATGAGTACGAACCCATACTCTCTTCGGAAGTGCGCACTTTTGACCCACTCCTTCGGAAAGAGCGTGCATTGCGTTATCTAGAAGATTGATCAACACGCGTTTTAACTGCTCACGGTCAACATCCACCAACGGCATTCTGGTCTCAGGTTCGAAGATAAATGAAATGGAACGTTCGGCTTCTTCGTACAAACGTATAGTTTCTCTAATTATTTCGTTTAAATTATTGGAAGTTGGATTGGCCGTTGGAAAACGGGCAAACTCCGAAAATTCATTCACCATGTCTCGTAGGGAATCCACATTTTTAATGATTGTGTCAGTGCACTCGCGCAGCAATTTAGCTTCCGCGCTTGGATGCGAAGAGAACTTTTTCTGTAACCGTTGTGCAGAAAGTTTAATGGGAGTGAGTGGATTTTTAATTTCGTGCGCAATGCGACGTGCGACCTCTCGCCAAGCAGCCTCACGCTGCATTTTAAAAACTGCGCTAGTATCGTCGATGACGAAAATAACTCCAGTGTGAAAAGGAGTCGCTGTCGCTAATAAAGTTGTAAGACTCTCTCCCTCTTTTCCGAGAGCAAACTGTTTTTGAACTATACGCCCCTCGAGCGCGCTTTTATAAAGTTCAACGAGTGGCACATTTTCATCAGAAAAAATGGAATCCAATTTCTTTCCGATTAAGTCCTTTACGTCGCGATGCAACAGTTTGCCAGCCTCGCGATTCGCAGTTGTCACCGTCATGGATTCATCGGCCGACAACACGCCTGCTGTCACATTATTTAGAATGGCTTCGACGTAGCCACGTTTTTCGGCCAACTCCTGGTTGGTAGCTTCAAGCTGAAAACGATGCGTTTTTAGGTCCGACAACATATTGTTGAACGATCCAGTTAACACAGCGATTTCGTCATTACCGGGATTTAAAACCTGAAAGTCTAAATCTCCCACTGAAATTTTTTGAGTAGCAGTAACCAGCCGTTCAAGTGGGACCGTCAACTCGCGCGCCAAATAAAGCCCTATCCAGATACTTGCGAAGATGATGAGCGCGGTCATCATAATGAGAATCATAAAATAGGTGGATTTAACCGGATACTTGAGCGGATTTACGTCTTTGTAATCCTTGAATACTGAGGAAATTTCGTCAACGCGATTCACCAGACTGGCGGGTATTACAAAGGTAACCGCCACCGCACCGTACACCTTGTCGTCCGGTGATAGAAGTGGCGAAATGGAACGAATTAAATCTGCCCTTCCAATGTGTTGAACGATACTTACATGTTCCCCTTGAAATACTTTATTTAGGATATCCAAAGGCAAGCGTGGAATAAATTCAGCATCGTCGCGCTGACTGGAAGATACCACTCGTTCCTCGATTGGGTCTCTATAAACTTCTAAACCGTCTACTGCCGACATTTCACGATTGCGTTCTACAAAGCGCGTAAGTGCCTGAGTGTGTTTTAACTTATTCCCGAACTGTTCTTTGATGTCGTTTGCAGACTGAGTCGCAAGATGTTGGGCCACTCGACTAGTATTTTTATAGTAAGTCTGAGTTATTTCGAGCGCGGCCTGTAAAGTGTTTTGAATCTTAATGCTAAACCATTTGTCGAAACTCGAATTAATGTAGAACGAAGAAATTAGAAAAAGAATTATGGTGGGAATAATCGTAAATCCCAAAAAAGCAGCTACAAGCTTGGTTTTAAGGCGGCTTCCCAGAATGCGCCGCCGGCGTTCCAAAAAAAGTTTACCTACGTTTCTAAATACAAGAAACGTAAGAATCATCAGCAATACGATATTGAAATTGATAAGACCGAAAAAGAATATTGAATTTACGAAGGGAAGACGATTCGAAAGACTCGAAAGGCGAATCTCTACATAGGTCGTTGCGATGAAAAGCAGCGCGGCAACGACAATCCAGATTTTCTCTTTGCGCCGCTTGGCGGCTTCTTTAGGGTCAAGGGTGTCCAACATTTATATAGGAGTTCTCCCCTGTCTCCTATAGCACGATCGCTACTATTTAATGAAGGCGTAGGTTTCTACCCGATTTCGCCCGGCATTTTTTGCACTATACATCGCGGAATCCGCTGAACGTATCAATTCCCTAGCTTCTAAGACTTCGAAATCATTTGGATGGTGGGTGCCCGACACCCCAAAGCTGGCCGTAACTCGTGTTGCATGAGTACCCGATTTGAATTGATGTGTCTCAAACAGCTTTCGTAACTGCTCCGCTACGTCAACGGCAGACTTTAGCGTGGTGCCCGGCAGCAGAATGAAGAACTCGTCACCACCGTACCTCGCAGGTACGTCGGACGCTCTCAACTTCGTCATCACAAGCTGCCCGATTTCGTGCAAAACCTGACTGCCGAACAAGTGATCGTGTTGGTCATTCACTTGTTTGAAATGATCCATGTCAAACATTATACAGCTCAGCGGGACACGGTGCTTCTTTGCGTGTTCGACCTCATCAATTAAACGCTTAGACAAGTAACGCATGTTTCGAAGTCCCGTGAGCTCATCAATCGTCGCCGCCTCTTCTAACTTTCGATTCATGCGTCGCAGCGAGTCGTGGACGCCTCTAATACGAAGATTATTTTTCATTCGCGCTCGTAGCTCGTCGGAGCGATACGGTTTCAAAAGATAATCATCGGCTCCGGCGTCGAAGCAATTTTGAAGTGTAGAAAGGTCTGATTGCGCAGTTACCATCATGATTCCTACGTAGTCGCTGCTAATCTGAGAGCGTACTTTCTTGGCGCACTCTAGACCGGACATCTTCGGCATATCAACGTCGAGTAGTAACAGATGGGGGGACCAAGACCTCACTAAATGCAGTACAGCCTCACCGTCACCGCAAGTTTTTGTAAGATGTCCCTCGGCGCGTACAAGTTCGTCTAACATTTTCACATTTTCGGCATCGTCGTCAGCAATTACGATTCTCGCTTTATCCATATTTACTTTAGTCCCAACTTGTCTTTGGCGGCATCTATTAGATCTTTTGCTTCGCGAAAAGCTGGATTTAATTCGATCGCCTTATTCAGTTCCGCAAGACCTTCGGCGTCTCGACCGCGCCGCAACAGCAGACGGCCCAAGTGGTAATGTATTTCGGGGCTAAAACTACAATATTTCAGAGCTTCTTTTAACGCGTGAATGGCCTTTTCTAACGACATGGCATTTTCAAAGGCTATCGCGAGGTCAATGTGTGCCTGCGGATATTGTGGATTAATTGTTATAGCTCTTCGAATGTAATTCATTGCCTTTTCTAGACCTTTTTGGGGCGCCAATTTAATTTGAGCGTGCGCTAATCCGAGGTGTGCCCGAACTGACGAGGGATCCAATACTAAAATGTTGTGAAGAACTTTCTCAGCTTCGGCCACTCGTCCGTCTTTGAAGTGCATTTCTACTGTTTTCAACAGTTGCCCTACTTCGATCGACAGCTTTGCTTTGTTTAAGACATAAGTCACTTTGGTTCGCAGATCTTCGGACCGAAAGGGTTTTAACAAATAATGGTCCACTTCTCCTTCGATTGCTTGTTTTACTTTTAAGCGTTCGATCGAGGTCTGAGAGGTAATCATGACAAATGGCATCTCGCTTAGTGCGGCATCCGAACGAATCTTTGCCAAAAGATCGATTCCCGTAAGGCGAGGCATTTCCCAGTCGCTCACGACGAAGGCGATTTCTTTTTGGTGTAATTGAAGCGCCGCAAAGCCTTCGTCACCGTCCTTAGCTTCAAAAATTGGCGAATAACCCATTTGTCTAAGATAGGTTACCACTAACGATCTGACTTCGTTGTCGTCATCTACCACTAAGACCCCGCGACGTTA
>DGKJ01000050.1:16006-16234 GCA_002387735.1 Bacteriovoracaceae bacterium UBA4573 | reverse complement strand
GTTTTCGATTTTCTCTCGTAGGATATGTGAACGAAACGGTTTAATAATGTAGCCATCAACCTTTGACAACGCGGCATCTTCAACCTTAAAGCGTTCCTGACTCGTAGGGCTTGTAATCATGATAAACGGAATACTGCTAAACCGCGGATCGAGTTTGATCTGGCGCAATAGGTCTAACCCATTCGGTTCAGGCATTTCCCAATCTGAAATAATAAAATCGATTTTATT
>DGKJ01000050.1:0-15831 GCA_002387735.1 Bacteriovoracaceae bacterium UBA4573 | reverse complement strand
ATAATAAAATCGATTTTATTATTTTCCAGCTTCTTGAGCGCTTCGTTTCCGTTTTTTGCTTCGTGAATTTTTTTGAAACCGTAGGCATTTAAATAGTCGACAATCGTTTTTCGCGCTTGATCGTCATCATCGACTACTAAAAACGCAGTGTTAGATTCTGGCTCTGCACTATCTGATTTTTGTTTCATCGTTGGAGTCCCGGCAAAGTTATTTCGAAGGTTGTACCTTTCCCCAGTTCGCTTGCCACTTTTATTGTACCCCTATGGTCTTCGATAATCTTCTGAGAAATTGACAGTCCTAGCCCGCTGCCTTTTTCGCCCTTGGTTGTGAACGCATATTCAAATATTTTCGGGAGGTTTTCTGGTGAAATCCCCACGCCCGAATCGCTAACCGTAATGCGAACTCGGGAATTGTCGTTTTTTATACTAACGCTCAACACTCCGCCCTTTGGCATCGCGTGCATCGCGTTAATAATTAGATTTAAAAACACTTGTTGCAACTCAATCGGATTACCCTCGACCAGAGCGGACTCACCCTTTTCAACTTTGGTTTCAATATTGCCCTTTTTTAAATCATGATTAATAAGCATGAGAGTGTCGGTAAACACCTGTGCCACGCTTACTGCTTTCTTTTGATCGCTATTTTTGGAAAAAGACTGAAGATTACGAATTACGACAGAGGCACTGTCTACCGCTTGAATTATTAACGAGAGATTTTCTTTAATCTTTCCGGGATCAGTTTCGTTTAGACTAAGGTCCGCCTTACCAAGTATTCTCTGCAGTATATTTCCGAATTCGTGGCCCACTCCTCGAGCTACTTGCCCAATAGCGGACATTCTTTCGCTCAAAACCAATTGAGCTTGCATCTCTTGCAGCATTTTTAGCGAATCTTCCAGGTTGCTTCTGCGATTCCACGACGCACACATTTGTCGTGCCTTCTGAAGAATTTCTCCGCTGGTAAAGGGCTTATTCAAATAGTCCCATTGATCTCTAAAGCTTTCGCCGAACAACTGGTTGATATCCTGCACAGATCTATCCTGGTAAGCCGTAACGATCGTACAGTTTACCTTCGGATCGCGTTTCCAGATCTCTTTAATCGTTTGCAGACCGTCCATTCCACCATCCATTTTTACGTCAAAAAAACCGCCCGCAATTCGCCGCCCATTTTTAAGTTCGCCCTCTACCACTTTAAGGGCTTCGGGGCCGTTATAGGCTTTTAAAATCTCGTAGGTCTCGGTATTTTGTTCGAGATTTTCATTGGCGTTACCTTTGCTGCGAGAGCTCTTGCGTTCGGATTTTCCTTCAATCACCAAAAAATCGATATAGGCTTGTACGATGTCCTTTTCGTCGTCCACGACCAGTAATAAATTGTTAGGTTTCCTTACTTCAGACATCGGTCGTAACCTCTTGATGTGATTCTTCACTTATTGTTGGCATCTCAATAAGGAAAACCGTGCGTTCATTGGGCACACTCATTTCGACCGATAATTCGCCGCCGTAGGCCCGAATAAATCTTCGTGCAATTGCCAAACCCAGCCCAGTTCCTTCTTCAGCGCTCTTAGTAGTAAAAGAAACTTCAAACACTTCTTCAAAATCTTTTTCCGCGATGCCTGGACCGTTATCACAAACACGCAACCGGCATTTTGCTTCGGTCGGATGATCCCCAACTTCGATCCATACTTTTTTTTCTTTTAGGGTAGAATCTTGCAAAGACTGCATAGAGTTTCTTAACAGATTACTCAACACCTGTACGAGTTCGTCGCGGTCCGCCACTATGCTTGGATTGGATATTTTCTCCAAAGAGTACTGAATGTTTGCCCGTTTAATTACGTCGTGGTTGGCATTTAAAGCCATCTCAACGGCCTCGACCACAGACATTTTCCGTCTATTGCCCGAAACTCGGGTCAAAGATCGCATTCCATTTACTATTTTCGATATTCTCAAGGATTCCCTATTGAGGAATTCAATGTCGTCGCGCCACACTGCATAGTCGGCTTTGGCTTTTTCCACTAGAAATTCTATGTTCTTGAGATCTTCGTCGATCATCTTTTGACCAGGATAAGCGCTGCTGGGGCTACCTAGATCCCGACATAACGAATCAATCCCCCCTGCGTCGTACGCCTTTTTCCAGGCCGCAAGAATTTCTTCGGCAACAACTAAAGACTCGTTTTTATTTTTGGCAATTTCCAAACTACGTTTTTCTAGTCGAGCAATAATGTTGGTCAGGGGATTTAACACTTCATGGGCGGCTCGTCCTGCTACTTCCCCTACGCTCGCCAATCGAGTGGTTCGGAGTAGCGCCTCTTGGGCTTCCCGTATAGCGGCGTTTTGCGTTTCCAGCATCGCCGTACGATCAATAACCTTTTTTTCTAGATCTCGACTGTACTCTTCAATCTGACTTCGCGACGACCGTAGATCTACTGTCATTGCGTTAAAGGAAGCCGCGAGGACCGCAAGCTCGTCGTGAGAGCGCACGTGAATCGTACTATTAAAATCTCCTTTTGCGATTCGATAGGTTGCTTCCATCATTCTATGAATGGGCTCCGTCAGGGATTGGGAAAAAATTAGGGCCACCATGAATGCAACGGTTACAATGATTACGGCATAAATAATTGATTTACGTATCAAAAGCCTAGCAGCGGCAAACGCATGCCCCAACTCTACTCGGGATGCCACCACTAACGGTGCGCTTTGCAGTCGATACCAAGACCCCAAGTACTGTTTCCCCCCAAGATCGAACTGTCGCACTTCGGAACGCAGCTGTTCAACTCTTGAAGCGGAATAGAGAGGATCTTTTTTTTGGTTAATCTCTGAATTTGATCCAAACAATACGTCTCCGTTTGCATCGAACACATATACTTCCGCAATACCGGAACGAGTAAATGCGGATACCAAACTATCGGCCTTCGAAACCAGGAATACCTGAACATCTGCAAGTTTATTTCGCGTTAACAACAAAGGCGGTGTCAATGCATCGCTCGCTTGGATACCGTAGGTACGAAACTGAATTCTGGAATGTTCATTTTCCTTAGGAAACGGATCGGAAAAAAGTGCCGCTATTTTTTCTTTTGAAAAATTAAAAGCCTCCAACCCATCGGTCCAATATTTTTCAAACACCAACTCCCCGCCGTTATTTTCTACTCGCACGGCGACTAGATCGTCGTCTTTTATACGATCGAATGCGGCAATATTTTCCTGTTTAAGAGTAATTTCCCCAATTAACTGACTTTGTTTGAGTAAATTTTTTAAATGAGTATCCATTTCATTGGCAAGAACTCGTACGTTACTTTGATTCAGTTCATAGATTAGCAACGTTTTGTCTTCGAAAAAAAGCGTCGACGCGAGGTACAGATACACCGCTACAGCGGCACAAACGACCACACTCAACACCCCGAGAATCTTGTAGCGAATTGGAAAATTCCAGCTCTGAGTCATAGAATATATATGAGTACAACAGACTTAATTATGTCACAGGTTTCGGTGCAAGCAATGCTATAGGATGGCGAGAAATTTCCCTATGGATGGGGAAGAACATTGAAGGTCGATCAGTCGACGGAACTTAAGCGACCCTCTCCCTGGAGAGGTGTGTTTTTGTGTGCACTACTCTTGTGCGTGGAGATCTACGTGTTGCTATACGATTTGGGCGACTACGAAAACCGGAGAAATCCACAAAGCGAAAAAGTCGCTGAGTTAAAAGCAGCTCAAAACGATGTTCGGATACGCGCTCGCGGTACTATTGCTTGGGACAATGGAAATTCTGGCGACGCTCTTCATCACCTTGACTCGGTACTCACCCTTGAAAATGCGAATACAACAATCAATTTCCAAGAGGGCGGGTCTTTAACAGTAGCTGCTAACAGCCTAGTAACTATTGAGAAAGCTGATACTCGGTCTCACCCAACCATTGAGCTCGCGCAGGGCCGATTAAGCAAAAGTGACTCAAGTCTGGCGCTTAAGAACATTCGTATCAAAGTCGGTGATACCTACTTTAGCGAGGATCAAGAGGGTGCAAGTTTTAGTTTAATTAAAGATGGCAACAATGCCCGGATCGCAGTGACCAAAGGCCGAATCACTAGTGACACTGGCCACACATTGGGCGCCGGAGAACAGGCGGAAATTAGTGAAAGCGGGCTGAAAAAAACCGATGCAATCGATGCGTTGATTTCATTGGATAAAACACCAAATCACCTAGTCACCAACGAATCTAGCAGCGAGTTCCAGTTGGAGTGGGCTCTCAATTCTCGAGACTCTCGCTTGATTGCTAAACCACTGATGAAGTTAACAATTACCCGTAACGGTGAAACAATACTGGAAAAAGACACTTACGAATTTTCCGAACGACTATTACTCGAGTCAGATAATAATTATGAAATTCAACTCCGCACGAACGACCCATTATTAAAAGAAACCATAGCCAGTAAAGCAATTCGAGTTCACAAAATTAAAGAAGCAAACGACTTGCGGTCTGCCGACCAATATTTCGCAGGAGAACGCATTGATTTTCGGTGGTTAGTTGAACCGAACATTCCGAAAGAAGCAGTAGAATACAAAATTGAACTCGCCCACGACGAAGATTTTGAACGGCCATTACATGTTCCTTCCTCTCAGTGGCTCTCACAAAGTCAATCGAGTGGGAGTTTGATATTTCATAGACCCCGTACGGTCTTCTGGCGAGTAAGAGCACAATCTTTAAGTTCTCCGTCTCAGTCTATAATTTCTGATGTAAGAAAAATTGAAATCAAACCGAAACCACAGTTGCCAGCACCCCGCGTAAAGGAACCACGGATACGCATTCGAAAAATAAAACGGAAATTACCGACGCCCGAAACTTTTAGCGCCGCCCAAAAAGACTTCGCGGACGTAGCCGTAGATTTAGAATGGGACCCCGTCGATCGGGCGGTTGCCTACAAATTAGAGGTCGCCAAAGACTCTGAATTTAAAGAAATTATACTAAAACACCAGACTGTAAAAACTCGGTTTATATTACAAACCAGACAATCTCCCAAAGAACGATCGATGTACTTTCGCGTACTCGCCGTGGATAGAGGAGGCAAAGAGGGCGAATTTAGTCCCACCAAACATATTTTGATCGAACCTTATCAAGACCCGACTCTAGCCCGTTTAAATCGCATTCGAATAGGAATAGCGGTCGGTTCTATCTACCATTCACGAAAACTAAATAGCGACTCCAATCCAGAAACCGCTACTGCCTCCGGCTTTGTTCCAGCGCTGGTTGATCTGACTGTTAGGAAACGAAAAAACGACTCCACGGATTGGTTCATGGGTCTTTCGATCATTGCCGAACAAGGAGAGCCAACGAATAAGAACGTACTTGTCGAAAAGGTAGCATTGCCACTTGCCAGAATTACCTTGGGACAAGAACGCGACATTAGTTCGGAACGAGCTCTGACCTATGGACTCTACGCCTCAAACACCCACGAGTTGAGCTGGAAAGGTAGAAGTCTAAAAAGTGAACGCAAGATTCTTTTGGGGGCTGTACTTGGAATCGGACAGTCTCAAAAAAGGCCTCTTCGTAGTACTTTTTCTGCTTCGATCGCACCTTTCGCAATGACTGGAATTGGCGCTGACATTTCCGCCAAAGCAAAAATGCGCTTCGGCCCGCTGAACACGAACGCTCATTTGAGTTCACATTTTTTTTCGGAAGCTGAACTTTTGGGGCGAATATCCACCAAAGAAATTTCTTACGGAGGAGCAATTAAAATTGGTTACTATTACTAGAGTCTTCGTTTTGGTAATTTGCGTACTCGCGGTTAGAACTCATGCTTACTCGATATCGGGCGGGCAACTGGTAGAGGACTTTACGTCACTCGATGGTGCAGATCTCACCAACACCACGGGACTATGGAACACTGTTACCTCGAAAGCCGAAGCTGGGCGAGTAGCCGACGCCGGAGGTGGTACTCACCGACCAATTAGTTTTGGTGACGGCAGCGACGGGATACTCGATACCTCGGGCGGCTACAGTTTCGACACTGATGCTAAACCCAACGGTTACAACTTTAAGCGAGTAAACATCACCGGCGGCACCATCACGGTTACTGGAAGTAATCCGTTGATCATTCGCTCCCTAACCACCGTCAACATTACACCTACGATTCAAGTAAATGGAACGGCAGGAAGTGACGGCGTGGCAAATGGCTCGAGTACCGCACCCAGCGGCGGCACCGCTGTCACGTGTCCAGCAGTAGGGGGCGCGGGTGGAACCGCAAGCGCAGGTGCAGTAGGAAACGGGGCCGACGGTGTTATCTACACCGGCGCTACCGACGCCTCCGGTGGTCTTGGCCAAGTAAACGGGACCAACGGAGACGATGGTGGAGCGACTTCAGCTTTGCCAGGAGCCAACTTCGACAACGCCACCGCGTTCATATGCGGTGGCGGCGGCGGCGGTGGCGGCGGGCATCGAAATACGGTCGGCTTTCAATACGCGACGGGCGGGGCGGGTGGCGCAGGAGGAGGCACCGTTCGTATCACAGCTGTTGGTTCGCTGACTGTCGGAACTATTGAAGCAGAAGGCGGCAACGGCGGTAACGGAATTACCTCTGACGGTGCCAACTGTTCCGGTGCGGGCGCCGGCGGCCACGGAGGCGCAGTATGGCTACAAACTCTGGCGGACATCCCTCTCGCTATTCCTGCACCATCTGTGACTAACGGGACAGGTGGAACCAGCGCCTGCGGCGGCGCCGCAAGCGACGGAACAGTGGGAAAAATTCGATTGGATTCTTCGCCGGGAAATCGTCCAGCCCATTCAAACGTAGCGGACTACGACACCGATGACGTGTTCCCTTCTCGGAGCTACGTCATACAAAGTGCGGCTTATGACCTCGGCACTCTAAACGCGAACTTTAAAACCGCCCCGACAGTAACCCAAACTCTCAATAGTGGCACCATTAGCCTGTCTTACGCTGGATCGGTTGATGGATCGGTATTTTCGGATTACGAAAGCGATATCACTAAACTGAGTGGTAAGAATTATCGTTACTTAAAATTCAAAATTAATATCACCACTGCTGCTATTGCTGGAGCGTCTCCAGAGGTGTCTCGAATCGTGATCGACTTCGCGGACTCCGGTCTCGCGAAAGTCGACCTGAAGCTTACCGCCGGGTGCGGAACTATTCAAAATGGCGAGTCCGGATGGATTTTTATTTTACTTTTTCTGACGGCCGCTTATTTTCGATTACGGGCTCGTACGAACCACGCGACGTGACGAAGTCATAGTGTTGCCAGCTTGATCAGTACTGATCATTCGATAGGAATAAACTGTATCCGCGGTAAGTCCGGTAAGCGTTACGCTATGATTGGTATCGTAAACTCCGTCGTCAGGAATAATTTGACTTGTGTCTCCGCCGAGTCCCCAGGCCAAGCTGGTTGTGGCGGGTTCGTTGGTAGTCCAAGTAACGGTGATCGAATTACTAGTGACCGACGAAGCGGTTACTACGATCGTTGGAACGGATTGATCGACCGTCCAGCTATGTGATGCCCCAATTTCATCAAAGTTACCGATGTCATCAATGGCGCGAACTGTAAAAGTGTGCGCCCCGGTGCCAACGTTAATGTAGGTTTTTGGGCTCGTACAACTACTAAAGTCGCCGCCATCGATACTACACTGAAACAATGCACCCGATCGATTCGATTCAAATTCAAATGTAATATCTGGCGAACGAGTAAATTCTGAATTCGGGCTAATTGAAGTAAGTGTGGTGGTCATCGACTCGACTGCATCACAAGGGTTTGATGCGATATTAGAAGGAAGCTCAAATACTTCGGCAGGCACTACCGACCAGCCACGAGCCAGTAAATTTACCCAGGCCGGCTGCGGTGACGGCGGATTTTCTGCAAATTTGAAAAAGTGACCATTGCCTTGCTTGCCGCACAACGGATCGTTTGGATCGAAAGCCGCATCGTCCGACCATTCACGCCAAACGAGCACCAGCGCTATGTGGTATCGAGGCCCCTGATAATAGTCGATCCGTATTGGCAGAGCGCTCGTAAAATCCAACTCAACCGGACTGGTCGAGCACATTAGCTTCGAGGGGTGGGTTCCGTCATTGTTAATTATCGTCTCATAACCGCTACCAAAATCTGCGCTAAGAATCGCTCCGTCGTCTGCCAAAAGCCCGAACTGATATTTTTTTGGGGCCGAGGCATCTTGTAATCGCAGCATAGATTCAAGTCGTAGAGAAAAGTACTCATACAAGGTAGTTCCACTGCTGTTTAAAATAGCTTCACCGTCCAAGGTAATAAATCCGCGGTCAAATGGACGAGTTGGAATGTCGATCTTGCCAAAGTAAATCGACGCATCCACCGCTTGGGCGTTATTCATAAAATCATTAAGGTTGTTGTATCTCGGCATATCGTCGGTGAGATACTGTAATTTCCCTACGACCCCGTGTGCGTAACCGGCGCCAGCGTGATTGGCATTTCCGAACGGGTTACAAACAGCATTGTTTGAAGGACCTATGTCTGCCGGGGTATTCACCACCGAATCGGTGTTCCCTGCTGGAACAATTTTGGATCCGAAGCATCCAGAAAAAACTGTGGCACCTGCAAACAATACTAGGCTCCAAAAACTACGCATGCCCCAACTACTAGATACTGGTTTTACGGGTGGATTTTTTACCGAAACAGGGCCAACAACGTAGATGCCGTCCCGAGTGGGTGCCATGCTTTGTGCCCAATTGAGCGCCATGTTTACCTGAGCGTGGGCGGTTTCCCACGGCACCGCAAGCGGGGTTCCCGGAGCGGGTGGCCCTTGCTTTATTGCCGTAGCAGTTTCGAGCCGCTGACTCGCCACTTGCGCGTATTGTTCGGTCGCGGGTCCTACCCGCAGCTTCGACATAGAGGTGTTACTCCTACCTCTATTTTAAGCGATCCAGATTAAAACAAGGGGCTTTTGTTTAGAAAAAACTCAAATAATTTCAGCTATTTACAAAAAAAGTAAAGAATATTTAACAATATGAGCAAAATTTACTGCAACTGAATACTCACCATTTTGGAAACCCCCGGCTCCTCCATGGTAACCCCATAGAGCTTGTCGTTGAGCTCCATAGTACGTTTATTGTGAGTTATAATGATGAACTGGCTCCGAATAGCCATTTCCTTTAGCAACATATTGAACTTACCCACGTTATGGTCGTCGAGTGGGGCATCAACCTCGTCCAGCACACAAAACGGACTTGGCTTGATTAGAAAGATCGAAAAGATCAATGCTACGGCGGTTAACGCTTTTTCGCCACCGGACATAAGTTGAATCGAGCCTATTTTCTTACCTGGTGGTTCCGCGAGAATCTCAACGCCAGTTTCATTTAGGTCCGCGGGATTCGTCATCTCTAAACGAGCGCCACCGCCACCAAATACGATTGGGAAAATTCGCTGAAAACGTGAATTGATCTCTTCGAAAGCGATTCGGAAACGTTCTTCCGAGGTTTTGTTAATCCGTTCGATTGCTTTTTCGAGGTCGTGAATCGACTTCAAAAGATCTTCGCGTTGGGTCATTAAGAAATCATGACGTTTTTTCTGTTCGTCGTATTCCTCGACCGCCATAACGTTAACTTCACCCAGTTTACGAATGCGTTCGCGCAAACGCTCTACTTCCTCGCTCATTTCGGTCTCGCGCTCGGGTGTTAATTCGTCAAATGCCCGTTGATCTTCATCGTTTTGCGGAGCGATTGCCGACTCTTCTACACCGTATTTTTCAAACAGATTTTGATAAACCATCTGATACTCGAGCTGGCTGCGTTCCTGTTCCAGTTTCAGGCGAGACAGTTCGGACGAGGCCTCTTCGACATTTCGAAGAGCTTCTCGCTGCTTTTCAAATGAATCCGACATCATGTGATTAGTCTTTTCGAGTTCATTTTTGCGACTGGCTAGCAGCTGTTCAAGTTCCTGAGCCTTTACGGTGAGCTCCTGCATGCGAGTTTCAAGGCTACCAAGCTCACTGGCCACTAGATCTTTTTCGTCCAACTTGCGGTTAATCATGCGTTCGACTTCCTCAAGACGGCTTTTGTCTTTGGAAAGTTGCGATACGACTCGTTCCCGATTTTGTTTTGAGTTACGGTGTTTCTCATTCGCAGCCGCAAAGTCGACTTTCATTTGAATCATTGCGCCTTGAATTTCTGAAACTTTAATTACCGACTGATTATGGGCTCGAGATTTTTCTTCAATTACAGACTCGCGCGCCCGGGTGGAATCTTCCATGCTAGAAAGTTCTTGGCGAATCGAATCGAGCTTCTGCCATAGATCTCGACGACCAGCTTCCAACTGTTCGCGCTCGTTCTTCTGACGCTCCAACTCACTCTGAATCGAACTCAATTGCGATTCTAACGATGCGAGATCACGCTCCGCGGACTTTGCGGCCAAGTCCACCTCTCGAAGTTGCGCGCTTTTTGTGGCATGAATACTCTTCTTCTCTATGAGATCACTTTCAACGGCCGCTAAACTTTCGGAAAGCAATTGACACTTACCGGTCCACTCGGTCAGTAGCTCAGTAAGGCGCTGTAGCTCAGCTTTACGCGCTAATATGCCGGTTTCTAAAGACTTCACACTTCCGCCGGCCACGCGTCCAAAGGAGTCTACTACGTCCCCTTCCCGACTAACGAAGCAAAGCCCAAGATCCGCCGCAGCTTCAAACGCAGTCACAGCGTCGTCAAGCGACGCAACGACCCAGTAACGATCGAACAACTTTAATAATTCTGCAGAATTGGGCGCATCTAGCCGAATGACTTCGGCCAATGCTGTGGCTTCAATTCCGCGCGAGCGGAGAGTTGAAACCAGATCGGAATTTGGCGAAGAAATAGATCGTTTAGCCACCAAATCAGCCGGCCAAAAAGTGGCCCGACCTACGGACTGCTCTTTTAATACCGCGATCATTTCTCGAGCTTTGGTCGCGTTTTCTACAAATAGACTTTCGAGAAATTCACGAAGTACACCCTCGAGAGCGTATTCATACCCGGGATGAGCCTCAAGTCGATCGGCAAAAACGCCGGTAATGGAGCCGGCGAAAGACTCATCTTTGAGAATCGCCTGAACGTCTGCCCGAAATCCTTCGTGGTTATCTACGAGTTCCTGAATTGTTTTGTGTTTTGATTCTGTTTTTGCCTTTTCTTCACGGGCAACTGAGTCTTCTTTTCGTAAAGCACCAAGGCGAGTGTCTAGATCGACGATAGAACTCGCCAAACCCTCAACTTCGACCCGCAAAGCATCGGCCTGCGTTGCAGAAGTTTGATACAACTCCCGAGCTGCAGAAGCCTTTTCCGTCAGCAATTCTGTGTCAACTTCGCGATCGGCGATTCGAAGATTTAAGCTATTTACCTGGACCGACAACGAATCAACTTTGGCTTCAAGCCCATGCACTTGATTCGAAATTTCGTTTCGACGATTCAAGCTCGCCATTAAATCGCGTTTTTCTTGCTCGACCAATCGGCCCAATTCGTCGGCCGCCAATTTTGCGGAATCTAGCTGAGCTTGCTGCTCTCGCAGCATTTCATCGGCGTTCTTAAAAAGGGCCTCTAGTTCTAGAGCCTCATTTTCCAGCGCGCTATGTTCAGCGCTCAGTCGTTCGATATCCGATATTAACTCTTCGCGCTCTTCGTCGAGTGTCAGATTAGAATTTTCGAGCTCTTGTATATTACGACGGTGTAATTGGATTCGCGTGTCATCTTGGGAAATTTCCCTTTGCAGTATTTGCAGCTGCTGTTGGGTCTCTTCCGCAAGACGCTGAGCCTCGGTCATCTGCAATTTAAGATTTTCAATTTGAAGTTCGGTTACCTGTAAGCTGTTACGACGTTCGACGTCGGTGATCTCAAGCTCCTGCACCCTACCGGCGACTTCGAGCGAGCGTTTTTTTAAACCGAAGAGTTTCTTGCGGCCCGAAAGCAACTCTTTACCCTGCAACTCTTCTTTGTACTTTTTATACTGACGAGCTTTGGTAGCCTGCCGCTCGAGAGAACCCAGCTGTCGCTCGATTTCGGCCACGATGTCGTTGATGCGCAAAAGATTTTGTTGAGTGGCTTCAATCTTACGCAGAGACTCTTTCTTTCGAGCCTTAAACTTTACGATACCAGCAGCTTCTTCGATGAGTGTTCTACGTTCTTCCGGTTTCTGTTGAACAATTCTTGAAATTTGCCCTTGTTCGATGATCGAGTAGGCTTTTGGACCGGCACCAGTGTCCATAAATAGTTCGTGAATATCTTTTAACCTGCATGTTTGACCGTTAATTAAATATTCACTCTCGCCGTCGCGGAATAACCGCCGGGTAATCGCAATTTCTTCAAATCTAAGGTGAGCAGGCAGATCTCGAATCGTCATGCCCTCGGGAATTTCGGCACCTTTTGCGCCGGTCGAGAGCACCATGGTTACTTCCGCCATGCCACTTGGAGAGTATTTTTCACTTCCATTAAAAATAAGATCGCCCTGACCACTACCCCTGAGGTGTTTGGTCGATTGCTCTCCCATGACCCAGAAAAACGAATCAACGATATTGCTTTTACCGCAACCGTTTGGGCCTACGATTCCCGTAACGCCATCGTCAAAGTGGATAACGGTTTTATCTTTAAAAGACTTAAATCCTTGAATTTCCAAGCGTTTTACGCGCACGCTGTTCTCCTGAAAGAAGCCTTATTGGTCGTTGAAACTAAATCAATTCGACCAAGGGTCGTCGAGGTCATAACCTAAATCCTGATAAAAATGTATTGATTCTAGACTGAGATTGCAACTATTCGCTGAACTATTTTGAACTAAGTAGCCGGCGATCAAACAAAGATCGCCCTCCCCAAATGGTTCTAATTTTCAGCTCGTAGGACAATGAGCTTGGGGCAGGACCCGCGTAATGCGGAAGCGCCGTGATGGCCGCGATCATTCGGTCACCAAACGTCACCTGTTGCAACACCCAACGAACATCGGGCGAGCCGTTTAGGGTGAGTTCGACCTCAAAGGCGGTGAGGTTAGCGACTTCCACGTAGTGGGTGCCATAGACTTGCTCAATTTTTCCGATAACCCTATCGTCTCGGGCATCAATGCGATGCATGAACTTCGGACCCGGCAGCTTCATACCACCGAAATGGCGTTCACTTATTTCAAGTGACTGTTCGCGCGCTCCGGGAAAAAGAAATGTACGCCAAAGCGCAAACTCGAGTAAAGCCTCGTCGTGGGAAATCGAACCCGGCAGCACGTTGGTCAAAGCTTGCACCAGATCTTCTTGTTCGTATTTCCGCGTACCCCGGTCAGCCTGTCTAAATTGCTCCCAAAAATTTCTGAGAAATTCAGGTCGTGACTCGAAATAATTTAGTTCGAGAAACTTAAAGTACAGCCATGCCCCATACATAAAGTCCGATTCGAAATCTTCTAGAAAGACTGGCCATTCTGGCCGCGCTTGAAAAGCCTGGACCTCAGAAAAAGCCTTATGATTTTGACCCGGACTAAAAGCCTCTTGAAAATAGTTTGCACTCATTTCGTGAATTGTGGTCGGAAGCCCCCAACTATAAGAAATCTGAAACAAATGGTGAAGCTCGTGAGCAATAAACGAATCAATCGCTGCGGGTTCCTTCAAATCATTAACGTCGAGCGCCATAAACGGATGTAAGACTTCGTCGTCTTTGTGATGAACTGGTTCTTCGATCGGCTCAACTCCGCTTTCTACGCCCTCCACCAAAAAAATTGGAAATTTTTCTTCCCCTAAAGGATTAAGTATCGGGGGAGGATCAAATCCCAGTTTTAGCGCAAATCCCCAGGCTCTCTCTAACGAGTTAAGTGCAGTTCGCGCGATAGATTCGTGAGCGACGTGCTCGGTATAAATTACAAAAGGCGCAGTGTCTGATTCAAAACGGTACTTCCAGCGATCGGGATTATCGAAAGGCGCGAACTTTTCTTCCCACTTATTTCTAATAATCTGGGAACACGAACCATCGCCCGACGACGAAGCGTTCGCCAAAGTGCTAACGACCAATGTTGCTATACCCAGCAACAAAATAAATGTGCGTGAATAAACCACGACCAATCCCCGTCCCCGGCACGGAAACTATCACAAAAAAAATGGGAAAGCTTTGCGAACTGCGAACTTGCTTATTTACGAAGCGCCGCTTGCGCTGCGGCGAGTCGAGCTATTGGTACGCGATAGGGTGAGCAACTTACGTAGTCGAGCCCCGCGCGATGGCAAAATTCTACAGATTGTGGATCTCCACCGTGTTCGCCACATATTCCAAGTTTAAGATCTCGTTTCTTGGAGCGCCCGAGGTCTACCGACATTTTAATGAGTTTTCCCACGCCGTTTTGATCCAAAGTCACAAATGGATCGCGCTCATAGATTTTGGCGTCGATATAGTCGCGCAGGAACATTCCACTATCGTCGCGAGACAACCCATAAGTGGTTTGAGTAAGATCGTTAGTTCCGAAACTAAAAAAGTCTGCATATTGAACGATCTCGTCGGCAGTCAATGCAGCGCGAGGAAGTTCAATCATCGTTCCCACGCTGTAATCAATCTTGATTCCGTAGCGACTCATGACTTCTTTGCATTCAATATCCGTGTACTCGCGAATTAATTTTAATTCACGAAAATCTCCTACAAGGGGAATCATAATTTCAGGAACAATCGTGAAACCTTCATTTTTTGAAAGTTCACACGCCGCTTCCATGATTGCTCGCACTTGAACTATATAGATTTCCGGATAACTCACCCCCAAGCGACAGCCGCGGTGTCCGAGCATTGGATTGAATTCGTGAAGACTTTCCACTTTGCGTTTTAGTCTTTCCACAGGAACACCGATTTTTGCACTTAGCGCCTGAATTTCATTATCGGTATGTGGTAAAAACTCGTGCAGCGGGGGGTCCAAGAGACGAATCGTTACCGGCAACCCCTTCATTTCTCGAAAGATTCCCAGAAAATCGCCCTTTTGCATGGGTAAAATTTTAGCCAAAGCCCGTTCGCGACCTTCTTTTGAGTCAGCCAAAATCATTTCGCGAACAGCATCGATGCGGTCCGATTCGAAAAACATGTGCTCAGTTCTACACAGTCCGATGCCTTCAGCTCCGAAACTACGAGCTACCTTAGAGTCCAGTGGGGTATCGGCGTTGGTTCGAATTTTGAGCTTTCGAAAATCGTCTACCCAGTTCATAAGAATTTTAAAATGCTCGTTCATAGCTGGTGCAATGGTTTCGACCTTGCCCAACATTACTTCTCCGGCACTTCCGTCGAGAGTAATGAAGTCGCCTTCTTTGATGACTCGGTTATCGATCGTCATTTCTTTTCGTTCGTACGAAATCTTAAGAGCACCGCAACCGGCAACGCAGCACTTCCCCATCCCTCGAGCAACGACCGCTGCGTGAGAAGTCATTCCCCCGCGAGCGGTTAAAATACCTTGAGCTACACTCATGCCGTGAATGTCTTCCGGGCTGGTTTCAACTCTTACCAAGATTATTTTTCGACCGAGTTCGTTGACCCACTTCTCAGCTGTGTTCGGGTCAAACACAACCTGACCAGTTGCAGCTCCCGGACTTGCGGGTAGGCCTTTACACAAATGTTCTTTTTTTGCCTTCGGATCCAACGTCGGATGCAGCAATTGATCGAGCTGCTCCGGTTTCACACGCATGACCGCTTCTTTCTTATCGATCAAACCCTCTTTTTCCATTTCCACTGCGATTCGAAGCGCAGCTGCAGCCGTGCGCTTTCCGGAGCGGCACTGCAACATGTAAAGCTTGTTTTGTTGAATGGTAAACTCGATGTCCTGCATGTCTCGGTAGTGTTTTTCAAGCAGTTGGTACACTGTCACGAGCTCAGCGTAAGCCTTGGGCATCGCTCTTTCGAGTGTAACCAAACTCTTG
>DGKJ01000046.1:54513-68857 GCA_002387735.1 Bacteriovoracaceae bacterium UBA4573 | reverse complement strand
ACACTCTATGAAGACGCCCGGCGTGCTACACGCATTAATTTTCCCAGCTGGCGTTTATGGCCCAATCGGCCCAATCGAGACAAATTCGGTCGACGAATGGGCCAGGTGCGTTAACATCAATCTCGTTGGCGCGGTTCGCGCAATTCAAGCCGTTGTACCTTATTTTAAAGAAAATCGAGCCGGGCGAATTGTGCTTTTTAGTGGCGGAGGCCAAGGTGCTGTCCCAAATTTTTCGGCCTACACGGCGTCGAAGGGGGGCGTCTGGAGGCTCACTGAAACCGTCGCCGCTGAGTTGGCGCCCTTTGGAATATTCGTCAACGCGATTGCTCCCGGCAACGTAAATACAAAATTTTTAGACGACCTACTGGCAGCTGGGCCAGCCAACGTTGGAAAAGATCTTTACGAAAGGTCTATTGAACAAAAATCGAAGGGTGGAAATTCTCCGTTTAAAGCGGCGGATCTTAGTTCTTATTTAATTTCCGACGCCTCGGTAGGATTGTACGGAAAAATAATTAGCGCCCTATGGGATGATTATCGTAAATTTGAAAACTTGGAAGCCATGAGCAAATCAGATATCTTTACCGTCAAACGCATTATTACTTCGACGGGATCAACAAGATGGGACTAAAAAGATTTACTCCAATTTTTTTTCTCACATTATTCGGATGTTCCTTTAAGCCGCTTCCAGAGGGGCTTTCCAACAAGTTAACAATTTTTTTAAAAGACAATACCCAAACGGCAGCTCTCACTTCACTGACCCGGCCACCGTTTGCGATTCAAGCGCCTACTTCGACTACAGACTTTGACTGTTTTGCTGTGAACATTACCGGCGACGGTGTTTTGCCAGATAGTGAACAGTTTCAAGGCTGCTCAATAAACGGTGGCGCCGGAGTTCAAAGTTTTGGTTTTTTTTCTGAGCCGTTTAAGCGATCAAGCTCAATTTCGGTGGAAATTCCCGCTGGCGATGCACGGCGAATTGATGTTTACGGAATTTACCCTTCTACCGGAATTTTGGAATGTGGTGGGTCGATGGGTGGCAATGGAGATGAGGCTGCCGGCTATTACGTGGGCAGCTCTACCATCAATTTAACCGCCTCTACTTCGGTTTCGATTCCCATCAGCTTTGCCAGCGGTACAACGGCAGCCCTAGACTGCGAGGGCGACGGTCATGCAATCACCTACACGGCGCAGGTCAACGGCTCGAATGCGGCTGGGCGTTATTGGAACTCTTGTGGTGATGCGGCGTTAGTGGATAGTACCGATATACCACCTATCACCAGCACTGCCTTTGCGGGCGCGGAAAACACTGCAGTTTCTTCCAACGATGCTACAAGTTTTAATGCGGAATGCGATTATGTTGGCATAAATTTTAACGTTACAGTGAACGAATACGCAGTGTATGCGGACCTCACGACCATTCAGACATACTATGATCGGCTAACGATATACTGGACAGGCTCTGCGGGCATTTACAGCACACCTTGCGACTCTTCAAGCTCGCCAACTGGTGCCGGTTCCGGAGCAACTCCTCGAATGGAAGTTTACAACGATTCGACGTCTACTTGGGAATCCATCACCACCGTGGGAACAACGGAAACTTCGATTACCCACACGATAACGAATCCAGCGAATTACTACGACCCTGCGACCAACGCCATATGGTTCCGTGTGGTAGGCGGGGTGACGAACGGGGCATCTACGTGTTCAGTGGTAAAAACAAATCAGGTTTATTTTACTTTTGACGGCTAACGCCGAACGAGTGCTGTGTCGAAATACGATTCACCTGAAACTTGCGCTTTCAGTACTATCAAATAAGAGCCCGCTTGCGCGGGTAGATAAAGCTCACTCAGGTCCACGTTGGTCGCAGCAGATACGGTGCCCGTAGCTATAAGGTCACCCGCGGTTAATTGCAAATTAGCATCGCCATCTTGCACCGAGACTGCCCGAAGTTCCCACGCCACGGGGGACTGGGCTTCAATTCTTAACTTCAATAGATGTTGATTTGAAATGGCTCCATGGAAAGGCGAGGTTATTTTAATACCTGGGGCTTCGAGTGCTATTCTCGCAGCATCAACCGCGCTGGCCTTTCCGAAACCAAAGTCTACATTTTTGTTATCGGCATTCGCTTTCACCGCTGTTTTTAAAACTGTCTGTCTAATCTGAAGCGGGGTAGCTTGAGGATTAAGGGACCAGACCAATGCGGCTAGTCCGCTGATATGCGGCGTAGACATTGATGTACCGTATTTTAACGAATACTTTTCACCGATCGCGGTTCGAACCGCACAATACTGATCTCCAAGACTGCCACATTTTTTGGAGTTCGCCGAAATCATTGCCCCAACGTCTTGACCATTTTTCTCGCCGCAACCACCGGCAGACACGTCAAGCTTCCAACCAAAATTTGAGAACCCACATATACGCCCATCGCTTCGATGAGCCGCAACTGGCATAGCATAAGTCGAATTCGCGGGTGAATACTCCCCAACGTCCATCGCATCGTTACCCGCACTGGTAACCACCAAGGTGCCGGCTTTTGACACTTGCTCAATAACAGAATTAAAAGCTTGGCCTTCTGGTCCATCGTCGGGACCACCCAAACTCAGATTAATTACTTTAGCTCCGTTGCGATTGGCGTATAGAATTGCGTCACGAATATCGCTACTTTCACATGCTCCGTCGTAGCTGCACACTTTCAGTGGCATTATTCGAACGAACGGAGCTACTCCGACAATTCCCTTACCATTGCCGCCAATTGCGGCGATCGTGCCTGCAACATGGGTCCCGTGTCCGTTGTCGTCGGATGGATTATTGGTATTATTCACCCAGTCCCAACCAACAAAGTCGTCAACGAAGCCGTTTTGGTCGTCGTCCACTGAGTTATTATATCGGTCACTCGGTATTTCCCGTGGGTTTACCCACATTCGACCCACTAGATCTTCGTGATCCGTATCTACCCCGGTATCGAGTACCGCAACCACTATTTCGTTCGACGGAAGAGTAATACCAGAATAAAGGGCGGCAGCGCCTATTTCGAGGTGGGCCCACAAGTCGGTGTAGACCTGCGACCAAGCACCTTTGTCGGCGAAGTAGCGGTCATTTAAATTAGCAGGAATATCAAGAGTGCTTTGAGTGTAATACGCTGGTGGTAGTTTGTTGCGGAAACTCGGGCCTGACGATAACTTTTCAACGCGCTCCTGCGAACTGCAGGCGGCCGATAAGACTGCGAAAGTGCAGCAAATCACTAAAGAAGCTTTCGCTTTGATTGGAAAGCCCATCATTCAGCGACCTTCGAGGAATTTTTTCTGTGTTCCTCATTTCGCATCTCGGTAATTCGAAAAATTCGCCGACGCCCCACCAGTGAAATGTTTTTATTTTTCTTAAGCGCCTCTTCAATTCGTAATGTGGCGGATTCTTTGGACTCTCGAGACTGATTACGAATAATTAACCTTACTTCACCAGTTTCTCGGTAGAAGCTTTCTATTTCTACCGATATATCTTTTTGATCAGCCAAAGCTTGCTTTAGAATGGCGGAAACCCGCTTTATATCACGAGTGTGCATTTTCGCCCAGACCGCATGTGGACGGTCTTGTTTCGCTCGAATCACGCGTGGGTTAACGTGCAAAAATTTTGAATCCAGTTCTACGAATCCTTCAGATCCGAAAGCAAAGGAAAGTAACGACAACGATAGAGTCGTGACGACCCATGTGAATCGAAGCCCCATTCTCTTAGAATGACCTATTAAGGGCTTTCCTGCGATCGGCAGGTTTAGCTTAGTAACGACCTACCGAGGGATACTGAATTTATTGCCTACCAATGGAATTTATCGGGATCGAACTTTTTTGAGTTGCACTCGAGCTAGTGGGTTTAGTTCAAAGTTTATCCATCTTGGTTTTAAAAGAAGAGCAGTTGGTCGAAAGTAAAGCGGAATTACCGAGCAGTCGTCATGCACGAGCGTTCGATCGGCTTGAGCAATTAGTTCTCTTTTAAAGTTAGATTTTTTAATGCTATCGACAATTCGATCGTAATTCTTATTAGAATATTTGCCCCAGTTGGCGGGGCTTTCTGTCCGCATCTCATCTAAAAAAGCCGCTGCATGACTAAAATAGGCCGTGGTGCCGCTCAAAAAAACACTCGGAGATCGATTAGCAAGTTCCGACCAATAGGTCTTTGATTCCATTTTATTTAGAACGACCTTGGTATTTAAATTTTTCGCGAGCTCTGCCTGAATCCACTGCATCAACGTTTCGTGAATTTGCTTCGCATAGTAACTGATTTCAATTATTTCCGGATGAGTCGATTTACTCCACAACATTTGGGCGTCTGCCTTCGAGAACCTATTATTAGCCTTTTCCATTTTAAATTGAGGAGGAACAAAAGTATGCGAAGGAATTTCGGTTCCGAATAATATTTTTGGAATTTTTGTAACATCGATCGCTTTAGAAATGGCGCAACGAGCATTTCGATCGAAGCTTTTTTTATTTTCCAAAAATGAAAACCCTAGATGATACCCTACCGCGGTGGGGAACACTCGAAAACCCTCTGACCGCACTATCTGGTCCCGGCTCAATATCGGTGGGTCCTTTAACCAATCAATTTTTCCTGCTTTATACAGTGTGAGGGCGGTTTGATCGTCTGAAACAACTAAAAATTCCAACAGAAGCGGGCGCGCTTTTTCGGCGAAATAGTATTCATTTTTCTCAAGTACATAACGAGAATCTTTGTGCCATTTTTTTATTTTATACGGTCCATTAGAAATTAAATTTTCGGGCTCAAAGAATTTATCGCGCTGTTTCTGATAGCTATTTTTTTGAACCGGATAAAACACCCAATGACTTAGTAGTTCCGGTAGGTAGGAAAGGGGAGTTTTGGTTTCGACTTCTAGTTTCTCGCAGGATTTAGCCCGCACCGCCTGAATATCTTTAAACAGGTGAGAATAGGGCGATACTATCTGCGCTTCACGAATTCGTTGCCAGGCAATCTCGAAATCCTCAGCACAAACACGGCGGCCATCTGACCACTTGGCGTCGGAGCGTAAAAAAAACTGCGTGATATTCCCTGTCGATACCCACTTTCGCGCGACCGCTGGCGTCGCATTGCCCCTTCGATCAACAAAGGTTAGACCTTCCATTAGCTGATCTACGACCTGGGCGTTTACTTCGCCATAGCCCCAGTCCAACGTGCCCAGGTCTTCAACCAGCCGCACACGGAATATCGATTCTTCCGCTAAGACGACCGAACAGCCAAGCAGCCCAAGAATATAAAAAATTAAGAAAAAACGGTTCATTAGATGTCCTTACGCCGGCATTATCCGGATCAAGTTTTCGGGTCGCCCGAATCAAAATCGAGCCTCTCAGCCGCAGACATTAGCAGCTCCCCCGCTGGTGTTTTCCCCCGGGATTACCTGAAAAACACTTGCCCTCCAAGCCAAAAAACCCTATAAGACTGTCACCTATTTAACGTAGCGGTGCACCCGTAGCTCAGCTGGATTAGAGCGTCAGACTACGGATCTGAAGGTCGTAGGTTCGAACCCTGCCGGGTGCGCCATAATAAAAAAGCCGTTGGGGCAACGCCTCGACGGCTTTTTTATTTTTGCTGCACTTGGGTTCTACGGTTCTGGGCGAGCAAAGCGAGCCAACCCTGCCGAGTGCGCCATTTTTTCTCTAAACTACAAATTTTTTGGAAGCACCAATCGTTGGCCGGCGTAGATAAGATTTGATTTCAAACGATTTAGACGTTTCAATTTTTCCGTGGAAACATTGTATTGATTCGCGATCGAAGCAAGAGCTTCTCCACGCCTAACATGGTGATATCGAACGCGACCGCGTTTACGAACGGACGCCACGTATCGTTTTTTTTCACGAACCGGCGCAATTCGGTGACGCGCAAGATTTGACTTGGACATTTCCAATTGCGCAACCCTTTCGACTGGTACCCAAACACCGTAGCGTCGCATTCCGACCGGGGTAATATCTCGCAAAATGTGGCGATTCAGGCGCTTGAGGTCGGATGCCCGCATATCAATAGATTTGGCAATATCGTCGAGTCGGACAGAACCTGGGACCGACACTGTTCGCACAGTCGGGAATTTCTCGATGCTCTCGCTTGATTCGAACCCATATTTTTTTAAATTTCGACCAACAATGACGGCAGCTAAAAATTTCGGAACATAGTCGCGGGTCTCTGGCGGCAATACTTTCTTTTCTACAAGTACCCAAAAATCTCGACTGCGACCCCGGCGTATGGCGCCGGCAATTCGTCCTTCGCCAGCGTTGTATCCGGCCATCGCTAAATACCATGAATCGAATTTAGACTGGAGCGCCTTTAAATATCTCGCGGCGGCTTCTGTTGAACGCACGATGTCCTGACGCTCATCGACAAACGCGTTGGTCTTCAAACCGTACATTCGAGACGTTCCAAGCATAAACTGCCACGGGCCAACTGCACGGGCGCGCGATCTCGCTCCGAGATAATAGCCACTCTCGATCATTGCCAAATAATAAAGCTCGGTGGGAATGCCATAGTCGGCTAATACTTTTTTAACCAAGTTCTGGTAGACCGCACCGTTATCTAAAAATCTTTGAAATCGATCTCTGTCGGTAACCGTGAAAAAGTGTACCCACTTCAAAACGAGATGATTCACCTCGATCGGTATTTTAAATTTTTCGTGTTTTTCTTGAATATGATCATCGGTGGCTTGAATCTCGCGTTCAATAGCTCGAATCGCATCGATCGACTCTTGAGACAAACCGCTATCACCGATTTCGCTATCAATGGGCTTTGGGGCGCTCGCGCATGAAGCAAAAAGAAACGCCACATTCAAAACCAGCAAAGTAAATGTCACTTTTTTTAAGATTTTAACGAGCACAATAGATCTATTCTGTCTTACTTTGCTCCAAAACCGAAGTGGGAAATTTTTTCTGGACAATGTGCAATAGCTTGCAAATTACAAAACCAGTAAATAGTGCCGTTAGATGATGAATACTCAAAATACTTTTTAGCGCAATACAGAGAAATAAACCGTTTAAAATAAAGGGCAACATGAGCAACATTGGCCGCTTAAGTAGACCACTTAGCGCACCTACCATGGCATATATCGCATTCGAGGAACCATAATCTGTTTCAGATCTAAACCGGGCCAATGTGGCAGCATCTATGTTCGGCCCAATTAACTTTTCAACTATGTAAACCGCTTGTGGATTTGACGCCCAAAGCCCAAACGCAATTACACTGGCGGCGAACCATGACCCCAAAAATACTTCCGTAGCAGTGCCGAAAATTAAAAAGGTCGATAAATCACCGAAAAAGTGCGTGTGACCGTTATGGAATAATGGACTCCAAAAATGTCCGCTAGCGGAATAGCCCGAGACACTATACCCATTCTTTTGAAAAAACGCCAAACCGGTGGTCGAAAATGTACGCCACAAATGCAATACCACGAAAATAGCCGAAAAGATGAATGTGATTTTACTGCGGTAAAGGAACTCACCAAAAGTTTTTGGGAGCGCTCGTGTGTTTATTCCCTGTGCAAAGTATCCTTGAAGTCGGGCCCCTAAATTTAGTTCCTTAAAGTGTACTCTTAGAACGTCAAACAAGACTCTTATTCCAACCTTGCTCTTGCTCGCTAGATAAACGGGCTCCCAACGAGTTGGTTCGAACTTAGCCTTAAATTGATAAATGGACTTGAAGTTCAAAGGATATCGCAGGTGCCTAAAGGCTAATCCCATGGCAAAGCTCATTACGCGCTGACGCAGATTGCTTTCTGAATTCACTCTAAGATTTGAAAACAAGCAGGTTCCTAGTCTTACTTCTTTGTAACCCGCCTTTTTTAGCAGACGCATTGTTTCAATAAAGAGTAGTTCTGTAGTACCGACACGGCTTTCAGCGGCTCTCATGTATTCGGAAAAAAAATAACCTTCCAATGCAAACACGGGCACTGCTGCCAAAAAAGCGAGAATTCGCCCGTGTAACTCTAAGACAAAAAATTTTTTTTCATTAGCGAAATAAAAGGGGTCGATTTGGTTCAAGAAACCAAACGGAGCGGTTTTTTTTGTGTTTTTCCAAGCCTTTACAAGCATTAAAATACGATCGCGCTGCTCCTGTGTCATGCTCTCGAATGCAAGCTCTCGAACCACCGCGCCTCTCTTTTGAAGTGAACGGGCGCTTGGGAAGCGGTGAACAGGATCAATGGTTGAAAAATAAGAAGTTAAATCAAACACCGGTTCTGAACCGATTTGAATGCGATGAAATCCAGCTTTTGTAAGTTCTTTTGAAAATTCTTCGGTGACCGGAGCTACGATGGCGTTTTTTCTTTTATTTAGTGCGCTATTTTTAAAAGCATTGAATACATCAATTTTTTTTTCGGCAGGCGCCAACGGTTCGGTGCCGGCAACCCAAGCGGAAGTTGTCTCCATATAACGAACCAAACCATTGTCTGATTTATAAGATTCGAATCCTGGATACAATGTCATAAACGAACTAGTACGATCGCCGTATTTTTTTAGATCGGTTAATAGTTCGGCGCTAACTTTTTCATTGAGATTCATAGGTCGTCTTTAATCCACGCTTTTCTTCGAATCTTTCGAGGGCAAGATGAATAAGACGATCCAGCAGTTTGGAGTAAGGCATGCCGGTCGCTTCCCAGAGTTTCGGGTACATACTTATGCTCGTAAAACCCGGGATCGTGTTGATTTCGTTTAAAAATATTTTTCCTGTTTTGCGGTCTAGGAAAAAATCGACGCGAGCTAACCCGCTACATTCAAGCGCTTTAAACCCTTGAACTGCCAACGTTCGAACCCGCTCTTCAATTTCACGCGACAGATTTTCAGCCGGAATTCGCAGATCGGCACCTTGGGCGTCAATGTACTTCGCTTCGTAGCTATAGAATTCGTGCAGGGGAATAATTTCTCCCACCACGCTAGCCTCGGGTTGGTGATTACCAAGCACGGCACACTCTAGTTCGCGTGCGTCTATTGCCTGTTCAATTAAAATTTTAGTGTCGTACTGAAAAGCATCTTCGATTTTGGCGATCGCGTCGGTTTTATTCTTTACTTTACCTACCCCTACCGAAGATCCGAGATTGGCTGGTTTTACGAAATAGGGGTATCCGAATTTGCGTTGAGCTTCTTCGATCGCCATTTCCTGGGAGGCTCTGTATTCGTGTCTATGCAGCATCAAATAGGGGACCACCGGAATTCCCGCGTCACGAAACAATCTTTTGGATACGTCCTTATCCATTCCCACCGAAGATCCAAGCACGCCGGACCCGACATAGGCTACATTCGCCAGCTCGAGCAAGCCCTGCATGGTTCCGTCTTCACCGTTGGTGCCGTGTAAAACCGGAAATACGACATCGAACTGAGAAGCCGATCCGGCATTGAGTTTGCCCCCTTCGAAGGGCACCAGGTTTTTTTCGGCTGGAAACGGCAGAAATCCAACGGTTTCGCGCACTTCATTGAGTTTTAGTAAACGTGGATTTTTCTGGTGGGCAAGTACGTGAGCTTGCTCGGGAAGCAACCAACGCCCGGTTTTGTCGATTCCTACCAGGGTTACTTCGTATTTTTCCTTATCGAGTGCTTGAAATATAGATAGTGCGGAAGTCACGCTCACTTCGTGTTCGCCGGATTTTCCACCAAATAATATGCCTACCCTTAATTTAGCTTTTTTTTGTTGCATGTCGCCGCACGACTCCTCGAATTAGTTTAACGGGGGATTGGGAAAATTTCCAACGTATGACCCAAAGTTCGAGCATTCCGTCTTCCAAAATCCGCTGGGCAGGGGTAAAACAGTGTGCTACCAGGGTAGGGATTGCCTACTCGTCTTTAATACCTTGGAGAGGTGGCCGAGTGGTCGAAGGCACTCCCTTGCTAAGGGAGCAGGGGGTAAAACCCCTCGCGAGTTCGAATCTCGCCCTCTCCGCCATATTTTGACTGATGCCTTGTAATCCCAATGATTACGAGGCTTTTTTGTTTTTGTGCGTAGGCAAATTGCTTTTGAGAGCTGTTTGAGAGCTCGCAAAAGTGATTACTCTACGACAAAATTCCAGCCCATTTTTCGTCCATCTGTTTTTGCATTTGGACGACTCTTTCATCTCTCACTTTTGTGTACTTAGTTGTGGACCTCAAATCCCTTTGGCCTGCCATTGCTGCAGTTAGCAACAAATCTTTGCTCGTTTGGTAGAATTCCGTGAGCGAAGCATGCCGCAGAATATGCGTGGCCGAAAAGGGGAGTCCTGCTTGTTGAAGTGCCCGCGTGTAACGGTACTCTATTTGACGGTAAGTGATAAGCTCACCGTCGAGCATGAAAAGCTGCCCACTTCGTATGCCAGATTTCAGCATCCACTCTTTGCAAACTTTGGATGCAAGTTCTGACATTGGAATTTCTTTTCCTCCACCTGCTTTTGCACCGTCGACGACTTGCGTTTGAAAGCCACGCTTTCTCGGCCAAAACATTTTCTTTGTGAATAGAATTTTGTTTCGGCTGAAGTCGAAGTCGTCTACAGCAAGCGCGGCGGTTTCTTGAATTCTGGAGTAGGTGCTGTATTGCATTAACGCCAGATAATAGACAGCCTCACAATCGTGCTCTATGCAAATGCGTTGCAAGCAACCAATGAAGTTTCGAAACTCATCAACCGTTAGATCTTTCCGTGCTTTCAATTTCTCGCGAACCTTCAACATTGCTTTGTGGTCTTTGAGAAACGGAAGGCGGTAGTTGCGGTTGTAGCGACTTGCGTAGAAGTTCAGAATATTTCTGAGCACGCTGAACTCATGCCTGTAATCGCAACGAGTGGTGTGCCCCATTTTGAGATACTCTGGTTTCTTGATCTTCGTGATCCATTCGTCGACATCGCTTGGCTCAATGCGTTCGACGGGCATATTCCAAAAAAACTCGAAATGCTTTAGATAGGCCTTGTACCGAAGTTGCGTTCCGATCTGTTTATTTGGAAGCCACACTTTTAACCAAGTTTGAACGACTTCTCCAAAAGTCATTCCAGCGCTTGGATTTTTTTGCAGGAGCGGGAGTTTATATTCTTCAGTTCGTGCATGAGATCCAAGCGCCCAAACTTTGGCTGATGTGAGCGAATTGAAATACTTGCTCACTTTTCTGCGTTTGCCTTCGTGGATTTGTTCGTACCGAAATGCTCGGTACATCGAACCATGCGGCGGCTCATTCCAGTCGTTCGTTTCACTGTCAAATACCACGATTTTAAAAACCCCTGGACAAGACGTGACCTTCTCTAGTTTACGTTTCATTTTTGATTTCTCTTTCCTCGATCCAACGAGTTAAAGAGCTCATGCGAAACCGTATCGCTCGACTGCCTACAACTACATAAGGCAATTGCCCCGATGCTTTTAGTTTACGAAGATACGGCTCTGACAATCCAAGGCACTGAGCGGCTTGTTTGTATGTTAGTAGGTTTTCAAAGACCGACTCGAACCCAAACGGTCTATCGTGGCGCACTGGGCCGGACAAGTTATTATCTTTCATACTCTTACTTTCGTTAACCCACTCCCAAGACCTAGATGCTTGTGGGACCGCTCTTGGCATTTAGGTCTTGGGGATTGATGTGGGCCTTTAGGGCCGTGGGTTCAGGCTCTTGAACATGGGCAATAGACCATTGGTGACTCCACCCAACTGGGTCAAGTGAACCAACGGTGTATAGCACCGAGTCAAAGCTCATACTCCAGCCCCAAAATCGCCGTAACGTTACTAAATAGATTCTTCGTCTTTTTTGATACTTTTGTTTCAACTTTCACTTTGAGAATTTTGCCGAAAAAAATATCCAAATCGAGCTTGGCACCCATATCGGTATCAAACCTTGCAACCATCGTGGCCCACTGCCGTAGCTTCGTGTATTCGGAGAATGTTTCGTAATTCGCGTTAACGAATCCGCGCACTATGATTCCAGAGTGCTCTCCCGATGCAATCTCAAATAAAAACTCGAATGTTTTTCGCTGTCCGACAAAGGTTCCTTCTTTGATTTCAACTAACTTCGCCAAATACTCGCCCGCTGGGACAACAGTTTGCCTAGGGCCTAAACTAATTTTGATGCCCATAACTACTCCGAGCGGTAGGGGCGATACTGCCAAAGTGGGCATTTCCACGTTGGGCAGTTTTGGATTCGCATGCTTACGGTTTCAAATCCGACGCAATCAATACACTTTGCTTTTATCGCTTGCCGGGGGGCAACTGAGCTCAGGAACACTTTTCGGAAAAGCCCTTGAAACCGCAGAGGTAATGCTCGAACGTACGCTAAATGCCTTTTTGCGGCCAAATTCTCATCGCCTTGATCGAAATTTTTATCGATCGCCTCTCGTTCACCTACGAACTCTCGTTCGCAAGCTGTTTTCAGAAATCCACTCCCTGATGCATTTTTTTTATTATTCATGGCAAACCGTTACATTCTCGGTGATCGCACCAAAGAGATCTTCTTTTCGAACACCCAGGGTGTTAGCCAGCGCATTGATCTGATCATCATTTGGCATTCGAATACCCGACTCAGCCAATTGAATAACGTATCTGGGTATTCCCGCTGCTTGGGCCAATTCGATTTGCGATAAAACGCGCTGCAAACGCCAGACTTTCAAACGATTCATTCTTTCCTCCTATTGGCAGCGGTAGATGCTGCTTGAACTCAGTTATCGCAAACGATAGATGGACAAGCGATGCCAGCAAGCAGATCAGATTTATGAAAAAAAACACTGAGTTGCACAAAATCCTCCCCAAACAAGCGGAACCCGCCGATAATTTAATTGGCAATTTCATCACGTATTACGGGCAGTGGTTTGAATATTTTTCACCGGAAGAAAAGCTAGATTTAGGCCCATTCAAAGAATTTTTAGGGGCCTTGGCGAAATTCGTACCAACTCAATCAGGACGTTTTCAGCTGATTTCCAATTTCGGATTTGCTTTGTACTGCCGGAACTCACAAAAAATCATCGGCCATCTCATTCGAACGAAAAAATTGGCGGTTTTTGAAGAATTCAACCCTGGCAAACTTCCTCCAGGAAGGTCTGTAATTGAGTTTCGAACACGGATTACGCGTGATCTAAATGCAACGGGGCTATTTAAAAAAAGAACGATAGCGGAACTGTCCGATGGCGATTTTTATAAATTTTTAAATAAAATTTGTAACCGATATCAAGAAATTTTCAGATTTGAATTAAATTTTTACACTCGCATTCCGGAAGCCGAGCAGCACAAATTATTTTCGGAGCTGTTTAAACTGCTCGTTACGGATGGTTTGATTTTGCCCGATACCAATTCGGAAGTTGATGAATATGATTTCATCGCGTCAGCCTGGAAAAACTACCATCGAAGGATGAGAGGCATCAATTTCAATCACCTCCCACCCGGAATTCGAAACACGATAGACGAGGTGTTAAAACAACCAAAAAATCGACGCTCATCAAAAAAATACAGAAAAAGAAGAGATTTTGTGAAGGTTTTCGACACCTACGGAACTTTAGAAAAACAATTACCTGCCGGAATTAGGGTTCGGTCGTTACGAAAATAATTCCGTCCTCTGCGTCCGAAGGAACATCCATTTCGATAGGTTTTCGTTTGGGATACAAATAGGGCAGAAGATTTAATAAAACGTCGACCTGTTTTTCAGGCGCCAACATCGGGAAAATTTCGAAAATTTTTGACGCCACATCGATACTCTGACTTTCGAGCTGGTCTTGAAGCCAAAGGGTTTGCTTATTCGGCGTTCCTTTTTTCCTTCCACCTGTTTTTGGAGTTCCCAATGGGCGTGCCATGGCTTCTACTTTAATCTACTTTAGATAAAAACTCTCTGATGCTTACGCGGAAAATCTTGGCAAGACGATGTAAGGTGTAGAGGTTCGGGCTGTATCGACCGCTTTCAATTTTTTGGTAATGCCGATAGTTAATGCCGTAGGTTGCCATTTCTTCCTGGGTTAATCCACGGGCTTTACGGGCTTTTTTGATATTTGCAGCCAAACGCTTCAATAACTTACGGTAGCTGCCCTCAATGTCCATCCCTTTACTTTGAAAGACACGAACTTTTTAAACCACGAACTATAAAGTTCGTCCTAGTTCTACCGATATGATCGATGAAATGGTCATTTTCGATCTAAACCGGAGGCGGCAATGAGAACCGTAGCGATTTCTTTTTTCCTACTAATTTTGGCTTTAACTGGCTGCGCCAGAAAAGTCGACACACCTAGCTTTAAAGAATCGCTAAATGCCTACGATAAAGACTTCAATGCTGTTTGGAACGCCTGTTTAAACGCGGTGGAAGACCAAACCATCGAACAAGCCGACAAGGCTCTTAAGCAAATTATTACAAAACCTTCCTCTGGAAACATAGCCCTTGGGGTGGCCG
>DGKJ01000046.1:32127-54303 GCA_002387735.1 Bacteriovoracaceae bacterium UBA4573 | reverse complement strand
GGTGGCCGGCAATACTCTGAAGTACACCACGATCAAAATTAGCGAAAAGCGCCCCTACAAAATTAGAGTGAAGGTTTTAATGACGCATAAATCTGCTTCTATTGGCGGCCCACTCGGTTGGACGCAAAGTACAGAGGACTACAGCGTTTTAGAAGATGAACAGAATCTTTTGCGAAAAATCGATGAAACTTTAAAATAAATTTTAAAAAATTATTATCAAATGGGAAAAAATTTTTGAATCCGTTGTCGTGATTTTTCGCGAAAATGAAATTGAAAACCATCGCCTAAAATTCCAAAAGCTACAATATGTTCATAAGCCGAATCTGTAAGTCGGACTTCACACGCTCGTTTTGCGATGTTTGAATGACTATGAAAAACTTGAACAAAAATCACAGCTAGAGCGCTTTTCGGCAATTGGTTTTTTGCATCGGACATCGTATCACCGATACTTTTTATAAGTTTATGATCTTGAAAAACCAATCGAAACTGAGCGTTTTCCCAGCTTATTTTGGTTGCTGTCGTTCCTATAGTAACTTGCATCTGAGCCATGTTGTATTCGGAAAAAGGCGGAGACTCCTCTCTAAGTCCAATCTTATAGCTAAAAGAATCACTTTTTCTTACCTCAAAAATTTTGTCCCGACCTGCCTCCAGGGCAGATAAAACAACTTTTTGCACCTGATTTTTTAAATCGCCACGAATGGGGGTGTCGATTCTTACATCAAGTCTGAGTTCATTCGGAATCGGATATAAGTTTAAAGCCTCAATATATGTTTCAAAAATTTTATTAAAACGCTTGGTGGCTTTGTGGCTCTCTAAATGGAGATTTTTACACTCACAATAGACAACTTCTTCGCTTGTATAGAAAACAAAGTCGGGTCGTTTTTCTCTTTGTTTCACTAAGCATTTTGGGGAAAATTCGAGATCGATTGTAGATTCGAGTCCGAGGCACCATGCCGCAATATGAACCTCAAATATGGTGTCCATAATTTGAGGCGAATTTGAAAACCCATTTAATAGCTCGCAGAAGTTTTGACAGTCTTTAAGAAGAGACAAATTAATAGCTAGATCGCTTAGCTCACGAATTGAAATGCCCGAACTTTTATTATGGCCTGTTTCGAGATTTAGGATTCCCGGCGGATAAGCGATCAAAGGCCCTTTGACTCCAGAATCAGATATAAATATTTCTAAGCCTATACGAAAATGACTCAGAGCGGATTCTGCATACAAACCGCTGTTTAATACCGCCTTTATCAAATGGAGGCGTTGCTCTGCGTCCCGCAAATCAATTTTTGAAGAAATTTGAACATCCATATCTAATTTATAGTTATTTGAGCGCCTGCGCACAATCAAACCGCTCAGCGTTCAAATAAATCGCCTCAGGGCTCTCACGACGGCATAGTTCAAAAAGCCCCGCTTTTCGAGCGGGAATTCGGGGGAAAAAATTATGATTGATGCTTTTTTTTAGTGAATTATTTTTGTGCATCTAAAAGCGCGGAAGTCCACGCCGAGAACGAGTATACTGATATTGCCGAACATGCTGATTCCTCCAGTTCGCTTCGACCTGCCTTTCCCACCGAGCCTTAAGAAGTGCGCTGTATTTCGAAACTAAGTCGGGAAGGTCCTTCACGAACTCGGCGAAACTGTGGGTTGTCTGGGCCTCCCCATCACGGTGAGTTTGGATTAATTCAGCACGCGCAAATCTTCCAACGAACACACTCCCGTCGGCGCTCTTTGGATAGAGCCACCAAAGTACTGACTCTTCACCAAAATCAAAGAATACTGGCGCGCGACATCCAGCCCATTCTTGTATCAGTCGAATCTCGTCTGGAAAAAAAATTCTCCATACGGGGGCTTTATCGCTAATCGGCTTTCTATTCTCCAACGCTTTGAAAAATTGATACTTGTCCCGCTCTCGCCTTATCCCGTCTACGATCCAAATTAATTTTGGATAAAAGGCTTCACGAGCTTGGCGCTCTTTAGAATTTAGGAAAGAGTGCTGGAACTCAAATACCCAGCCTAGAGCAGTCTTAACATCTGCGCGGTGCATCTCACCGCTGTTTGCAATTTGTGTGACTTCTTGCCATTCAACAGGAAACCGCTGCTTCCATCTACGGTGCCATTCAGTTTCATTTTCCCACCATGGGTCGCAATCGCGCTTTCCGTAATGAGCCCAATGCCGAATTTTAATGTCGCCGCATTTAGCAATTACCCTAGCACCGCAGTTTGGACATTCGCCCGAAATGCCAGGCTCTGCGACCCGGCGTTGCTTATCGACTAGCGCGTATTCCATATTAGAACTCCACTTTTATTTGCCCTTACCGTAGCGAAACACGCTTACCAGCGTATCTTCCACAAGCAAACCGCTCAGCACAAATTTACTGAAACGATCGACAATATGTTCAGGTAATGGCGACTATAGCAGTTGCTAAAAAAGCGTAAAAAGTTTCGACATCCTGCCAAGGGGGGAATCGCCCAGCAACTCGATTAATTGCAATAAAATTCAACACTTATAATTTGGCTTTTTGCTTGCATCCTCTAAATGCATGATTTCACTAAATGTGTTTAATTCATTTGATAAGGTACGTTCAAAGGTTACCGTTCTTGCGAAAAGATTCGTGCAATTTGTATTCGGTCTCCTTGCATTCCTATTTATATTCGTTGGTTTTATTTACTGCTCTGACTACTTGTATAGTTCATACAAACGACAGAGTTTAATTACAGAAATTTGCCGAAAACAATGCCTACCACACCCGCTGCATAAAACAGATTCCTACAGTTGCGTTTGTGACCTTACAAAAACAATTAAGTAATTTAATCCGCAACAGCCGCCAGTGTATTACGGCGTCCCCGTCCAACTGGGTGAAGTACGGAGCGCACTTGGGGTTAATGAAAAATTATCGAGCTTATCACAAGTAAGATCTATTTGGACTTACAACCAACTTCGATAAAATCATAAATGCCTTCGCTCTTAAACCTAATTTGGGTATGGTCATTAGGACGATTGGAATCACATTGAACGGAAAAGGACGCTTCTTCCGCATGTTTTTTACAGACTGTCTCTCGTCCTCCCGAACCATTGACGCTGCCCACCATACATTTCCATGCATTGCTAAGAGTAATGGTTTTAGACTTCTCTGACAAAAGTATAGACTCAGTTGTACCTTCCGCAGAATTTTTGATTTTTGCAGCATACCATCTATGAGGTTCGGCACCTTTTGCGCTGGAAAGAGAGAGCATTATCGAAAATAAAAAGAGTTGATATTTCATGATTTCCTTACTGTAAGAAGTATTTGAGATAAACTAACTGAACTCCTCCTGGATGTCAGCTTAAGCTTCTGGAAAGTCTCATGTATCGACTAATCCGCTTTTTAATACGCCCCCGAAGCAGGTTTCGGAGGCGTTTTTGCTTTTGCGCATAGGCGCAAATTGTTTTTGAGAACGAAATGAATAAATTCGCCAACAATGGGCGCCATTGAATTAGCTAATAGCAATAAATAGAATTCGATTTTTCGATTCAATAAAAAACAAAGACAGCAAATACCATTACAGCTTCAAAAGCCAGCGTCGCATTTATAGATTGTGGTAATAGTATAGGGCATGTCCAAATCGTCCGGTCTATATGCCTTATGGACGTACAAAAAACCCGCTTCTTTGTTTATCCCCCGTCTATGCTTTTTTGTCGAAAACCAAGAATAAAAATTAACATTTCCAGATGGTGTTGTTTCCACAAAGCGACCATCACCGATTTTTGCCATTTTCGCATTTCCAGCATTACCTACTATTGTGGGTTTATTCGAGGTATAATCAGAAATGCTGAATTGCGATGCTTTTTCTGGTTTTTCAAAGCCGTTGCTTTTTAAAGATTTGTTCTCGAAATCAATGCTAGTCGAACCAACTTCTGTACAAAATAAATTTGCTGAATGCGCCGAGATGGACACTCCGAATACAAGAAGCATTGGAAACGCGCGTATGAATTTTGTGACCATGCTCTAATGTTACCCAGGGTCCACACAAACCACAACCAAACCACTCAGTACCCCAATAAATCACTCGCAGAGCTCTCACAGCGGGATAAAACCGAAAAACTTCTTTTCCGATTAATGGGTTAGAGAATATGGATCGATACTCTCGCCCTCTCCGCCATTTAAAAAAATACCACCGGGACTGTATCTTGATACCTAGAACTGCGCCAAAAGTGCCGCGGTCAACATTGTATCTGTCTTATAAGGAACGCTGGCTGGCAGTTTGTTTCGATATTTCACCAAGTAGGCGAATTGCACCGAAAGAATATTGGTCAAAGCCGCCTTAGTTGACACTTCACCGTTAAAAAAGCGGTCTTCGCCATCACTCAAATTCTGTAGATATTCGAGCCATAATTTTGAAGACACCGTCACATTCCAGCGGTGTTCGTATTCAGTGTATAAACGAGAATAGGAAGAATTCTTTTCGTTTCCGGTAATTTGGTTCTCATGCTGGAAACGATAACCCGCCTCTGCAAACCATTGGTTCGCGTCTGTTTTCACGATGTTGTATTTTCCACCTATGTCCGTGTTGTAGCGTTGTAAAAATCCAGCGTAAGAATCGCCCTCTACCATTTGCGAAACGAAAAGCGCCCAACGCTCGGCAATTGCCCGATCATAGCGCAAACCGAGGCTCCATCTTCTGGCGCTCTCAATACCTTTCGAAGTTGACCGAAGGTAGGTACCCAGAAAGCCAAGTTTGTTGTGACCCCATTCGTAGGTGTCTTTTTGAGCCGCATCGAAAGTAAGGGTTTTGGAGTTCCCGGTTGTAATCACAATGCCCAACTTGCTTTCGTTGGTAAAACCATCGATCAATTGCTTTGACTCGTTGGATGCATACGTGGTCTTACCCATTACGCCCGCTAGAATAACGATGAGCATTATTTTCAAGAATTTCATGTTCGGCTGATCCTTATTTTTTTGTGACTTCTTTTTCGCGAAGAATAAACTTCGAAATCAAATAAACTACAAAAGCAACAATCGCGAAATCAATAAACGCGCCCATAACTTTTCCGTATTTAATCCCGTGAAACGACAACGATCGAATGTCGTCGACTCGTGCTGCCTTTAAGGCTGGTTGGAAAATCAGCGGCACCAAAAGGTCGTTTACTAGTGTGCTAACAAATTCATTTAGTTTTCCGCCAATAATAACTGCGATGGCCAAACCTATGACCTGATATTTTTTTAAAAAATCGATAAATTCTTTGGTACTAAACGACATTGAGATCTCCCTAAAATACTACGAGACCCCCTCTATAGAACAAACCAAATGAATTTTCGAGCGTTACTATTTATTTGCCATACCGGGTACATACCAACGCTTAAAGCGCGTAAGCAGCAACAGACCTGGTATTCCAATTAAAGCACAAACTAAAAAGTAGTATTCCCATCCTATTGCTTTCGCCAAAAATCCCGATGGGGTTTGAACGAAGCTACGCGAAAGGCCCATAAAGCTGGTTAACAGCGCGTATTGAGTAGCCGTAAAACGGCGATCACATAAACTCATCATAAAACCCGAATAAGCGGCAATTCCCATTCCGCTGCACAAATTCTCAATACCTATGGCAAAAACCAACAGTGAGTGATTGGCACCTATATGCGCAAGTAACATATAACTTAGTCCCGCCAACGCTTGCGCTGCACCAAAAACCCAAAGCGAACGCTCCATGCCAAGGCGCAACATGAGCCCACCGCCAAATAGCGCGCCAAGTATGGTAGACCCCATACCAAAGAATTTCGTGATTACTCCTATGTCGGTTTTGGAAAATCCAATCTCGAGTAAAAACGGCGTCTGCATCGCAAGCGTCATAAATACGTCGAGTTTGTAGAGCAGCAAGAACAACAAGGTCTCGATGGCGCCCTTTCTTTTGAAAAACTCCAGAAATGGATCCATTACGGCTTCTTTTATGGACTTCGGTGGTTTCGCTTCAAGAGTTGGTTCCGGCCCAATCAGGGAGCCTAATGCCCCAAGACCCATTAAAACGGCCATGATAGTGTAAACGCGACTCCAAGGCATGTGATCAGCGAGCACCAGCGCCCCACCGCCTGACGTAATCATCGCAATTCGATACGCCATTACGTAGACGCCCGAACCTATTCCGTATTCCTCCGTAGGCAACACTTCTGTTCGATAGGCATCAATCACTACGTCTTGGCTCGCACTAAAAAATGCTACCAGAACCGCTATAAAAGCGACTTTCGCTGGATTTAAAACCGGATCAGACTGACCCAGTAAAAAAATCACAACTGCTAGCGCGAACTGCGCAATGATCATCCAACCGCGACGGCGCCCCAAAAACGGCGGCACGTAACGATCCATAAAAGGTGCCCAAATAAATTTTAAGGAATAGGGGAGAGCAACCAATGAGAATATTCCAATGACGGCCAAATCTACTTTTTGGTCAGCCATCCAGGCCTGAAGAGTGGCTCCAGAAAGCGCAAACGGCAGTCCCGAAGCAAAGCCGAGTAGCAACGTTACAAACATTCGCCTGCTGGTAAACGCTGCAAAAATCTTATTCAAGATTATGTCTCCTCAAAATATCGATGGCGCTTTTAAACCCGGACCTTACGATTTCGGTCATTCCTTTTCCCGACAAGTTAAAGTGATCTCCGAAAAACATTTCGCGGTCATTCGACTTCGGGTGAATATATACGAATTCGACATCTCGACGGGTTCCGAGCTTTTCTTCCATGACCTTCATACATTTTTTACGTAATTCATCACTCAGTTGGTGATCTCTGAAGAACTCTGAAACCGCATCCAACGCCAATTTATGTTTCGTGTGCATCGCTTGAGAGCTTTGAATTTTTCGTTCAATCATTAAATACAAAGCCTGTATCAAAATGGCTGGCATGCCAAACTCATGAAGAGATCCAACTTCCTTGGTAAAGTGGTAGGGCTGGTGCGTATAACTTGCAATCACGAGATCTGCTCCTGCATCAGTCGCAACATGAGTAGAAAGTGTGTCACGAATTTCACCATCGAAATAATAAACCACCTTTCCCTGCTCGCTTTTTATGGGATAGGGCGCGTAAATCAAAGGCAGGGCGGTGCTTGCGGCGCAAGAATCAGATATTCCAACGTCATCGCGATAGCCTACAGTTTTATCAAGTGGGTCGACAGCGTATTTATATTTTCCAAACACTACTTTTCTCGAATGATTTAATTGTGTCGCAACGATAAATAAATCTGGTCGTAGTCGTTTAAAATCGTTACTCGGCAACACTTCTTCGCGTAAATACTTCTCGATACCCGTCGTCGCAAAAACGCCAGACCACTTTAACCATTTCCAGTGGAATAGGCTCTCATACGAATCTTTGGCGATGCCCTGAATAAACCGCGCAAGCGCAGGCATGCGGACGCCCTCTGATAGTTCACTCAGGGTTCGAAAAAGGCCCATGTCTTTACGCAGTGAAAACATTTTTGAGTAGGTTAACTTTCGCAGAATGCGTCCTTGTGCGTCGGGACTTTTCCGACCCAAAAAAGAATCAAAAATATTTTCTAACGAATAACCGCTCGCCAAATAGGTGGAAATAATGCTTCCGGCGCTCGAACCCACGTAAATATCGATTAGTTTTTTTGACTCGTGCTCCACGGGGTCGTCGACCAATCCCCCGCTAAACACAAAACCCTTTTCTTGCAGGGCTAACGCCACCCCTAAATGGTAAGCACCAGCTTTGGCGGCTCCACCACTACATACAAACGCGATTCGTTTCTTCTTCAAGCGCTGGAACCCCCTACATTAATGTTACTTTACATTCGCGACTGCGAGAAATAAAATTCTAGGCAGGAGCTTACTCATGGAACGTTGGATCCCCATCGTCGATTACGCTGTACTCAAGGGAATTAGCACTTCGACATTGCGTCGTTACATTAAAGCCCAAAAAATTATCTACAAGATTGAAAATGGTCGTTACCTGATTCTGTCCGAAGAGGCTCAAGAAAAAAAAGAACTAAACTGGAGCCCCTCCCCGAGCCCAGACACACTTTCAGTGTTTGCACGCGTTCGTGACCTGGAACAACAACTCATCCAGGCCCAGGAACAGATCAACGAACTCAAAATGCTCGTCGCAATTTATGAAGAAAAACTTGCTCAACCAGGCCATTAACCTCGCTTTTGTATACTTAATCGCTATTTGTTGCGCGCCAAACGTTCGTGCAGCCGAAAACACCGATCTCAATGCCATGTTCGCATTTAAAAAAGTGTTCGTGGCATCGCCCAAAGACAATGTTGACGGCGCCTACGTACAGCCCGTTTCTGAGGCATTTGCAGATATTTTTGAAAAGAATTTACGCTTTGAACTAGTCGACGACATTGATATCGCCGACACCGTCGTCGAGTCGTCTATCGAAAAGAAAGTCAGCGGAACCGATCTCGAGATCAAGCTCCTGCTGCAACCCTCCAAGGAAGTTTTTGTAGTGGAGCGGGCATCGTTGCCCGCCGCCAGCAGCGGAGGAGAGCTCGTAAATCAACTGAAGCAACTTTTAAAAACTGCGCTCAAGCGGATCCCGTTTTATGGCACCGTAACTGGGCGCGACGCCGATATGGTAACCCTCGACATTGGTTCTATCCAAGGGCTACTTGAGGGCGATATTGTCCAAGTTTCGCGAGTCGAACGGGTTAAGCGACATCCTTTGCTTAAAACCATTGTAGACGTGGAACTGGTGCCCGTAGGTTCAGTAGAAATTACCGAAATAGAAGATTCCGTAGCCTTCGGCAAAGTTCACAAAACCCTAACTGGCGAAGGAATTTTAAGACTCCATAAAGTTACGGCGATCGAGTCGCGAATGCCCAAGGAGCGCGAAAACAAAGATCAGCTTATAAACGATCCAGTCACAGGACAACCTGTAATAACCCGAAAAAAAGATGAAGCGGGAGCCGAAGACGAACGACCTCAAATGGGTTTCGTAACGCTGGGGGCGTTTATTGGCGCATTTTCCAGCACCAGTTCAAACGGTGGTGGAACTGCAACTTTTTCAGGGTCTGCGTTCGCCCCGGGCGTGAGAGCGGGCGGTGAACTTTGGATTACTAAAAACTGGTTCGCGGACCTTGGATTGGGCTTTAATTCAATGACTTTTAGCCAATCTAAAGCAAATGACGCATCCATCGTGTCAGCTTCCACGGGACAAACCACCAGAAGTTTTGACCTTGGTTTTGGTTATAAATATCTTATTCATCGTTCAATATTTGGTCCCCAAGCCTTCGTTAAACTCGGATATCGCAACTATTCTTGGAGCCCTGCGGTTTCCACTCGGGAGCTGCTGTATCCGAAGAGCTACTCTGGCTTTAACCTCGGCATAGGCGGCTCGCTGCCAATCGCCTCGCCTGACTTCGGTATCACCACTTCGGTGAACGTTATTTTATTCGGCGCATTAGATGAGTCGGGTAACCGAACTGGTCCAGGTGAAAGCTCCATGAGTGCTGTAAATTTTTTCTTGGGTGGTTATCACTTTATAAACTTAAAGGTTGCCATTCGAGCAGGGTTTTTCTTCGACTCCTATTCCGCCGATTTCGTGGGCACATCCGAAAATTCGGCCTCCACCTCTCAAAAACAAGTTGGGTTTTTACCCTCGATCCTGTTCTACTTCTAAGCTAGTGTTCGTATCGCATGAAAAGCAAAGACTTAGCGGCTCGCAGAATAGAGCAGCTTTCCGAACAAATCGAAAAACACAACCATCATTACTATGTATTGGATAAGCCACTGATTTCCGATCAGGAATACGACCAGCTATTTCGAGAGCTTGATTCATTAGAAAAAAAATATCCCGAACTCCGAACTGCCAACTCTCCCACTCAACGCGTGGGGGCCCCACCGCTAGACAAATTTAAGAAACATTCCCACGCATTGCCGATGCTCAGTCTTGCGAACGCGTATTCTTCTGAAGAAATCGAAGATTTTGATTTGCGAGTAAAAAAGTTTCTAAATATGCCCGTCGACCAAACAATCGAGTACTGGGCCGAACTTAAATTCGACGGACTTAGTATGTCGCTCACCTACGAAAACGGCAATTTAACGGTTGCAGCGACCCGTGGTGACGGCACAGTTGGGGAAAACGTTACTCCCAATATTAAAACAATTCGATCGGTTCCATTACGTTTAAATGGGGAATATCCGCCTCTCATAGAGGTACGTGGAGAAATTCTTATATCTCACGCTGATTTTCGAAAATTAAACGATGAACGGGCCTCTGCTGACGAAGACCTTTTCGCCAACCCACGCAACGCAGCGGCAGGAAGTGTACGACAGTTGGACTCGAGCATTACAGCAAATCGACCACTTACGGGTTTCTGGTACAGCCTTGGAGCGGCCGACGATGTCTGGCGTCGTTCGCTCAAAACCCAACAAAATATTCTAGAGCAACTGCGACGTTGGGGCTTTAAGGTTTCGTCGACTGGCGAGCTTTGCAAGGGTGTTGCCCAAGTTGAAAAGTTTTATAACGAAATTCAAGCAAAACGAGAGTCACTCCCGTTCGACATCGATGGAATCGTCGTAAAAGTAAATTCCGTCCGCCTTCAAGATGAACTTGGTTTTGTGGCCCGCGCGCCTCGCAGCATGATTGCTTATAAGTACCCCGCGAGACAGGAAACTTCTGTGGTGAAAGACATTCTGGTGCAGGTCGGGCGGACCGGTGCATTAACTCCTGTCGCGATTTTGGAACCGGTTAATGTGGGCGGGGTCGTGGTTTCCCGAGTGACACTACACAATGCCCAAGAAATAGAACGTAAAGACGTTCGCATTGGCGACACGGTCGTAGTTCAGAGAGCCGGTGATGTAATTCCCGAAATTGTTAAAGTGGTACAAGAAAAACGAAAGTCCAGCTCGGTTGCCTATGCATTTCCCAAAAAATGCCCTTCCTGTGGCGCAAGAGCTGTAATCGAAGACGACGAAGCGGTTACCCGCTGCGTAAATACCGATTGTCAGGCCCAAATAATCGAGACGATCGCCCATTTTGCATCAAAAGACGCTATGAACATTGATGGATTGGGTTTCAGAATCGTGGAAAACTTTGTTAACCGCGGCTTGCTCAAAGATTCCGCCGATTTGTATCGATTACAGAAAACCGACTTAGAACATTTAGAGGGTTTCGGCGAAAAATCCGCCTCTAATATTGTCGCTGCCATCGCAGAATCGAAGAAACGCGCGCTCTCTAAAATTATATTTGCGCTTGGAATTCGCCACGTTGGCGAAACAATTTCTAAAATTCTTGCGAACAAATTCGGCGATTTGAATGCGTTAGCCAATGCGTCAGAAACCGAATTGCTCGAAATTCACGAAATTGGTCCCGAGGTTGCAAAAAGTGTTTTGAATTGGTTCGCAAAAGAAAAAAACCGATCGATGATAAAAAAACTCGAACAAGCGGGCGTGAAACCTGAGTCTGGGCCCAAGCCCTTGAGTCAAAAATTAAAGGGTTTGACGTTTGTAGTTACGGGTACTCTTTCGAAGTTAAGCCGTACTCAGGCCCACGAACTTATTGAATTAAATGGAGGTTCAGTAGGAAATTCCGTGACGAAAAAAACTTCGTTCTTGGTAGTGGGCGAAGATGCTGGCAGTAAACTAGATAAAGCCAAGTCGCTCGGTGTGGCGATATTGACCGAAGAGGAGTTTCTAAAGAAAGTATGAAAGCTAAAACCATTTACACCTGCCAAAACTGCGCAGCACAGGCACCAAAATGGATGGGCCGTTGTTCGGAGTGCGGACAATGGAACACACTTGTAGAAGAAACCTACAAAGAGCCTTCCCAATCAGCTCAAACACCTTCGGGTTCTCGTGAAGCTCTTTCACAGGCCTTGCCCCAAAATAATCGCCCGCTTGCCATTCACGAAATCAATATCGACGAGGCCAGGCGCTCAACCACTCGAATGGGGGAACTAGACCGGGTTTTAGGTGGGGGTATAGTACCGGGAAGTTTAGTGCTTTTAGGCGGCGATCCCGGAATCGGTAAGTCTACCATTTTAATGCAAGGACTTAGCGCCACCCCCGAGAAACCAATTCTTTATGTTTCGGGCGAGGAAAGCGCCAACCAAATTAAACTTCGCGGAAAAAGGCTTGGTGTAGATTCAAAGAATTTTTTGGTATTCGCTGAGACTCGTCTTGAAGAAATTATTGAAGCTGCTCAGAAACTTCGCCCTGGAATTTTGATTATCGACAGTATTCAGACAATTTTTTCTACTTCCGTAACTTCCGCCCCTGGCAGCGTTTCTCAGGTACGTGAATGTACTGGTCGTCTCATGCTTTTGGCGAAAACTCTCGAAATAGCAACTTTTGTGGTCGGTCACGTTACAAAGGAAGGTTCAATTGCTGGTCCGAAAGTACTTGAACATATGGTCGACACCGTATTGTACTTTGAAAGTTCCGATCATTCAGCCTATCGAATCTTGCGCGCTATCAAAAATCGTTTTGGCTCCACCAATGAAATCGGTGTCTTCGAAATGGCCGAAGGTGGATTAAGGGAAGTTCAAAATCCTTCTGAGTTATTTTTACAGGAACGAACCATCGATGCTCCTGGAACAGCCATCGTCTCGGCGGTCGAAGGTTCTCGTCCAATATTGGTAGAGCTTCAGACGCTTGTGAGCCAATCTACCTTGGCCATGCCCCGACGAACAACGTTGGGGATCGACCAAAATAAAGTGGCGCTCTTAGTGGCGGTTATTGAAAAGCGCTTGGGAGTGCCGCTATATGGCCACGACATTTTCGCAAAGGTAGCTGGCGGCATTAAGCTTGATGAACCAGCGACCGATTTAGGAATTGCTGCGGCATTGCTCAGTAGTTTCAAGAACCGAGCGCTCGACGCTAAACTATTGATTTGTGGCGAAGTGGGGCTAACCGGTGAAGTTCGCCGGATTTCACAGCTTGATCTGCGGCTTTCCGAAGCGGCCAAATTAGGTTTTCAACGTGCGATCGTTCCACAATCTGGATTAGACGCACTGGCAAAAGCAAATTTCCGCGCAAAAATCGAAGTTACCGGGGTACGGTCGCTCGATGAAGCAGTTAAAGCGCTAGATCTTTGACTAACTTCCGAATAATCGAACAGCTTTGACGGCCCTTTTCCAACGAAGCTCCGACTTCTTTCGATCAAGTGATTTGATTCGGGGTTGAAATACACAGTCTTTTTTCCATGCTTTTTCAATCGCCGAAAAATCCCGCCAAACGCCCGCACCGAGGCCTGCGGCGAAAACGGCTCCTAGTGAGGTGGTTTCAATAATTTTCGGACGTACAAGGCTGCAGTTTAAAGCATCGGCCTGCATCTGCATGAGTAGCGTATTTTGGCTCGCTCCTCCGTCAACATTGAGACTGCGTAGCGGTAGCTTACTGTCTTTTTTCATGGCTTCGAGAATTTCCACATTCATGTGTGCAATTCCTTCTAGTACCGCGCGCGCAACATGCGCTTTGGTTGTTCCACGAGTACACCCGAGCATGCCCGCGCGTGCTTCAGGGTCCCAATATGGCGCGCCAATTCCGGTAAAGGCCGGTACGAAAATCACTCCGTCGGTGGTGTCTACCGTGCGAGCGAGCGCTTCGATCGCAGGAGAATTCGGAATTAGTTCCAAACCATCGCGCACCCATTGTACTGCGGCGCCGGCAGTGAAAGCACCGCCCTCTAGGGCATAAGTTGAAACGTCGTTCCACCGCCACGCTACTGTCGTCAACAGTCGGTGTTTTGATCGCACAATGCGAGGTCCGGTATTCATCAAAATGAACGAACCTGTTCCAAAGGTGCACTTCGCTTGACCACTTTTTACACAAGCCTGGCCTAGAAGGGCTGACTGCTGGTCACCCAAAACACCAGTAATCGGAATTCCGTTAGGTAGTTCTTTAACACCGTAGGTTTTGCCAAACGACTCACTAAACGAATTAACAACAAGTGGCAGACTATCTACGCTTATTTGAAAGATTCTGCATAAATCTCTATTCCACTCATTACTTCGCAAATCAAACAACATGGTCCGCGAAGCGTTCGACGGCTCAGTAATATGAACTCGACCACCGGTTAGGCGATGCACCAGGTAGGAATCGATTGTGCCAAATGCTAACTCACCGCGCTTTGCCGCTCTGGATACATTCGGATTGTGTTTAAGAGACCAAAGAATTTTACTGGCGCTAAAATACGGATCAATCAACAAGCCGGTTGATTTAGAAATCTGTGGCTCCAGACCTTTTTTTCGAAGCTCGTCACACAAATCGGTGGTTCGGCGGTCTTGCCAGACAATCGCATTGGACAACGGCTCGCCGGTTTTTCGATTCCAAAAACACGAAGTTTCTCGCTGATTAGTGATGCCAATTCCCACGATATTGGGAGACTTGCGCTTAAGCTTGGCCAACGCACCTCGCATTGCCAAAGTCACCGACTGCCAAATATGATCCGGGTTGTGCTCAACCCAACCCGGCTTCGGAAAAATTTGCTTAAAGTCGACGTCGTGTTGCGCGTGAATGTTGAGATCGGTGTCGACTATTGATACGGTCGACCCGGTAGTTCCTTGATCGATCGCAAGTATAAGTTCCATTTAAGTGAGGATTTTGGCCATGCGCGGGTTTTTTGGCAAGCGAAAGGAAAAGTTATTCGATCTCCACAACCTGGATTTCGATAAACTCGCATTCTATGTGCTGCCGCGCTTTTTGCTCGAGATTGTTCGTAAGTATTTGCGATTGGAAATCGAAGGCGCAGAAAACCTTCCAGCACGGGGTAAAGCCATTATTCTACCGAATCACTCTGGTTGGGCGGGGTTCGATGCGGTTATGATTGGGAATGAAATTTTTAAATCGAAAAAACGAATCCCGAGAATCATGGCCCACAAGGGTTTCTTCATAAATACCGAACTTAAAATTATTGCCCGAAAAATGGGCATGGAAGAAGCCTCGACTGACAATGGCGTGCGGCTTCTTAAAAAGAACAACATCGTAATGTTGTTTCCGGAAGGCGAATACGGCAACTTTAAACCAACTGCCGAACGCTATCAGCTCCGCGAATTCAAGCGGGGTTTCGTAAAAATGGCACTTCAGGCCAACGCCCCGATCATTCCGACCCTGGTAATTGGTGCGGAAGAGACCCACATTAATTTGGCCTCACTTAAACTGACCAAATATCTTAAGGGTCAAATTATTCCAATTCCGCTGAACATTCTGCCGCTTCCGGCCAAGTGGAAAATTAAGTTTCTGGAACCAATTACCCTCGAAAAATACGCTGATGTCGACCCAAACGATGGCGAAAAACTCCTGCAAATTGCACAAGAAGTGCGAGTTCAAATGCAAGCACAGCTAGACGCTGAACTCAAAAAGCGGAAATATGTGTATTTTCCGACTGAAGATGAGGGCTCCAATAAAACGGTCTAACGAATTTCTTCGGGCGGTTCGCACTTTGGGCAACCCGGGGCAACTGTTTTTCCGATGTTCATCCACACCCCGCCGATGCCGCGCAGTACCGACCGGTTGATGATTGAGTAGATCCCGAGTATCGCGATCAACACAAACGCGTACTCCACCAGAGCTTGACCCGACTGAAATCGACGGCTTCTCGGCCGTAGCGGCCGAAATCCTTGAATCATAAGATTAATTGTAGTTAGATAGACCGGATGCGGAAAGCGGTTTTCGGAATTTTAATTGGATTTGTCTTAATTGGCGTAACACTAAGCGTCGAGCGACATTTCCGCTTAAAAAATCCAATATCATTGGAAAACCCAAAATCTGCTGACCAGCGTCAAGTGCCCAACGTGTCGTTTGTGCGCTTTCATGATCAACAAGCCGTATCGCTTGAGGCGTTTAAGGGCAAGGTTGTCTTAATTAACTTTTGGGCAAGTTGGTGCAGCGCTTGTTTGGTTGAAATGCCCAGCATCAATCGTCTCTACGAAACCCTCAAGAACGAAGGTTTTGAAGTCATTGCACTCAATGTCGACGAAAATCCCAATGACGTGGTGCCGAACCTAGCCAAAAAGTTGGAGCTGAAGTTCCCAGTGTATTTGGAACCAAAAAACACATTAACTGATTTTTTTAGCGTAGTGGCAATTCCCTATTCGGTTGTTCTCGGAAAGGACCAGCGAGTGCTTTGGGCAGAAAGCGGCGAGCGCGATTGGTCTGCTCCCGCAATTGTTGAAGAATTAAGGAAAGCGCTCAAAACGGACTCTAAGTAACCATGACTCTTCCAATTTTTATTCACGCAAGCAATCGCATTAGAATGGCTTTTTTGTGTGGAATCGCTTTTTTCCTTGGCTACACCATTCCAAATCACTTTCATTTGTTTGAGCCCAACTTATTACCACTCACTTCGTGGGATACAGCCGTTCCATTCATGCCGTGGACCGTTTTTATTTACACCAGTGAATATATTCTTTTCGTAAGCGCCTATTTCTTGTTCTCAAATGAAATCAATCGAAACAAATACATTTGGGCCTATTTCGGCGTGCTCTTTACGGGAATGCTCTTTTTTGTTTTCTGGCCGACCACTTATCCGCGCGGTGAATTTCCTATTCCACCCGATACACACTGGTTCACAGCAAAGGTTTTTTTAACGTTGCGTACAATCGATAATCCAAGCAACTGTTTTCCGTCGATGCACGTGGCGTGTTGTTACTTGACCGCATTTGCGTATCTGCCTAAAAATGAGTCGCGGTTAAAATTTTGGATCTATTTTATTTGGTCAACTCTGGTCGGCCTTTCAACGCTCCCAACCAAGCAACACTATGTTGTTGATGTCGTAGGCGGAATACTTCTCGCAGTAGCGGGCTATTATGTCTTTTTTAAGAAAGTGCAATATCTTCCGGCAGCAGAATATTTTCGACGATTAAGTTTTGTTCGCCGCCACAATCAGAGTTAAAGCAACAGACGGCAAGAGCCCACGCCGGCAAACTGGGAAATCAAAGCCTTGTAACTTGGCTGATTAAAAAGAGCGATTTTAGGTTTTTTCCCGATTAGCAGGGCTCCCTCACTGTCGTGAAGTCCTAAAGCATTGGCGCCACCATAGGTAGCCGCAGCAAATGCCTCGGGCAAAGTCATTCCCATCTGCAAGCAACCGAGCGACATCATAAATGGCAGGTTTGTCGTGGGCGAACTTCCGGGGTTGTAATCCGTGGCGAGCGCAAAACATACTCCCTGTTTTCGCATCATTGCTACGTCAGGATACTTCAACCCAAGATAAAACGCGGTCCCCGGCAACAACACTGCTACCACCCCATTTTTGGCCATGCGGCTGATGCCATCGACGTCTGCTTTTAACAAATGATCAGCCGAAAGTGCTGACATCTCGGCTGCCAATTTCGCACCACCTGTATTGGCTAATTCGTCGGCGTGTAGCTTAATGTGCAGCTTCTGAAAAATAGCCGCCTGCAAAATTCTTCGAGCCTGGTCTTCGGTAAAATATCCATCATCGAAAAATACGTCACACGCATCGGCTAGTTTTTCTCTACGAACCGCGGGGAGCATTTCGTTCACTACCGTATCAACATATGCGTTACGTTGTTTTTCGGTAATTGCTTCGGGTGGAAATGCATGGGCACCAAGAAAGGTAGAAAATATCCGAAGATCTGATTTTTTTCTTAATTGTTGTATGACTCGCAACTGTTTACGTTCGGTTACCCAGTCGAGACCGTATCCAGATTTAATTTCTAAAACCCCAACCCCGTGAGATTTCATGACCGCGATACGCTCGAGGGCTACGTTAAAAAGTTCCTTTTCACTCGCTTTTCGAGTGGCCATTACCGTACTACGAATGCCGCCACCTTTGGCGGATATCTCTTGATAGCTGAGGCCCGCCACTCTACTGGCAAACTCTTCGTGTCGAGAACCCGCAAAAACCAAGTGGGTATGACAGTCCGTCAGGGCAGGGGAAAGAAAATGTCCGCGGCAGTCTATTTGTTTGCTGCCTCTCACGAGAGCCTTCGGGGCGTCTTTGGTTTTTCCAAGCCAGAGGATGCCTTTGGCGGAATCCCACAGGAGCGCGCCGTTTTCGATTATTCCGAGATCTCGCTCCTGAACCCCTACACCTGCTTTTTTATAAACGCCGGCATTAGTAATAAGTTCATTTAGTGAGTGAAAGAAAATCTTTTTTGCCAAGTATTTACTCCAAAAAGGGGATTCGAATTTTGTTTTTATCTGCTGGTTTATAGGCTCGATTGGCTTCTTCGTAACCGGCGTCGCAGTGCCGTACAATTCCCATTCCCGGATCGGAATTTAAGACCCGCACGATACGCCTTTCGGCTTCTTGAGTTCCGTCGGCTACGATCACCATTCCCGCATGAATCGAATATCCCATTCCGACGCCACCGCCATGATGCACGCTCACCCAAGAAGCGCCGTTTATTGAATTGATCATCGCATTTAATATCGGCCAGTCTGCCACGGCGTCACTTCCGTCTTTCATAGATTCTGTTTCACGGTTTGGTGAAGCCACCGATCCACAATCTAAATGGTCTCGCCCAATTACGATCGGTGCTTTGACTTTCTTTTGTGCGACCAATTGATTGAATAACACGCCAGCCTTCTCACGCTCACCGTACTTGAGCCAACAAATTCTCGCCGGTAACCCTTGAAACTGAATGCGCTCCTCTGCCATCGAAAGCCAGCGCGCCATGGACTTATTTTCTGGAAATAAATTCAAAAGGGCTTCGTCGGTAACTCGAATATCTTCGGGATCACCAGACAACGCTACCCAACGAAATGGACCGGCGCCTTCACAAAAAAGCGGGCGAATGTAAGCGGGCACGAACCCGGGAAAGGTGAATGCGTCTTTATGTCCTGCAGCTTGGGCCTGTCCGCGTAAATTGTTGCCATAGTCGAATACGTGAGTTCCAAGTTTTTGAAACTCCTGCATCAGCTTCACGTGAGTTATCATGGATTCTAAACTACGACGCCGGTAGGTTTCAGGATCTTGCTTCCTTAAGCTTAGGGCCTCCGAGAGCGTAAGCCCTTCTGGAAAATAACCGTTTAGTTCGTCGTGGGCTGACGTTTGATCGGTTAAGAGATCTATTTTTACCTTTTGCGTGAGCATTTTTTTTAGGACATCAATAATGTTTCCGGTAAGTCCAATCGAGAGCGCTTTTCTTTTCGCGCAGGCATCGCGGGCCAGATTAAGTGCCTCGTCGAGGCTTTTGGCGTGAACATCGAGATACCGAGTATCTAGTCGTCGTTTAATTCGATCTTCCTGTAAATCCACCCCCAGAAATACGGCGCCCGCCATGGCAGCTGCTAATGGCTGCGCGCCGCCCATGCCTCCGAGGCCCCCGGATACAACGAATTTTCCCGCGAGATCACTATTCCAATGTTTGCGGCCGGCAGAAGCGAAAGTCTCATAGGTGCCTTGAACAATTCCCTGGGTACCAATGTAAATCCAACTACCCGCGGTCATTTGTCCGTACATCATTAGGCCTTTGGCATCTAGTTCACGAAAGTGATCCCAAGTCGCCCACCGCGGTACAAGCATTGAATTACTTAAAATTACTCGTGGCGCATCGGTATGAGTCGGAAACACTGCTACCGGTTTGCCACTTTGAATCAACAGCGTTTCATTGTTGCCGAGACGTTTGAGCTCGGAAACTATTTTATTGAAGCTTGGCCAGTTACGCGCGGCCTTTCCAATCCCACCATAAACAACAAGATCTTCGGGTTTTTCTGCCACATCGGGGTCGAGGTTGTTCATAAGCATGCGAAGAGCCGCTTCTTGTACCCAACCCTTACATTCTAGTTCGACTCCGTGATTTGCCCGCAAAATTCGACCCATAGTTACCTCGTCGACAAATGGCCGGTTCGCATTAGATCAGCAATAGCCTCGACATCTTTATGGAATGCGCGATCCGCTTTAATTACCGGAACCCGCGTGCGTATTGCGGCCAATGTTTTTTTTAATTTTTTTGCTGGGGCGAGGGGTTTTCGAAACTCCAACGCCTGGGAATTCGCTAAAAATTCCATCGCAATCACATTCCAAGAATTTTCTACAACGGATCGGGCCTTGCGAGCGGCGATTGTGCCCATACTTACGTGATCTTCCTTATCAGCAGAAGTTGGAATTGAATCTACCGTGGCAGGATGTGAAAGAATTTTATTCTCACTAACCAACGAAGCCGCGGCTACTTGAACGATCATTAACCCGGAGTTCAAACCTTCGCCGTCCACTAAAAATGGAGGCAATCCTGAAAAATTCGGATTGATAAGTTTTTCAATGCGCTGCTCAGAGATGTTGGCCAACTCCGACACCACAATGGCAAGTTGGTCCATGGCATTTCCCACATATTCCCCGTGAAAGTTGCCACCATTAACTATTTTCGATTTTTTTCCGGAAACGAATACGAGTGGATTATCGGTTACACTGTTAATTTCGACTTCTAGTACTTTTCGTACCGAACGAAGGGTGTCTCGCGCTACTCCGTGCACCTGTGGAATACATCGTAAGCTATAGGGGTCCTGTACTCGCGTACAGTTTGCGTGACTCGCCATGATCTCGGAATCTTCGAGCAAACGTAACATGTTTTTCGCAACTTCCATCTGACCTCGGTGCGGCCGCGTTTTATGTAAATCCTCGTCGAACGGTACTTTTGATCCGCAAAGCGCTTCGATAGTCATGGCACCGGCTACATCGCTTAGTTGGGCGAGTGCTTCGGCCCTCAAAAAAGTGAGTGCACCAATGGCCGTCATAATTTGCGTCCCGTTAATTAACGAAAGACCTTCTTTAGGTTGAAGTTTATAGGGTTTTAATTTCGCTGCCTTCAGAGCCGCAGCTCCACTGATCAGCTTTCCGCGGAAGAAGGCTTCCCCTTCGCCAATCAATACCAACGACAAATGAGCTAAGGGCGCTAGATCTCCACAGGCACCCACGCTGCCCTGTTCCGGAATCCAGGGGTGAACCCCACGATTGAGTAAATTCAAAAGCGCTTCTACCAACTGCGTAGATACTCCGGAACTCCCTTGAGCTAAGGTATTCGCTCGCAATAAAATCGCAGCACGAACTTCGGGTATACTCAACGGTTGTCCGACTCCGGCTGCGTGTGATCTCAGTAGATTAATTTGCAGTTGATCAAGTTTATTTTTATCGACACGTACTTGACTCAATAATCCGAAACCAGTGTTCACTCCGTAGATAGCGTCGTCGCCACGCAACATTGACTGGATAACCTTGCGAGAACGGTCCATGCGATCGCGCGCCTTTTTGGAAAGTGATACTCGCACATTATCGTGCGAAGCGTAGGCCACTTCCGCTAGTACCTCGAGTGTTAAAGACTGGCCGTCGAGTTGAATTTCACGCATTTTATTTAGTCACTTCTTTCCGCATTTTCGCTATGATTTTTTCGTATGAGTCGCTTCCAAATATCGCCGACCCCGCTACGAAGGCCTCAGCTCCCAGATTTGAGAGATCTTTAATGTTTTTTTCTGATACGCCGCCGTCGACTTCAATGATAAATTTGTAACCATGTTTTTTCTTTAAATCGCGAAGATCTGAAATTTTTTCGCGACATTTATCTATAAATTTTTGTCCGCCGAATCCGGGATTTACCGTCATTACCAAAATGAGATCGGCAACTCCAAACACCTCGTTAAGCGCGGAGATCGGTGTCGATGGATTAATGGATACGCCGGCCTTCGCACCAAGTTCCTTGATTTTCGTAAGGGTTCGATGCAGGTGGGGGCACGCCTCTTGATGTACTGTTATAACGTCAGCCCCCGCCCTGCGAAAATCCTCGAGATAACGGTCCGGATCGATGATCATCAAATGCACATCAAGCGGAAGCTTGGTGGCCTTGCGAGCCGCCTTCACTATGACCGGACCAATGGTAATGTTTGGAACAAATACACCATCCATCACGTCACAATGTATCCAATCGGCGCCCGCATCTTGAACTTCCTTAATTTCTTCGGCCAGTTTTCCGAAATCGGCAGATAAAATCGAAGGCGCAATAATTTTTTTCTGATTTTTTTTCATATGATCTCGAGTTCTTCGGATGAACGTACGCCGTTTAAGAATTCCGCAGTGGTCATGGCTTTTTTTCCTTCGGGCTGAATTTCCAAAACCTCGATCCAACCATCGGAACACCGCAGAAACAGCTGACCACCAAAAATAGCTACATTGGCACTGATATTTTCCCCTGTTCCAAATTGTTTTAACTGATTTTCAAATCGGGCCCGGTGCACTTTCAAAATGCCGCGTCGGCTCTTGTAAAACACTCCCGGCCAAGGATTC
>DGKJ01000046.1:16222-31939 GCA_002387735.1 Bacteriovoracaceae bacterium UBA4573 | reverse complement strand
CAACAATTCTACGCCCGACTTAGAAAAATCAAGCAAGCCATCTTCTTTTCGAATAAGCGCGGCGTACGTAGCTTGGGACTCGTTTTGTTCGACTTCGTTCACGGTGCCTGAACGCAGCCCCTCTAATGTCTTTACCAATGCCTGCGCGCCAAGAATCGCGAGTTGATCGTGTAATTCTCGTGCGGTCATAGTGTCAGGAATTGCTAACTTTTCTTGCATTAAAATGGGCCCCGCATCCATTTTGCGCACAAGTCGCATAATCGTGACGCCACTTTCTTTTTCGCCCGTCCATATCGCAAATTGAATTGGAGCAGCTCCCCGGAACTTCGGTAAAAGAGAAGAATGTACGTTCAAACATCCGAGGCGCGGTGTATTTAAAATCGCTGCACCTAAAAATTGAGCATAGGCTACCACGACCACCACATCGGCAAGGTGATCGGCCAAACGCCGTACTTCTTCGGGCAAATTTATATTTTCGGACTGAAAAACTTGAATTCCCAAATCTTCAGCAGCTAATTTTACTGCCGATTTTTTTAGATTCTGCCCGCGTCCGGCAGGTCTATCGGGCTGGGTATATACGGCGACAAGGTCCACCAATTCCCGCTCAGCGGCCAACGCCTTTAACGAAGGCACAGCAAAATCGGGCGTTCCCATGAAAACAACTCGAAGAGGGGATTTCAAAACGACCAATCTCCCATAGTTACAGTTCGACGTGAAATTTTGAACGCTCGAATCCCCGAGCTCGTTCTTTTTTCACTTTGCTTTGAATTAGACTTCGTTTGATGGGGCTTAAATGATCTACGAAAAGGCGACCATCCAGGTGATCGACTTCGTGTTGAAGCGCTATCGCCAACAAGCCAGTAGCATGCAAGGTGTGAGTCGTGCCTTTGATATCTTGATAGGTGACGTCCACCTCGACTGCACGTTTTACATCTTCGTAAAAACCCGGCACTGAAAGGCAACCCTCTTTAAACGGTGTGGCTCCAGTGCGTTTGGTGATTACAGGGTTCACAAACACTCGCGGATTTTTTCCTTTATATTTTCGAGGCGCAGGGTCCGTGTTTTCTTCGTCCGATTCGATTTCGTAGTCGACGTCAATTACTGCTACCCGCATTAAAAGCCCAATCTGGTTCGCAGCCAACCCCACTCCTGGCGCATCGTACATGGTGTCAAGCATGTCAGAAACAAGCCTCTCTAGCGCTGCGTCAAAATCAGCAACTTCTTCAGCTCGCTGTCTAAGTACGGCATCGGGAAAGGTGTTTATTGGTAAAATCGCCATCTTTTCGCCTTTTTACGAGGAGGTTCAGGTTGCTCGAACTCGCGTGACCAAGGTCAACGCTGCGCCAAAAAAGAGCGCGGATGGCCCCCAAACCGAAACCCATGGCGCCAATGCTCCTGATCGCCCAAGAGATAAGCTAATGCTAAATAAAAGCCAATAAGAAAAGATCCACCCCACGCACACGGCGAGATCCTTTCCAAGACCGCCTTGCCGCTTTGGGCGAACGGAATAGGGAATAGCAAGCAGTCCCATGACGAGTGATATAAAAGACACCGCAATGCGTGCGTGAAAATCTACTTCGTACTCGCGGGTTTCTAAGCCCGCCTCCTGATTACGTTGAATAAAGCGTCGCAATTCCTTGAGCCGTAAAGATTCCACTTGTTTCTCGATCTGGAGAAAGTCCGATGGGGTTTCGGGCAGAGTGAATTTTTTCTGATCAAAATGTTTACTAAGTGGAAAGCGGTTGTCTTCGGGAAATATCGTTAACATGCCATTACGAAGATCCCATTGACCTTCTTCAAACTTCGCATTCTCTGCTTCGACGTGTTGAATTAAACGAAAAGTGGAGTCAAAAAAATAAATACCAATGCCATGAATTGTTTCTGATTTTTTATCGTAAGTCCTCAGATTGTAGATGTAGTTCTTACTGCGATACCAAATTTTGCTGGTTTTAATATCCATCGAAAAATCGGGACGATTTTTTATAACCTTCCAATAATAGGCTGTGCGGGCGCGAGCGAGTGGAGGGACAACACGGTCGTGCACCACTAATGTGAGACAAGACGCTATAAAAATGGCACCAAAAATAAGCACCGAAATGTGCATTAAACTTACCCCAGCGGCGTGCATGGCCGTAAGTTCATTTTTTCGATTTAACAAAGAGAGCGTCACCATGGTTCCGATCATGGCAGCGGGCGGCGCCATTTGGCAGGCTATCGCGGGCAAATTCATGAGCCCATACTTCAAAAGCACAAAGGCCGAGATTTCCTCGTCCCAGACACCCCGTAGGTAATCTGCCAAGAAAAACACCAACGCCAGCGCGACTAGCGCGATAGCAAAGTTCCGAATGAATTCGAAGAAGACATAACGATCGAGAATACGCATGACATACCCAGCATAACCCAGAATCGTTTGCTTTTGAAAAACCCTTCAGCTATCTTTGGACCAGTATGTCAAACCAAGACCAGTCTTCCTCGGCGAAACCGCCCTCGACAGGGCGCGCCAAAATAAACCGTCAAGTTATTATTGAGAACGTAAAGTCGATCGGGGTAGCGGTTTTCTTGGTTTTAATTATTCGGTCGAGCATTATCGAAGCCTTCAAGATCCCTTCCGGAAGCATGATTCCCACTTTGTTGGTGGGTGATCATATCTTCGTAAATAAGTTCGCCTACGGTTTGAAAATTCCGTTTAGCGATTTCTTTACCGATCGCCCAATCTACGTCGTTGATCGCGATCCTCCGAAGCGGGGTGACATCATTGTCTTCAAGTTTCCTAAGGACGAAGCGTTTTATTACATTAAACGCGTTATCGGAGTTCCCGGTGACAAAGTTCGAGTGAGAGACAAGGTGGTTTACGTAAATGACAAACCAATCGAGCGAGTGCCACTCGATAAACCAGACGTAATCGCTTCGATCGAAGGCAAGCAGTATGATAAGACCTCGCTTTCGCTTTTTGAAGAAACGAACTCCACGACGGGTGAAAAATATAAGGTTTTACTCGATCGAAATACCTATATCACTGAGTCCTATGGTGAGATGAGTATTCCAGAGGATCACCTTTTTGTTATGGGGGATAACCGAGACTTTAGTTATGACTCTCGGTTTTGGGGGCTCGTGCCTATCAAAAATGTGCGCGGCAAAGCCTTGTTTGTATGGCTATCTCTGTGGCTCGATTTTCGTGAAAGCCAGTATTACTTTAGACCGTCTCGAATTGGCACTTCGATCTACTGATTTTTTAAGCAGCCGACTTTTTCTTGATTGCGCGCAGCTCTTTTTCAAGAGCGCTAAGCGCTTCTTTTCGGCTAGAAACGATTTCCTTAAATTTTTCAAGGACCGGACCATAAACTAAATTAATCGGATTGGCCTGAAGAAATTCTTTTGCACTCATACGCTGAACGAAAAACTCGTCTGCTAGTGCAGCCGCCTTCTGAAAATTAGCAGCGTCGAGCGATGCATAGAGATGTGCCGAGATCGGCGAGCGGGCAACGTCAAATTGTTCTTTCATTTCCGGGCGACCTTCGAAAAGTAATTTAAAAACATCTTTTCGAAGCTCGTCTTTTATTATCGTGGGATCAATATTTTCAAGCAAGTCGGCCCATTTTGGAATTAGCCCCTGTTGCGAATGATTTCCCATAAATAACATGAGGGGGGCGTCCCCACCTGTAAGATCTGCAACGGATTCGATAATTGCACATGCAACTAGCTTTACTTGAATGTACTGTAAGCCGGTGGTGATATTTTTTTTAGTACGCCCCACAATGTCTTCAAAATGTCCGCGGGTCGGGTAACCGTCGAGACAACTGAAAACGTACCGAGGTTGTAGACTTCGATAAAATGCGATGTTCGCTTGCAGCGCACTCCGGTATTGCTTGATAGAGTAGGTGTCACGCTGAAGTGCGGGGTTGTTTTCCCAGGTTAAATCCCAGGTGTTTTTTAAAAACGTACTCGTAGTGGCATACGCGAAGTTCCCCACATCGTGGTTTGCCACGTCGATTGCACGTCGAATAGCCTGTTTTTGCTCTTCTTCCGTTTTACCAAACGCATAACCAATATTAATTTTTTTCAATCTGGCCGCGAGCTTTTCGATTGCGGTTTTCCCATCGAGTGCCGGACGAAATGGAATCGTGGCTTCAATACAGCAGAGAATTTGTACAATCTGCCAGGTATCCAGCAGGCCCTTAAAGGTGTTTTCGGCTACACACGCGCTGAGAAACTCGTTCATACCATGTGAAAAGTCGAGTTCAACTGGTTCATTGAATCCGAATACCAGTCGGGCGAGCGTGTTGCGTTCACTTATTTTAGCGGTGCCTAACTCTCCACATTCACCGGTGAGCGTAACGGTTCCGTGGTCATCGAGTTCAAGCGGTGCAATACCTTGTCGTAGTTTGCTACTTCTAGCTCGGTCTACCTGCCAATAAATGACATCGTGAAAAAGATACGCCAATATTCCCAACGCGTCGACGTTAGGTGGAGTAGAAAGACAATGTTCGAGTCGATGATACAATCGGGTACGAGTCGACATTGCGTCGTATATCATAACGGCAGTGTCTTCAATAAAAAGCGAATTTGGGCGTACACCAAGTTCTGCAAAACAACTCATTAGAATTGTAATCAGCTGGTCTAATTGCGATTTTTGGTCTTTCAAATTTTTTTCAGTTTTCATTCAAATATTGAAGCTTTACATCGCTCTTCTAAGGATATCGGTACATTCGCTCGACCATTAAAACTTCTTTTAGAAATGTTTAAGGGAAAATAGTGCCTCGTAGATAGCGTGGGTTTGGGCAGAACCACCAGAGCTCCCGCGGCTGCGAAAATTACCTATCTGTACTGAGACGGCTCGCTCTTTTAGTGCTTCTCACGATGAGATTTAAAAAGGGCCGAATGGCGTCGGCAATGCGGGGCTGCCGCACCGCCAACCGAGCAAGCGGCGGTGAAATTGCGTAATAAAAACCGACAACACTTCTTCCGATAAGATTCTTGTTTAGAAAATGATCACGAAACGCACGTAAAGCAGCCACTTCGTCGGACTTGGGTCCATAAACTGCCGTGGCGATAAAACACTTTGAAAGATTACTTCGCAATTGTTCATGAGCTCTCTTGAAATCATTTACGTGTACTGCGGATCCGGAAGCTACGTATTTTCGAATGGTCTCCGAGGCTAATATTACGTGGGGGCGATCTATCGAAAATTCCAAAAATTTATTCAAAGCCCCGCGCATTTCACCGGTGTGACCTTTGATATGGTCGTATGCCTTGACCATATCCCAATAAACACCGGCTATCAGCAACAGTTCGCCGGCATCTTTCTTAACGTCAAATAGAGAGGGGTGCAATCCGCCCGGGGGTACTCGATACCGTGATTCGAGAATCGTTATGTAATCACGAAAGCACTTTAACGACTCAAGCAACTTTCCTTCTTCGTAATACTTTACCCCGCGTTTTGCGACCACCATGCGTTGCATCCACGCTTCGCGTCGCTTGGCGTCCATCTGACGATTGTAGGCTTCTTCGATTCTTTTTCTTACCGACGTAGAAAATCGTTTGGATGCGCATTTTTCGCAAACGTGAATTCCACTAACTTCTTTCAAAATTACATTTTCAGTTCGACAGGCAGGACACTTACCGCGTTCTGAAGAGAACTCAATCTTACCCATTCAACCATTATAGGGTGCTTACAGGATCGACATCAATAAATCTCACTCCAGCCTTGCGAAGGGTTTTGATCGCACCGTTCAGGGCGGAAGATTTTGCCGCTTTCAGCAACAACTGCCAGCGATATTGATTCGCAATGCGGGCGATCGAAGCGGCAGCAGGCCCTAAACATTCTACGCCCATTGAATCAGCGCCAGCATTTCGCAGTAAGGCCTCAGCCATGAATGCCTGATCTCGCGCGACATTCTCTTTAAGGTGACGAAATTCGATTTGCGCCATTTTGCTAAATGGCGGGTATGAAAAGTCGCGACGAATGGCGAGTTCCGTTTCATAAAACTCTCGATAACTCTGTTTAGCGGCATTAATAATAGTATAATGATCGGGCACAAACGTCTGCAAAACCACGGTACCCGGTTTATCGGAACGCCCACAACGACCCGCCACTTGGGTAACAAGTTGAAATGTTCTTTCCGATGCACGAAAATCTGGCAAATGTAACGCCGTGTCGGCCAATACGATCCCAACAAAAGTAACATTTGGGAAATCATGTCCCTTAGCCAACATTTGGGTGCCGACCAAAATATCTATCTGACCGGAGCGAAAATCGTTCAAGACTTCATCTAATTTCTTTTTTGTATCGACTGTTTCGGCGTCCAGCCTGCGTATGCTGGCCGCAGGAAATATAACTTTCAATTCGTTTTCAATCGCCTCAGTTCCGAACCCCACTTGTTTAAGACTAATCGAATTACAGGATTTACAGGCGGAATGGGAAGGAATCTGAAAGTCACAGTAATGACAACGAAGAGTGCTCGAGGCGCGATAGTAAGTGAGTGACACGCTACAGTTTAGACACTTTGGTACTTCGCCACATTCAGTACACAATAAAAAATGGGCAAAACCTTTGCGATTAACAAAAACCATACATTGATTGCCATTTTTTAACGCTTGCTCGATACCGTTTCGCATTGGATCACTGAAATGACCGTCGATTCCCTTCATATCAATAATTTCAATGGACGGCATTGGGCGTTGATTCGGTCTGATTTTTAGCTCCAGTAATCGATGGCGCCCGTTTTGAGCTGCAAAAAACGTTTCCAAGGAGGGTGTCGCGGAACCGAGAACTACCGCCGCTGAGGCAATTTTTCCTCGTACCAAGGCTAAATCTCTGGCGTTATAACGCAGGCGATCTTCTTGTTTAAAAGACGGCTCATGTTCTTCGTCCACTACGATCAAACCAAGGTCGTTCAGCGGCGCAAACAACGCCGATCGGGCACCAACCACTACCTTTTTTTCCCCTCGGCGAATGGACCACCACTGTTCGCGGCGCTCTTTTTCAGTGAGTCCCGAATGTAAAACGGCAACCTGCGCACCAAAACGACTCTCGAAGCGACTTGTTAATTGTGGTGTCAGTGCAATTTCCGGAACCAAAATTAACGCCGACTTTCCGATTTCCAAGGCACGCGCTGCTGACGCTAAGTAGACTTCTGTTTTTCCAGAACCCGTTACCCCAAAAAGCAGGAAAGAGCGAAATTCCGCGCTTGAAACCGCAGATACAATTTCGTTAATCGCGTTAATTTGTTCCGTAGTGGGTTCGATAGCTGATCGTGAATTATATGGTGCCCCACTCGCGGACGAACTCACTTCTGGTGTTTTTTTTTCTTTTTTCGGAATTTTGAAGATACTCTTTGGAAACGCGCTGTGAAATACCTCGCCAATAGGCAACTGATAGTAATCTGAAACCCATTTAAAAAATTTTTGATCCTCGTCGCTAAACAACAAATCAAAAAATGGTTGTTCCGAAATGTCTTTAATTTTAATTTTTTCGTCGCAGTGAGTGCCGCTCGAAACTGCAACCACAAAACCGTCGGCCAGACTCGACCGAAAGGGGACTTTCACATAAGAGCCGGGCTGAATGGTTCCAGCTAGGCTGACGGGTATGCGATAGGTTAGGGGCCCCGGCAAAGGCTTCGGCACCACAACTTCAGCATATTTTATCGAATCCATTTTAAGTACGGCTCTAACAATTCTCTCGAGTCGGCGTTTGAATCAGCCGCTTTCACATGGGCGGTGTCGAGGTTCGAAGCTCCAGCTCCCGATCGCAACTCAAGAATGTCGATCGTCGACCAGAGATAACCGTCTTTTATAATTTCAATCCGGGTGGGGTAAAAAAACGTTTTAGATTCTACCCCACGATATTCTTTTCGGTTTCGAAAACGAAATTCCAATGTATCGCCACTGGGACCGTCGAAAGACGTAAAAAATACGGCACGTGCCACTTGATAGCCTTCGACTGCGGCACTCGAAGTACTTTGACGTTCCGGTTTGGTAACCCAAAGCTGTGGGGTACGGTCTGAAAATTCACCAATCACTAACAGGGCTTGTCCTTCGAACTGCTTAAGATTTACAAATGTCTCGGGTTTGTACGGCAGTATCCCTTCTTTTTCCGAATAGAGATCGGTTTCGGACTTTAACGGAAGACCCAGGGACTGCAACCGCTCAAACAATATTTCTGAATCGCGCACGTAAAGAAGATCGTAAAGCAGGGGGCGAGTTTTATCGGTTGCCAGATGGGTGCGAGATTTGAATGAGACTTCAACCCCCTCAGCGTCTACGATGCGAACGGCGACCTTAGATAAATTGTCAAAACCCACGATTTCCGTAAAGGTGCGAACCACTTCGCCGGACCTGTTGTAAAACGTCAGACGACTGCGCGTGCGCAGCTCATCAATAGCTGAGTGTTTACGGGCAACCTGGCGAATAATGTGAAAACTAGGGTCCACATAGGCCTGTGCCGAACTCCCAACGAAATTCGCCGTAGCCAAAATGGGTAACCACCAAAGTTTTTTGAGTGATCGTCGACGAAAATCCTGTTTCATCTTTTATTGTCCTATTGAGAATATCGAGTCAAAAGCTCACGTACTGACTTTTTGAATTCCGGGCGCTGCAGTGCAAACGCGATCGTCGCCTCAATGTAACCCAATTTATCGCCCGTGTCATAGCGACGTCCGTCAAAAATACAGGCTAATAAGCCCCCGTTATCGGGCAATTTCGCGAGTGCGTCAGTCAGTTGAATTTCTCCACCTGCGCCGGGCTTAGTTTTTTCGAGTAATTCAAAAATTTTCGGCGTGAGTACATAACGCCCGGGACACGCGAGGTTCGAAGGCGCACTCGCAGGTTTCGGCTTTTCAACCATGGTCTTAACCTGAATGAGCTTCCCGCCCGAACCCGCAATTTCTTTGCCGCCAATAATACCGTACTTCCCAGTTTCTTCGCGCGGAACCTGCATTACTCCGATTACGGGCTGCTCTCGTTTTTCGAACACGCTGATGAGCTGGCGAATACAAGGCACCTTGGAGACGACCAAATCGTCGCCAAGTAATACAGCAAACGGTTCGTTACCTACGGCGCTCTTGGCCGTAAGAACTGCATGCCCAAGCCCGAGCGCCTCTTTTTGACGCACCGCTGTTACTGTAACCATCTGCGACACTTCAGTGCATATCTTTAAAAGATCGGCCTTACCCTTGGCCCGTAATGTGGTTTCGAGCTCAAAGCTAATATCGAAATGATCTAGAATTGCATCTTTACCACGAGCAGTAACAAAAATGATCTCTTCAATGCCGGCGCCGACGCACTCTTCAACAATGTATTGGATCATCGGTTTGTCGATGATCGGGATCATTTCTTTGGGAATGGCTTTCGTGGCAGGCAGAAACCTGGTCCCTAACCCAGCAACGGGAATAACCGCTTTACGTACACGCATGATGTTTAGAGTATAGGGCTATTAAATCAGTTTAGCTATACGAAGCACGATAGCGGTGCTCAGTACCTTCGATTTCTGATTTGCAGTCAATGCAAAGAGTCGTAACCGGTCTCGCTTTCAAGCGCGGCTCGGAAATGGGTTCATCACAACGCTCGCATTCACCGTAGGTCCCATCGTCAATTCGACGAAGGGCTTCTTCGATTTTCGACATTAAAACGCGTTCGCGATCCCGAATTTTAAGCTGCATGGTCTTGTCGGTTTCGACACTTGCTACGTCTGTCCAATCGGCATAGACTTCGTCGTCATGAGAGATCTGACTAACGGTTTGCTGCATATCTTTCCGGAGCTCTTCGAGCCACTTGGTCAAAATCTTACGAAAATATTCAAGTTTTGCTTTCGTCATAAGTTGGACTCCTATATGCTAGGGAAATAAGGAAGTAAAGCCATGCAAAATTCAATGCCCCGCATTCTAAAGTTAATAAGTCTAGTATTAGCGACAACTCCTTTAAGTACACTGGCGCTGGATTTTCAGTCGTCAAGAACGTTGAGCCTTTCGCAGAGCGGCAGAGGCGGTGCAATGTTGAATGATACGGTGACGTTGAACCCAAGCATGCTCGCGTTTCAACAAGTGGCCTCACTTTCTGGCACATTTAACTGGATCAATTCCCCAACGGGAGCCGGAACACCTGACAATACAAATCAAACATTTAATGTGTCGGTTATCGATGGAAAGAACCAATACGCGAGCGCCGGTCTTTCTTTTACCCGACGTCATGACGCGGACTTTGTACACGTGGCTGTGGCTAAGCGAGTGCTCCCGTTCATGGGTATTGGATTGGGCGGCAAGCGCTATTCAACTCGCGACAATCGACTGGCCGCGACGGGACGTGCCATTAGCGGCGTCGACGGTGGCGCTTCGGTTTCATTCGCCATTCCGGAAACCGTAATCGCAACACCAATTCAAATAGGTTTGGTAGCCGATAACTTAATTCACCGCGCTTCCGATGAAGTGCTTACTGGCCCCAGAACCTATGGTGGTGGAGTAAAGGTCAACGTAAGTAAGATTTTGTTACTCTACGGCGATTTGGTTGAAAAATTTTGGCATGATCGGGGCGCTTACCCGGTCTACAGTGGCGGCGCGGAAATCGCGATGGGCGGAAGTTTTTATGCCCGCGGCGGCCTTTTCGGATATCGGGAAAAGGGTTGGAGCGCTGGCGGTGGCTGGGTTGGTCCAAAACTCGGACTGAGTTACGGTTATCAATCGAAGCGTGAAGACGCTGTTCGTTCCTTTGACCACGCTGTTACGATGGACATTTACATGTAAATCGTCCCCGACGTGAGTTTACGAAAAGAAAATTTTTGGCTTACCGTTTTTCGGGTTCTGGCCCACGCTAAGGCCCGCATCTTTGCCATAAACGTAACTGAGTAAATCGTCGCTCAAAACTTCGTTAAAAGGTCCGCTTTTGATTATTTTTCCCTCATGAAGCCAAAGCAGTTTTGGAATAAATTCCGCAGCAAGATTAAGGTCGTGGCCTACAAATAATATTCCAACTTTTCGATCGCGATGCATTTTTTCGAGTACTGAAAAAACTCTTCGTTGCACTCCGAGGTCTAAACTAGAAACTGCTTCGTCGAGAACGAGCCATTTAGTTTCCTGAGCCAATGCACGGCCCAACATCACCAGGGCAGACTCTCCCCAAGATAGCTGTGACACCAAGCGATTCTGATTTTTTTCTAAACCCAACAACGCCACAATAGACTGAATTTTTGTTTCGTCTTCTTCACTCAAACCAATAGATAGCCGCTGCTTATAGGGAAAGCGTCCCTGCGCAATAAGTTCGCGCGCAGTAATAGGAAATTGTATTCCCGCTCCACCCGGAACGTAAGCGACTGTTCTCGCCAAATTAACTCGATCGATCGAGCGAATTTCTCGCCCTTCGATTTTGACTGTACCCTTACCAACCGTACCGTCTAAAATTCCGCAGACTGATTTAAGGAGAGTCGACTTACCGGACCCGTTAGCTCCGGCGACACACCAATAAGAACCCGACTCAAATTCATGACAAATATCTTGTATGGCCGCCTTGGAACCGCCGGCGTAAGTAAAACTGAAATTAGAAAAGTCGATGCTCATTTTACAACGACCTCCGCGCCAACCATAAAAACACTGGAGCACCAATAATAGCCAAAATTACCCCGACCGGCACTTCTGTCGGCGCTATAATCGTCCGAGCCAAAGCGTCTGCGCTTAAGACTAACGCGGCGCCCGAAAAAAAAGCGGCTGGAATTAAGGTTACAGTACTTCGCACACCAAGGCGCCTAAGAGCATGAGGCACGACAAGACCTACGAAACCGATCACGCCAGCGACTCCCACACTAATAGCGACGATCACAGCCACACAAACATACAGTAGGAGTCGCAATTTTTTTACATCTACCCCCATGCTGCGAGCCGTGAGTTCGTTGACTGTTACTAAATCCATCGCGCGCCACTGAAGCCACGCCACTAAAGTGACGACGGTCGTTATTGCAGCAACACCAAGTGCCCACGGTAATTCTATGTAAGTGGCCGAACCCATAAGCCAACTAAGAGAATGAGCCAAAGCATGAGGTTCCGAGAGCGAGAGAATTAAGGTGGCACATGCGGTAAAGAAAAATCCACACACGACTCCCACTAATAATATGTCGGCGGCGCTACGAATACCACGCCGCATCCATGCCGTCATAACGAAGGAAAACCCTAAGGCAAATACAAATGCCATTGCTCCGGGTCCAAAACCCAGAAAACTTCCGCGAAAAACCACCGCGCCTACTACTGCTCCAAGAGCGGCGGCGGAGGCGATACCGACAGTAAACGGGTCTGCCAAAGGGTTCCCGAAACTCGACTGAACGAGCACGCCCGCTACCGCGAGTCCCGCGCCAACGCTGGCCACGCCGATCGCACGCGGCAACCGCAATTGCCAAAATATTTCAGACGTCATTTCGGCTGGCCCGACCAAGACTGCGACGACAAAGGCGAGCAACGCCAAAAGCAGGACCCCAATAATTTTGGCGCTATTTGCCATTATTCCTCTTTAACTGTGTAACCAGATCCCCTGCGCCCTGAAGCATTTCGAACCCGGGTTTTACAATGCGATCACCAGCTAACATTATTACTCGATCGTTGCTTACCCCTGGAAGAGATCTAAACTTCGCCCATACGGCGCGATTTTTTTCACCGACTTGAGCTGAATTCGTTAGATTGACGATCAAAATAATATCCGGCCGGCGAGACACAACGTCTTCAATTGCGGGCCGCGGATATGCAGCGAGTTCCTTTGCATAAATATTTTCAAGTCCTAAATGATGAATGAACTCTCCGAGAAAACTCCGATCGGACACCGTCACCAACGGATCAAATCCAATTTGAACAAAAACTCGGGCGTTAGGTAATGAGCCGCGCAGTTTAGTTAATTGCTTCTTAAAATCTAATAATTTTCGTTCATTTTGAAGCTTTAGTTTGGGCCGCACTTGATCGGCGATTTCGCGCAAAGATACTAATGTAGCGACCACCCCTCCAAGGGTTCGGGGGTCAAATGTTTTAACATTAATTCCTAGGGCTGTTAATTCGTCGACGTTGCTTAATAAATTTCCGTCTTTGCTTGCCAACACAATGGTTGGCCTGAGCGCCAATACGCTTTCAATGGAAATTCGATGATAGGGTCCAATAAATTTGATTCGTTTTTTCTGAGATTCCGGCACCGTGGTGAACTCGGGAACCCCAACGATTTCTTCCAGTATTCCGAAGTTAAAAAGAGATTCCGCTAAATGTGGCATGAGCACCACGATACGCGAAAAATTTTCTGAAGCAGAGGAGACCGTGGAGTAAAACAGCAAGCACGCGACTAAAACCCAACGCATCACGCGACCGCTTTTTTTAGAGATCGTGACCGAAAATAAACGTACGACAATATTCCGCTGAACAGAATCCAAATCGAAATAAACTGCGACGTTGATAGTGCACCGCCAAAAACAAAACCCCGCACCGTGTCTCCGCGAAAGGTTTCTACAATAAATCGAATCACCGGATAAATAATTAGGTAAAGAGAGGCTGTTTGGCCGTCAAAAGATTTTTTACGATGCTGCACGAACAGAATCGCGGTCAAACAAAACAACGCAGCAGATTCGTAGAGTTGGGTGGGATGCAAATTGACCCCTCTAAGATAAGGCTCTACAAGTTCTGAATGCAGCTTAATTCCCCAGGTGCTATTAGTGGGACGTCCATAACAACACCCAGTGGACAAACAACCGAGCCGCCCAAAAGCGTGGGCGAGGGGCAAAGAAATAGCCCCTATGTCCATGAGTTTGAAAATCGGAATTTGGTGGCGACGAGCGTACCAAAAGAAAAATGGAATAACAAAAAGTGGACCGCCGTAGAAAACAAGTCCACCCTCCCAGACGTAAAATGACTCCAAAGGCACAAGACGAAAATAATCCCAGCGCGTAATCACATAGAGTAATCGCGCCCCAATCATGCCAACAAAAAGCGACCAGAAACCCGCGTCTACGATTTTTTCAGCTTGAAGACCTGTTCGCTGTGCCTCGCGCTTTGCGACAAAAACACACAATACGAATCCAATTGCGATTAATACGCCGTAGGTGTGAATTGGAAAGCCTGCGACCTCAAGCAGCGTTGGATACATTTTTTGCCTGCGCGCTTTCCTTTTGGAAAATATCTATAATCAAGATGGCCACTCCAACCGTTATGGCAATATCTGCAACGTTGAAAGCCGGAAAATGAATCGCATAATTCCAATGAAAATCTAAAAAATCGATTACATAGTTGTAGGCGACTCGATCTATTAAATTTCCGACCGCGCCGCCAATTACCAACGAAAGTGCGCCAGACAACTTAAGATCTCGATCGTCCACTTTTCTGAAAATAAATCCGATAATCGCTAGAGCAATCATCGGAACAACGATAAAAAACGGAACTCTAAAACCAGAGTGCGCCTGAGCGAGGAATCCGAATGCCGCACCCGGGTTGTGTACATAGGTCAAATTAAAAAATCCCGAAATCACTTCGACGCTTTCGCCTAATAAAAACCGCTGAACAACAATCTGCTTGGTCAATTGATCAATTGAAATAATGGTTCCACTCACCGCGAGTAGAATGAGATATTTGAGTTTCATGCCTTCACCGCCGTTGTACATCGATCACAAAGTTGTGGGTGATTCGAGTCCGTGCCAACGTGCTGGGAATACGTCCAACATCGTGCGCACTTTTCGCCGTCAGCCTTTTTCGCTAAAACCTCCACTCCCTCGGAGTTTCCAGGTTTTAAAATAATTTTTGACACAATAAACATTCGAGCAAGGTCCTCGCGCACTTGTTCAACTTGGGCAACTACAGTATCCGGCGCCTTCACTTCGACAGAGGCCTCAAGAGAGTGCCCAATTTCTTTGGCGGCTCTTAAACTCTCTAACTTTTTATTAATGGGCTCACGAAGCTCGAGGGCCTTTTCGACACGCATGGCTATGTTTTCGCGCTCCGAACTAGCAGACCACACTGGAAAATCAGACTCGAATACCGACCCCGTCTGCTTGAGATACCCCCACACTTCTTCAGAGGTAAACGACAAAATTGGCGCCAAACTCGAAGCCAGAGCCAACCCGATACGATAAAGCGCCGATTGAGACGAACGGCGTTCTTTCGAATTTTTTGCAGACGTGTACAGGCGATCTTTCAAAATATCAAAATACAGCGCGCTCAGATCCGTTGCGCAAAAATTTACCAGTGCATGGTAGGCCTGGTGAAATTCGTATGAATCATACGCGGCCTTTACGCGCGCCAAAAATTTTTCGGTGCGTGCAAGCGCCCACTGATCGAGATCACAATAATCCGACTCAGACTTCGGAAGCATACTCGATTCGAAATCATTGATGTTTCCTAAAATATACCGAAAGGTGTTTCTAATTTTTCGGTACGATTCCGAAATGCGATCGATTGTCTCCGACGAAAAATTAATGTCATTGCGATAGTCTTCAGTCACGACCCAAAGCCGCAAAATTTCGGCTCCGTTTTTTGACACAAAATCCAGCGGGTCAACTACATTGCCCTTGGATTTCGACATTTTCTTTCCTTCACGATCGTTTACGAATCCATGAGTTAATACGCGCTTAAATGGGGCCGCGCCTCGTGCTTCGACCGCCGTAAGGAGCGAGGTTTGAAACCAACCGCGATGTTGGTCACTGCCTTCAAGGTATAGATCGGCGGGCCATTCTACCTTCGATTTATTTTTTGGAGCTGCGAGTACGGCGGCATGACTTAC
>DGKJ01000046.1:0-16060 GCA_002387735.1 Bacteriovoracaceae bacterium UBA4573 | reverse complement strand
GAGTACGGCGGCATGACTTACACCCGAGTCGAACCAAACATCGAGAATGTCGGTTTCTTTCCGAAACTTGGCGGCGTCGGAGTTGCCACACTGGCAGCGAGTTCCTGGTTTTAAGAGCTTCTCTACTGGCCATTCATACCAGGCGTTAGGACCATTTTTATCAATGACGTCGGCAACAAAATCAAAGCTCTCTTTACTGTGTACGGAATCTTCGCAGCTTTCACAGTAAAATACGGTGATCGGCACGCCCCAAACGCGTTGTCGAGACACACACCAGTCTGGGCGCCCTTCGACCATTCCCAAAATTCTATTTATGCCCCACGCTGGAATCCACTCTGTCTTGTGAATTTCTTGCACCGCCCGCTCACGAAGTTTCGTGCGCTCCATTCCAATGAACCACTGCGGGGTCGCTCGAAATAACACCGGATTGCTACAGCGCCAGCAATGCGGATAAGAGTGTTTTATTTTTTTTTGATGAATGAGATGACCACTCGAATTCAGCCGATCAATGATGAGTGGGTTTGACTCCCAAACTTTCTTTCCTTGATAGTCTGGCACTTCCGCAGTGTAGGCCCCCTTTGCATCGACGGGAGCCAAGACTTCTAGTCCATAACGCAAACCAATCTTGTAATCGTCAACACCATGTCCCGGCGCGGTGTGAACGAGACCAGTACCGGCTTCAAGCGTAACGTGTTCGCCTACCATCAAAAGCGAACTACGTTTCATAAAGGGATGATCGGCTTTCAAGTTTTCTAATTGGCGACCATTAATTTTTCCGAGAACTTTTGCAGGTTCGGTTCTTTCGATTTCAGTTAAAAACTTTTCCCGCAATCCCTCGGCGATAATCCAGACTTCATTTCCTACGTCTATTAATGCGTATTCGAAATCTGGGTGCGCTGAAATACCTAGATTTGCCGGAAGTGTCCAAGGCGTCGTGGTCCAAATAACTGCGGCTACCGGCTTGCCATTGACTAGCTTCGCAATGGCCGAACACTTTTCGATAGAAGTGGCCTGTAGAAAAAACTTCACGTAGACAGACGGGCTCGTATGATCGTGATATTCGATTTCAGCTTCGGCCAGTGCGGTGGCGCAAGAGGCGCACCAATACACCGGTTTGTTTCCTTTATACAAGTTGCCGGCGTTTGATATGCGCCCAAGTTCCCGCACAATGTTGGCCACGTAGTCGTCGGCCAGTGTAAGGTATGGCGCGTCCCAGTCGGACAATATTCCAAGTCGCTTGAACTGTTCTTTTTGTTTCTCAACGTAGGTGAGTGCGTACTCTTTGCAGAGATCGCGAATCTTGACGCGTGAGAGAGTAGTCTTATCTATCTTCTTATCGCGAAGCTGTTTTTCCACCCCTAATTCGATCGGCAACCCGTGGCAGTCCCACCCCGGAATAAACTCTGCGTGTTTGCCCGCCATGTTTTGGTATTTGATGACGATGTCTTTTAAAACTTTATTGAGCGTATGCCCCAAGTGAATGTTGCCATTGGCGTACGGTGGGCCATCGTGAAGCGTGAAAAGGGGCTTTGACCGCGTGTGGGCGATCATTTTTTTATAGGTCGCTTGGCTTTCCCAGTGCGCCACGCGTTCGGGCTCGCGCTGCGGGAGGCTAGCCTTCATGGGAAATTCGGTTTGTGGTAAATTGAGCGTTGATTTGTAATCCATAGAGAATTTCCAGTTCTAGCGTGTGCGATGACGATAGGCAAGCGTGAGGCCCACCGCCACACAGACCGCTCCCAGAGCACTTAGAGCGTCGGGCAGTTCGCCCCAAAATAACCATCCCCAAAGTGTTGAAAATACCACAGTAATGAGCAGCATCGGTGCTGCCACCGATGCCGGGAGTAGCGAATACCCCCGTGTCATCGCAATTTGAGCAAGCGTTGCAAAAATCCCTACTCCCAACAGGTACACCCCCTGGAGCGCGGTGGGCATAATAAAGGACCTATACGCGGGTATCGCACTGGCCAATGTACCCACGACCGCGAAGGTGAACACTATGTACTCGGGGCTAACTTTTCGAGTGGCCTTTTTCACGGCAACGTAGGCTATTGCTGCCGTAAAGGCACTACAGACCCCCAGGAATCCCGCCAAGTTATTTATGCGAAACCCCGGTTTTAGGACCAGGAGCACGCCTAAAAAAGCCAACACCACATAAAACAGCGCTTTTTTTGAAAGTCTTTCGCCCAAGAACCACCAGGACAACACTAAAACCAAAACCGGGGAGGCATGGTTGAGCATAGTACCGTCGGCGAGTGAGATGTGCTGAATGGCGTAAAAGTACATCACAACGCTAGCAAAGCCGGCAAAGCCACGAAGTAGTAAATAAAATGGTTCTTTTTTGAATTCCGGCCAGACCGGGTGGGTGAGGGCCCACGGTAAAAAATAAAGCACGTTAATAAAGGCCCGAAAAAACGCGACTTCCCAGATAGGCACGTCACGGGAAGCCTTAACGAACGCTCCCATGATCGAAAATAAAACGGCGGCCCCGATCATCCATATGGCGGGGCCAAGGTAAGTGGCTAACTTTTTTGATGATATTCGTAACATTCGTAAAGTGTGGGCCCAATATACCGGACCGAGTTACTTTACCATTTTCTGGACGCGCTGGCTATCGCTGTGTTAGTCATCCACGCACTTATGGCAAGTTTTAGACGAAAAAAAGAAGCGCTACGCGCAGTGACTTACGCTTTTGTAGCTGGCGTGCATTATATTAGTACCGAAGTTGTGCGCAACTTAGCCTTACGCTCGGAAATGGGCGGCGGTGAAAATCAGCTCAGCTCAAACGACGTGCTGAACAATTACCAAAACATTTTCTCGTCTCCACAGGCGCTCGATTTGTTTGCCGAACACTTAAACGAAGAGGGGCTTTATCCCTTTGGTTCTGAATGGTCGATTGAGGTCATTTCGGAGCTTGTCGGGAAATTAAACCCACCTTCGCTGCTTGAGATTCAGGGCGAAGCGGCCGTCATTCGCTTCAAAAAAGGTTATAAAGCATTGCTCGACAGTTGCGCAGATACCATGGAGAGTGTGAGACGCAACGACGAACTCCTAGACCACTGGTTAACTCTTTTACTAAACACTTCTTTTTTCGGCGCCATGAGTGTGGCTGCGCGCTGTTCTTCGAATCCTAAACTTTATTATTCTGTGCTGAATGAAATCGAAACGGAAATCGAACCGTGGTCACATTACGACCAATTGGTGAACCTGCTCGATCGCCAGTTGCGCAGAGAAACTAAACGCAAAACCGGACTGGTGACCGAACACGAGTTTGAACAGTAAAATTGTTACATTTTTGCGCTCACGAAAAATCCTAGATTAAAAAAGAAGTGCACTAGAATTGCTGTTGGCATTCCGTATTTTAGACGCGCGAAGCCCGCGCCGATTCCGAGAAGAATCACGTACATTGCTTGATAAACAATAAAGGACTTGAATTCGTCTGGAACGTAGGAATAGGACATCAGGTGACCACTCACAAAAAACAAGGTGGTCAGCGCTACGATTACAACACCACTCTTCGTAAACAATTCGAGCGGCTCCCAAAGCGCAAATCGAAACAAAAGTTCTTCAAGCACTGGCGCTAGTATTAATAACAGAAACAGCGTTTCAAAGCCTTCAAGGTTAAATGGGATTAATATTCCAAATACCCCTGCCGTATCGTGGGCCCCAAATCCTGCGACAAGTGCGACGCAACCAAACGTGACTAGATTCTGCAGGTTCGGCCATTTGAACGCGGTTCTTTTTTGGTACACGAAAATAGCCGCACCAATAATTCCGGCCTCAAATAGATAAGAGTAGTACGGCGATATTTCGCGCCATCGATCGTCAAATAATATTCTAAGGACAAAGTAGACAAGGAATAACCCTACTGCGAAGAGTTTGGATTTTTTAAGCTGCATCCTAAGATTGTAAATCAAGTTCGAGGGCTGACATAAAAATACTTTGAGGTTTTTTGAGGCTTGTCAGTTGGGATATGGCGGAGAGGGTGGGATTCGCCTATCTGTCTTCGCGCTATTCGCGCTTAAGCAGACAGGCCCGCCTCACTCGCTGCCCACTGACGTGGGCACCCGCTCGCTCCGGCGCTTCTCTTCCCACCCAAGGGTGAAAAATTTCTTCGTAATTTTTATATTAGATACCGCCCTACCGCCTGCGGCGGATATGGCGGAGAGGGTGGGATTCGAACCCACGTTACCCGTTAAGGCAAACACGCTTTCGAGGCGTGCGGTTTCAACCACTCACCCACCTCTCCGTTTACTGACTATTCAACTCTTAAAGAACAATTCAAACTTCAACGGCGGTTTCGCTCCGTCGCATCCTACGACTCCGCAGCTTCGAGGGGTAGGGCTCGCGTCCCGCTCGCCTCGATTACAAGGTTCCGCTTTGCGGAACACTCGTCAACCACTCACCCACCTCTCCGTTTACTTTATGAAATCAGTGCCTTAACCCCGGGCGCTTAGGATTTCAAGACATTAGTTCCAACGTACGACTGGAGGGCCTTAGGCACAATGATCGAGCCATCTTCTTGTTGATAGTTTTCTAAAATCGCCAGCCACGTGCGGCCGATAGCTAAACCGGAACCGTTTAACGTATGCACAAAGCGCGGTTTATCGGTCGGTGTCTCTCGAAAACGAATATTGGCGCGCCGGGCTTGAAAGTCTTCAAAATTACTACACGATGATATTTCGCGATAAGCGTTCTGACTCGGAACCCACACCTCGAGATCGTAGCACTTCGCCGCGCCGAAGCCGAGATCTCCCCCGCACAACGTCATTACGCGATAGGGTAATTCAAGTCTTTGCAAAATGACTTCCGCGTCGCGCACGAGCTTTTCGTGTTCGTCGTAGCTAGTATCGGGGTGAGTAAATTTTACGATTTCTACTTTATCGAATTGATGTTGTCGAATAAGGCCGCGGGTATCTTTTCCATACGATCCGGCCTCACTACGAAAACAAGGGGTGTATGCAGTAAATTTAAGTGGCAAATCTTTGCCGTCTAATATTTCGTCTCGAAAGATATTAGTTACTGGAACTTCCGCGGTGGGAATTAAAAAATAATCCTGCCCTTCGATTTTAAAAAGATCTTGTTCAAACTTTGGCAATTGACCAGTGCCCACCAGGGCCTGGCGATTTACCATCAGCGGCGTCCACGTTTCAGTGTAACCGTGTTCATTTACATGAATGTCGAGCATAAAATTCATAAGCGCTCGTTCGAGTTTTGCTCCGATTCCCTTTAGTAACGCGAATCTCGCGCCAGTAATTTTCGCCGCTCGGTCGAAGTCTAAAATGCCGAGTGCCGAACCCAAGTCCGTATGATCTTTCGGCTGAAAATTAAATTTCTTAGGGGATCCCCACTCGCGAGCTTTTACATTATCTTCCGCGGTCTTTCCGGTTGGCACGCTTGCGTGGGGAATGTTCGGCATAACTAATGCCAACGACTTAAAATCTTCGTCTATTTGTGCAGCTTGAGAATCAAGAACCTTGATCTGGTCTGCTACACCCTTCATTTCGGCCAACTTCGCGTCGACATTCTGTCCGGATTTTTTTGCTGCAGCTATTTCTTGCGATGCTTGATTTCGATAGGCCTTAAGTCGCTCGACTTCTGAAATAGCTTTTTTCCGACTTTCGGCTTTGGTTTTAATTTGTTCTACCAACGAGCGATCTGCGTGGCGCTTCGCCAAGGCCTTTTCTAGATCTTCTATTTTTTCACCAAAATACCTGGCATCTAACATCTGAGACTCCCGATACTACAATCCCTGAAGCTTCCGCTCGACCTCTGCACGGTCGGGGGCGTCTGGAAATAAATCGATATAATTTTTTAAGTATTCCGCTGCTTTTGCACGGTCGCCCAACTCAAACAACAAAACACCTAGGTGTTTGTGAATTTTCGGATTACCCGGATCTTGCGCCAAAGCTCGCTCGTACATTGACTTGGCGGCAGCATATGTCTTCAACATTTGATTTGCAAATCCAGCCTGAATCAACGCCGGCACGTAACTAGGGTCTACGCGTAAGGCTTTGTTGAGGTACTCAAGTGCCCGGGTGTATTCCCGATTTGCATTAAACACGGTCCCGCCGAGAACATAGGCGGGGGCAAATAATGGGTTATTTTGAATCTCTCGATCAGCGGCCTGCAGGGCTCCTTGCCAGTTTTGAGCCTCCCGAAACAGTTCGCCCAACATATAGTAGGCGCCCGGGAATCGGGGATAGTTTTTAATCACCTTTTGAATTTCGTCTTTTGCGTCTTTTAAATTGAGACGTCGCATGAATATTTTGTAGCGCTCAATGTTGCCATTGGGGTCTAGCGGCGCCGCATCGGCGTATCGTTGATATTCCTCGAGTGCTTCTTTGTACCGCTCCTGTGCGGCGAACGCATCGCCTCTTGTTTTGAGTGACTGCGCATACTTTGGATCAACGGCCAGCGCGTTATTGGCGAACTTAACTGCGGTTTCGTAGTCACCTTTTCGCACATATATTTCGGCTATTCCGTTGAACAGCGCTGCTTTGTTGGGATTGGTAGCGAGCTCGCTCGACAAATAACCCACCCCCCGTTCAACGCCTTCTAGCTCTGCCAGTGATTTACCGATACCAATGGTAGCGTCCGGGTTAAATGGATCAAATCGTCTGGCAAGACCATAATAAAAAGCCGCCTCCCGAAAACTGCCGGTCTTAAACATGATTTTCGCGTAAGAGTTGTAAACACCTGAATCTACATTTGTGGCGCTTAAAGCGCGCTTGTAGTAACCGTGCGCTTCCCGCAATTTTTCTTGGCGCAAATAAAAATCCCCGTAAATTTTATCGATCGCATAAGTCGGGGGCCGCAGGCCTTTGAAAATTTCAATTTGACGTTGCGCTTCCTCAAATTCATACGCGTCCACCAAGGCGTGAATGTACTTGGGGTAGAAATCTATGCGACTAGAAGACCCTAACTTAACGGCCTTTTCGTAGGCTGCTCTTGCTTCGGCAGCTTCACCGGTACGTTTAAAAACTTCGGCTAGACGCAGTAATGGGGTAGGGTCGTCACCCTGAATGTTTCTCGCGGAAAGGAACGCTACTTTCGCGTCTTTCAGACGGCCCTCTCTTAAAGCTCGCTCCCCAACTGCAATTTGACTAAACATTCGCGCACGACTTGCGGCTTCACCCACTTGTTCGCCAACTCGGGCTTTGAGAGTGTAAAACTCGAGTAGAATGTCTTGATCATCCGGCGAAAGTTTGTGGGCTTTTTGTAGGTCGGAATGAGCCTCGACGAGTTTATTCAGAAGTATGTAGCTTCGAGCTCTTAGGTAATAACTTCGAGCTTCTTCTTCGTTTGAAGCTAGTGCTTTGTTTTGAATAACAAAACTGCTGTGTTCGACCACTTTTTCATAGGAATCTTTTTTAAAATAAGTGTCGGCCAAAAGCACTCTTGCTTTAATGTGTTTAGGGCTCTTCTGAATGGCGGATTCTAACGAACTGACAGCATTTTCCAACTGTCGCGAGTGATAATAAATTTGGCCATAAAGATAGTGAATCCTGGGACTAAAGTAATCTTTCGGATCAATATTGTTTAAATACTTAAGAGCGTCCGGATGCATCCCTTTGTGAAAAAAACTAAGGGCGAGATAATAGAACATTTCTACGCCAAACGTTCTATTCTTTGTAAATTCCACGATTCGGCTCATGGCCGCATCGGGGTTCCCTAGAATAAGGTAAAGCTCAACGTCGGCCACTACCGTTTCGGGTAAATTTACATTTTTTGCCCGCTCCAATTCGATTAAGCGAGTCACGACGTTGAAGTAATTCTCATCGCGATCTACTACATCAATGAGGTGCATATACGCGCTCGCCAAAAGGCATAACGCTTTAACATTGTCTGAATCGTTGGCAACTGATTCAAGCAGAATGCCAGCCGCTTTCTTGTAACCTTCTACCGTGTCTTCGTTGTAGAACTTCAACGCCGACACGTAGAGCTGAGAACTCTTCTGGGGATCGGATTTTTCTTTGGGCGCCGGCATGGTAACTTTAAATGGAATCTGTTTTTCCGGTTTTTTTTCGGCTGGGGCAAAAAGAATGAAAAGAACTAAAAATCCAGCAATCAAAATGAACGATAACTTGCGCTTGTTCGCTAGTAGACCTTGAAGGCTTAGTCCTTCGGTTTGCTCTGACTTTCCTTCTAATTCAATTTTTGCATAGGTCGTGGGGCCCGCCGTTGTAGGGGTTATCTGAATCATTTGGGTGGGCTCATTCGCTACCGATTGCCCAAACGGAGTTTCCTGGGGAACGGCTTCTACTTCAACTAATTGATTAACTTTCGACGATTGTTTTTCATCTAATTCATTACGTGGCTGTACGACCGTTTTTTCATCGTTGGGCGTCATTACAACCGTACGTTCTTCGATTTCACTCTTGGTACGCGGCACAGAAGATTCGGCCATTGGCGTAGCGGTGTGTGTTTTTATTTCAATATGAAACGAAGCATCGGTTTTCGGCGGTCCTGGTGGTTCCACTGAATCCGGAAGATCTTCCGTGGGTGCAATTCGTATTTCGTTATCGAGCTCTTCTGGTGGCGCCGTCACTTTTGGCGCTTCGAGTCGCCCTTCGAGCTTATCGAGAAGCATGCGCGCAATTTCGGGAAATTTGTTAATGTCTTTCCAATCACCCTTTGGGTAACTACGCGCTTCTTCTAGGCCGGTGATTTTGTCGCGCAATATAAAAAGACAAATTCGGTCGAGGCCCATGGGACCCAGTACGCGGCCACTTCGTAATCGGACTTTATACTTTCTGGTGTCCACCTAGAACATCATAGCAGCTTTTTTAGCAGCTTCGATAAGAACCGAGGGAAACAATCCCAATTGCATTGTAATTACGGCCGATATTCCTATGACAAAGGCGGGCGCAAGGGTATGGTTCATAGCCCGACCCGGCACAGGATCTTTCATATACATGAATACAATCACTCTCAGGTAATAGTAGGCTGAAATTGCGCTGCAAAGCACTGACAAAACGGCCAGCAACACCTCGCCAGCTTGAACTGCCGACAAAAAGATTAAATATTTTCCTGCAAACCCAACAGTTGGCGGAACTCCCGCCATCGAAAACATGAATATGGTCATAGCAAGACCGGTCAGAGGTTTTTTGAAGCCGAGACCCGCATAGTCTTCGATATTGGTGTGTCGGTCGTTCTTTTCGGACAACATTGCAACGACGGCAAAAGCCCCAATATTCATTACTACATAACCTGCCATATAAACCAATACCGACGAATAGCCGTATTCGGAACGCCCACCACACAATATCGCCACAATAAGGTAACCTGTGTGCGCAATCGACGAATATGCCAACATCCGTTTGATGTTTTTCTGGGTTAAGGCAATTATGTTACCAATCAGCATAGTGGCAATCGCGCTGACCCATAGAACCTTATAAAGGCCACTATAGAGTGTGCTGGACAAGTCTGCGCCATATCCGAGATTCATAAAAAATCGTACAAACGCCGCAAATGCCGCTGCCTTTAGTCCGGTTGTCATAAACGCGGTGACTGTAGTGGGCGCCCCCTGGTAAACATCGGGCATCCACATGTGAAATGGTACAGTGGCAACTTTAAAAAGTAACCCGCCTGTTACGAGTGCCGCGCCGAGAACGAATAAGAGATTACTTGCGGCTCCAGCCTGAACGGCTGCAGCCAATGCCTGAATATTCATACTGCCGGTAGCGCCATAAAGAAGCGCTACTCCGTAGAGCAAAATTGCGGAGGCGAGGCCACCCAATATGAAATATTTTAAGGCTGCTTCGTTTGATCGAGTGTCCGCCCGCTTAAAACCAACCAATACGTACACTGCAATCGACATGATTTCGAGCGCGATAAAAAGCACAATTAGATCTTTTGCTGAGGCCATAAACATCATGCCTAAACAGGAAAAAAGCATTAGAGAATAGTACTCAAAATGCTCAATTCCCTCGCGCACTAAATATTGATTTGACCCCACGATGACTAAACCGGTAGCAACAATAAAAATTAAATTAAACAGGTTCGAAAAATTGTCTACCACCATCATGTCATTAAAAAGAGATACAGTCGGCTCACCCCAAACCAAAAATAAAGAATAGGCCGCAAGCACCATCGTAAGCACCGAGAACGCGGCAACGGGCACGGTCATATTGACCGCCTTTCGAAAAACGCCGAGTAAAAGCGTGATCAGTCCGCCCGTCATCACAACCAGATAGGGCATCAGTACCGATAACTGTTGCGGACTAAGACTCAAATTTTGCGGCTTAATAAATTCTTCCATAGGGCCTCACACGTTGATTTGGGCCAAAAAGGCCTTAATTGAGGTGTCCATTTTTGAAATGAAAATGTTCGGAAACACTCCCATAACGAAAATGGCAACTACGATTGGTGCCATTACGATTATTTCGCGCAGCGAAAGATCTTTTAAATTTTTGTTTTCTTCGTTTCGAATCGGCCCGAACATTACACGTTGAAACATCCATAGCATGTAAACAGCGCCGAAAATCACGCCGGTTCCTGCTACAATTGCCCAAACTTTATGAACTTGATACACGCCGAGCAAAATCAGAAACTCTCCAACAAAACCGTTTGTGCCAGGCAGCGCCACGCTAGACAGGGTAACGATCATGAATATTACAGCAAAAATTGGCATGATACGGGTGATGCCGCCAAACTCCGATATTTCACGAGTGTGACGACGCTCGTAAATCATCCCGACAATTAAAAATAATCCACCAGTAGATATGCCGTGATTCAACATTTGATAAACTGACCCAGCGACCGCCAGATGGTTTAACGAAAAAAGACCTATCATCACGTAACCCATGTGACTTACCGACGAATACGCGACCAATTTCTTAATGTCGGGTTGAATCATCGCAACCCAAGCGCCATAAACAATGGCTATTGAACCGAGAGCTATAAACACTGGCGCGGTATACTGAACTGCCTGGGGAAACATAGGAAACGCAAAGCGGATAAATCCGTATCCCCCGAGCTTTAACAAGACGCCAGCCAAAATAACGCTACCTGCAGTGGGCGCCTGAACGTGAGCGTCTGGCAGCCAGGTATGCAAAGGAAACAACGGAACCTTAATGGCAAATGCGAGTGCAAACGCAAGAAACAGAAGCGTTTGAGGGCTCCAGAATCCGTCGAATGCGGTTTTAACTTTATAGAGCTCTAATATCGCAGAGCTATAATTGCCAAACTGCGCCTTATACTGGCTCATCACGTAGAAAATCGCGATCAACATTAATAGAGACCCGACCAACGTGTATAAAAAGAACTTCATCGAAGCATAAATACGATCTTTTCCACCCCAGACACCGATTAACAAATACATCGGAATCAACATTGCTTCCCAAAAAACGTAGAAGAGAATCACGTCTAATGCGACGAAAGCACCCAACATTCCGGTTTCAAGCGCCAGAATTAGGAAGTAGTAGGTCTTCAACTTGTCTTCAACGGCCGTCCAAGAACCGAGAATTACAATTGGGGTTAAAAAAGTCGTAAGTATAATTAGCCAAAGACTAATTCCGTCGACCCCGACGCTGTAAGATATTCCAAAAGACTCGATCCACGGAATGGACTCTACAAACTGGAAGCCCACGTAACTTGCGTCAAATCGCCCATAGAGCCCTAACGAGACTAGAAACACCACCAACGAAAAAGCCAGCGCCGCTGTTTTAAGAAGCTTTTTTCCTGCCTCGGTATCTGCCGGCATCGCCAGGAGAACAAGGCCGAAAATCAACGGCAGAAAAACCGTCAGCGAAACGATCGAACTAGAGATTAATTCCATAGATCATGTACCCCAAGATGGCGATGAGACCAAAAACAACCGCAACTGCATAAAGTTGCAACTCTCCCGTGTGCGCAATACGAGCTATTTCGCCGGCAGCTTTTGACACTCGAGCTACGCCGAGCACCAGACCGTCGATGACTTTGACATCGAAATGCTTCCAGAGCGCCACTGAAAGTTTTTTTATTGGACCAACAAAAAGCCCGTCGTAAGCTTCGTCGACGTAGTATTTATTCGACAAGACTTTACGAATAGCGGCCAATTGTTTCGCACTTTTGGCAGCTATTTCAGGCCGGGCGACAAAAATAAAGTACGCTAAGCCACAACCCGCGGCTGCAATAAGAACCGAAACCGCCATTAAAATATATTCCATAGAGTCGTGAGCTGCCGAATGCGGCCCAACGACCGGGGTCAACCAGTGCGCAAGCCAAGAGTGACCAGGAATTCCAATGAACCCTCCGACCATCGACAACCCTGCCAAAATCAAAAGAGGAACCACCATAACGTTGGGGGATTCGTGCGGATGGGTGTGATGAGCATCGAACCGCGGTGCGCCCAAAAAAGTCAGACAAGTAAGGCGCGTCATGTAGAATGCTGTTAAAAAGGCAGTCAGTGCACCAACGCCCCAGAGCGCAGTTCCAGCTAATCCATGGTGAGAGGAAAATGCATTCCACAGAATTTCGTCTTTGCTAAAAAATCCGGCAAACGGGGGAATTCCTGCAATTGCGATAGTACCAATCGCAAAAGTCAGAAATGTTTTCGGCATGTATTTTTTTAGCCCACCCATTTTCATGATGTCTTGTTCTTCGTGCATTCCGTGAATCACGGAGCCGGAGCCAAGAAATAAAAGCGCTTTAAAAAAGGCATGGGTTACTAAATGAAACACTCCCGCCACATATGCACCTACCCCGACCGCCATGAACATGTAGCCCAATTGGCTGACAGTCGAGTAGGCGAGAACCTTTTTAATGTCATTTTGCGCGAGTGCGATCGTCGCAGCAAAAAGCGCGGTAAATGCCCCGACCCCACTAACAATCATTAGGGTAGTGGGGCAGAGCGCGAAGAGAAAGTTCATGCGTGCTATCATATAGACGCCCGCGGTTACCATTGTGGCAGCATGAATTAACGCACTGACCGGAGTCGGACCCGCCATTGCATCGGGCAACCAAACATAGAGCGGAAACTGAGCTGACTTGCCCATGGCACCTATAAAAAGACACACAGTGGCGAAGGTTAACGTTGCAATAGAAACTGTAGTCGCGTTTTGGGCAGCAACATCTTTTATCGCCACAAAGTCGAGAGTTCCGAAAAGACCAAATAACGTAAATATACCGACCAAAAACCCTAAATCACCAATTCGGTTTACGATGAAGGCTTTTTTCCCTGCTGACGCCTTTGCATCGTCTTCGTACCAATAGCCAATAAGAAGATAAGAACAGAGACCCACGCCCTCCCAACCTAAAAACATGATTGGTAAATTTCCGCCCAATACGAGCGCAAGCATGGCGAAGCTGAATAAATTTAAATAAGCAAAAAACTTTGGCGGAGTGCGGTCGTGATCCATGTATCCGATCGAATAAACATGAATCAAAAATCCCACCCCTGTCACAACTAAGGTCATGATCGACGAAAGCGGATCAAGCCTCAAAACAAAAGGCAAAGAGAAATCTCCCACAGTGATCCATTGAAACACCACCTGTTCGATAACTCTCGAGCTTTCATCCATTGAATAAAGCTCAAAAAACTTTGATACCGAAATTACGAAGGCACCAAGGATAGCTGCGGAAGCGATTGAGCCAGCTATCTTCGCAGAAAACCGCCGACCAAAAACGCCGTTAATTAGAAACCCTACCAACGGCAATGCTAAGATCAACGCCAACATCGTTTACTCCTTCAACGCCTGAATTTGGTCCGTATTCACGGTCTTAAGATTTCTAAAAAGTGTGATCAAAAGGCCTAGCCCAACGGCCGACTCTGCCGCAGCAACTGTAATCACAAAAAATACCGCCATCTGACCGGCCGCCTGTTCGAGCTCTCTCGAAAAGGCAGCAAAGGTAAGGTTCACGGCATTCAGCATTAGCTCAATGGACATTAAAACTATTAGAATGTTTCTTCTTACAAGAACTCCGAAAAGCCCGATAAAAAAGAACCCACTTGCTACTAATAAAGTGCTTGTCGTCGTCACAGTCTACACTCCCTATTCGGTGCGGCGTTTTGCAAGCGCCACCGAGCCAACTATGCCAACGAGCAACAATATTGAGGCGAGCTCGAACGGCAGTATATAATCAGAAAACATCATTAACGACACGACCTGGGCGTTCCCACCTATTGAATCGATTTTTTCCGCAGAAAGACCGGCTTTTTCGGAAAAAGACGTTCCGTTGACTAACGCGTAAACCACCAAGGCCATCAAGGCGAGGCAAACGGCGCCCCCCAATGCGTAGTGCAAAGGTTTTTTTCCGACATCCAGCGATTTAACGTCGGCGTTTAACAACATAATCACGAAGACAAAAAGAACCATGAGCGCGCCGGCGTAGACCAAAATTTGCATTGCGGCGATAAAATGAGCCTCTAACAATACGAAATTGGCCGCCATACAAAAAAAGACCAGCACCAAGCTAAAGGCTGAACTAATGGGATTTTTACCCATTACAACCTTCAAGGCGAACAAAAGCCCAATGGCAGAAAATATATAAAAGAATACGTCGGTCGCGGCCATTATTTCTCACCCCGCTGAACTAATAGAGAAGCTTTGGTGTAAACGCCCTTCTCTCTATGATGCTCTGCCATTTCGTAAATCGTGCTAAGTTTAATGGCGTCCTTTGGACAAGCCTCTTCACAAAAACCGCAATAACAGCATCGTAAAATATCGATATCAAATATTACTGGATACTTTTCTTTGTCGGGACGTTCACCGGCTTCGATGTGAATACACTCTGCCGGGCAAACCGTAGGGCACAACATGCAAGCGGTACAATTCTCCACCCCATTAACAGTTTTAATATAGTGAAGACCGCGAAAACGTTTCGAATAATTCCGCTTTTCTTCCGGATATTGAATCGTAACTTTTTTTCCGAAGAAAAAATTCTTCATCGTGATCCACAGGCCTGTCGTGATCTCAAAAAAGTAGAATTTATTTAAAAGGCCCGTTTTGGGTTTAACCAACATATAAATATGTCCTCAAATAACACCAAAATAAATTAACAAAGCGGAAACAGCCACATTCGCCAGCGACAAAGGAAGCAATACCTTCCATCCAATATCCATCAACTGGTCAAAGCGAAACCGAGGCAACGTCCACCGTACCCAAACAAAGAACCACATGAAGAAGCCAACTTTTGCTGTGAAAGAAGCCACCTCGAGAAGTACTCGAGCGCAGTCCGTGGGCGTTACCAATGATAAAAAGCTAAAATCAAACGATCCAATAAACGATGCAAGAGGTCCGACCAAATAGGACATCCCCGGAAGCATTTGGTAGCCACCAAAATAGAGGGTGCTCATAAGAGCCGAAGCGGTGACCATGTTCATGTATTCCGCCATGAAGAATAGAGCAAATTTCATGCTTCCGTATTCTAGGTGGTAGCCCGCAACGATTTCACTTTCACCCTCGGGTAAATCGAACGGGAGTCGGTTGGTCTCTGCGAAAGAAGCTGTCATAAAAATAAGAAATCCAACGGGCTGAACAAAAATGCCCCACTTCGGTAGTCCAAACAACCATGGGGTCGCCTGAGCTGCAGCGATTTCCCGCAAATTTACGGACTCGAAAACCATGAGTACGCCGACTAAACTTAAACCCAATGGCAACTCATAACTAATCATTTGTGCCGAACTGCGTAGGCTGCCTAAAAGGGAATATTTATTATTTGAAGACCAGCCAGCCATTATAATGCCGTAGACACCCAACGAAGCGATCGAAAGAATATAAATAATTCCGACGTTGAGATCAGCTATTTGCAAATGTACGAGGCGATCACCAATTTGAATTGAACCGCCAAACGGCACGACTGCGAACGTCATAAACGCAGGAATCAACAAAATCGCAGGCGCCAACAAATAATAAAATTTGTTGACGTGTTTAGGAACAAAATCCTCTTTAAAAAGAAACTTCACCACGTCGGCGAGCGACTGTAATAGACCCAGGGGACCAACTCGGTTTGGTCCGAGTCGATTTTGCATCAAAGCCGATCCGCGTCTTTCGATCCAAACCATGATCGGCACAACCTGAAGCATGACCAAGACTACGAGGCCGGTCTTAACTCCCATTGCGATCCACTAAAA
>DGKJ01000067.1:8673-54760 GCA_002387735.1 Bacteriovoracaceae bacterium UBA4573 | reverse complement strand
GTTTCGACCTATTGTTTGGGAATGGCAGCGAGCATGGGATCTTTGCTCCTTTGCGCGGGCGCAAAAGGTAAGCGCTACTCGCTACCTCATAGCCGTATCATGATTCACCAGCCACTGGGTGGTGCCCGAGGGCAGGCAACCGATATCGAGATTCAAGCTAAGGAAATTCTTTATTTGCGGGCTCGTCTCAATGAAATTTATTCGCGGCATACGGCTCAGAAAACAGATCAAATTCAAATTGACACTGAGCGCGATAATTACATGTCCTCCGAAGAAGCCATGAAGTATGGCTTAATCGACCGTGTAATTACCAATCGGGAAAGTGTTTAAGGAGAACCATGGAAAAGAAACTGGGTGACGGGTTTGGTAATCTCTGCTGCTCTTTTTGTGGGAAAAATCAAAGAGAAGTAAAAAAACTAATCGCAGGACCAACTGTTTATATTTGCGACGAGTGTATTGAGCTCTGTAACGACATCATCGCTGAAGAAGGTCAAAAAGAGGCTGCGAAAACTACGACCGAGCGGATTCCGAAACCAAACGAAATCAAAACGGTACTTGACGAATACGTAATCGGGCAAGAGCGCGCAAAAAAGATACTTTCTGTAGCAGTTTACAACCACTACAAACGTATTCAGCACAAGCCTACTTCGCGCGATAAAGACGCAGTCGAATTGTCGAAGTCCAACATTTTGTTGATTGGTCCGACCGGCTCCGGCAAAACACTGCTGGCCCAAACACTGGCGCGTTTGTTGAATGTTCCTTTTGCGATGGCTGACGCCACGACTCTTACTGAGGCCGGTTATGTAGGTGAAGATGTTGAAAACATTATTTTGAGCCTACTGCAAAGCTGTGATTTCAACGTGGAACGTGCCCAAAAGGGTATCGTTTACGTAGATGAGGTCGATAAGATCGCGCGCAAGGGCGATAATCCCTCGATCACGCGTGATGTTAGTGGTGAGGGAGTTCAACAGGCACTGTTGAAAATTCTAGAAGGAACTATTGCTTCGGTGCCTCCAAAAGGTGGACGAAAACACCCTCAACAAGAGTACATTCAAGTTGATACTACAAACATCTTGTTCATCTGCGGTGGAGCTTTTGTTGGTGTAGATCGAGTCATTGCCTCACGCCAGGGTAAACGTAGTCTTGGTTTGGGTGCAAAAATCTCAAGCAAAGAAAACGACACATTGTCTGCGACTATCGCGAAAATTGAACCAGAGGATTTGGTGCGTTTTGGTTTGATCCCAGAATTTATTGGCCGTCTACCAGTGGTTGCCACGCTCGAAGAGTTAGACGAAACGGCTCTTGTGGAAATTCTGAAAAAACCAAAGAACGCACTGACGAAACAGTACCAAAAATTGTTTCAGTATGACGGCGTTGAATTGGAGTTTGAAGAAGAAGCAATTTCAGCGATTGCACGCGAGGCGATAAAACGAAATACCGGAGCCCGTGGATTGCGCGCAATAATGGAAAGTTGCATGCTCGATGTGATGTACGACATTCCGAATAAAGCAGATGTTAAGAAAGTCATCGTGACACGCAATTGTATTGAAAAAGGTGAACGCCCAATTGTGATGATGGCCGACGGTGGCAAGGCCGAGTCGGCCTAGTTTCGAAACTCGAAAGTAAAAAAATGTAAAGTTCGTTTCGGGACCGGTGTCTTTTTGCACTGGTTTTTTTACACGTTTCCATGCAGATATTTCGCGGTCGAGATAAGGTCTCAAAATTCGTGCCATAGTCTTGGGCAAATACTGCGCAATCATCAGTGATTTTGAGTGTTTGGCGGATTGCAGCGTTTGACACAGATCCGGCACTATGATCAAGTTAAATTAAGGAGCAGTTCCCAGGCGGGAATTCCCCCGCGCAAGACCTGGTCGCCTCGATATGACGAAAAAAGATGGAGAAAAGAAGCCGGTTCGGCATCAAATTCCGCTCCTGCCTTTGAGAGATGTCATTATTTTTCCGCACATGGTGGTTCCGCTCTTCGTAGGGCGCGAGAAATCCATAAACGCGTTGGAAGAGGCTGTTAACAAGAAACTCGATTTATTTTTGGTGGCGCAGAAACAGGCCGGTACGGTTAATCCCAACGAGGCAGATATATATAACGTTGGAACGATCGGGTCGATTCTGCAGATTTTGAAGCTCCCAGACAATACCGTAAAGGTTCTTGTCGAAGGCAAACGCCGTGCTCATATTTTGGATCACGTACCAAACGACCGCTACATGGAAGTACTGGTCGAAGAGGTTGTAGAGCATATTGACCAAAATGTGGAAGTTGAAGCGCTCGTTCGTTCTCTGAAAACAGTTTTTGAGACGTACGTGAAACTTAATAAACGAATTCCACCAGAAATGCTCATGAGTGTGTCGACCGTCGAAGACCCTTCGCGTTTGGCCGACATCATTGTGGCGCACTTAAATCTTAAGATTGAAGACAAACAGGAGATTTTGGAAGTTTCCGACGCCGGTAAACGACTGGAAAAGTTGCTCTCGCTCATGCAAGGCGAGATCGAAATACTCCAAGTCGAGCGCCGTATTCGAACGCGCGTAAAGAAGCAGATGGAGAAGTCGCAAAAAGAATACTATCTGAACGAACAGATGCAGGCGATCCAGAAAGAGCTTGGCGAAAAAGACGAATTCAAAACGGAGCTAAACAATCTCGAAAAACAGATAAAGGCCAAGAAAATGTCCAAAGAGGGCACTGAAAAGGCCATGCGCGAAATGAAAAAGCTTCGCATGATGTCGCCGATGTCGGCAGAGGCTACCGTTGTGCGCAACTACATCGACTGGCTCGTAACCATTCCATGGTCCGAATCTACCGAAGACAAAAACGATCTTACGCTTGCCGAGAAGGTTCTAGAGGAAGATCATTACGGACTCGAAGAGGTTAAGGAACGAATTCTTGAATACCTAGCCGTGCGTTCGCTGAACACTAATGCCAAGGGTTCGATCTTGTGTTTCGCGGGCCCTCCGGGTGTTGGAAAAACCTCGCTCGCTCGCTCGATTTCCAAAGCGCTTGGTCGCAAGTTCGTGCGCTGTTCTTTGGGCGGGGTGCGTGACGAAGCTGAAATTCGAGGTCATCGAAGAACCTATGTCGGCGCACTACCCGGTAAAGTCGTGCAGTCGATGAAGAAAGCGGGAACGATTAATCCAGTTTTCTTGCTAGATGAAGTCGACAAAATGTCGATGGATTTTCGTGGCGACCCATCGAGTGCGTTGCTCGAAGTGCTCGACCCCGAACAGAACCACAACTTCGGGGATCACTACCTTGAAGTGGACTATGATCTTTCAAAGGTCATGTTCATTCTGACGGCGAACTCATTGCACAGTATTCCTCGCCCTTTGCTCGACCGTATGGAAGTGATCAACATTTCTGGGTACACCGAAATTGAGAAGTTTAACATTGCTCGCAAGTACTTAGTACCGAAAGCGATTACCGAGAATGGTTTGTCGACCAAACAAATTGAAATCGGCGATAAGACTATTGAAGGTGTGATTCGCTACTACGTAAAGGAGTCCGGAGTTCGGAATCTCGAGCGGGTTATGAATACTCTCTGCCGAAAGGTCGCAAGGCAGGTAGTGGCTCGCAAACAAAAGAAGAAGGCCGAAAAACTAGTTAAGGTTACTGCGCAGGATCTCGAAAAATACCTCGGGCCTCCGAAGTACAACGTCACCGTAGCCGAAGAGAAAAACGAAATCGGTCTGGTGAACGGTTTGGCTTGGACTGAAGTCGGTGGCGATATGCTGCAAATCGAAGTCACCACCTTTCCGGGTAAGGGCAAACTCACCATCACTGGGAAATTGGGTGAGGTGATGCAGGAGTCGGCTCAGGCTGCCTTTTCGTACGTGCGCTCAAGAGGCGATCTCTTGGGTCTCGACAAAGACTTCGTAGAAAAACTAGACATTCACATTCACGTTCCAGAAGGAGCGATTCCGAAAGACGGCCCTTCCGCGGGAATCACCATGGCAACGTCGATCGCCTCGGCATTGACCAAGTTTCCGGTGAAAAAGAATGTGGCTATGACTGGGGAAATTACGCTCCGGGGTCGGGTGCTTCAGATTGGCGGACTAAAAGAGAAGCTTCTTGCCGCTAAAATCGGGAACATCGATACGGTCTTAATACCGAAGCAAAACGTGCCAGACTTGAGAAAAATTCCCAAAGATATCACCAAGGGAATGACCATCATTCCGGTCGACCACGCGGACGACGTTTTACGGGCTGCTCTCGAAATGCCGTTTCCAGAGGACTTCCTTAAAAAGAAGGCCATTGCCGACGATGTGGTGCCGAGCTCGTCTTCGTCGTCGCCACTGCTCAGCCGTCCGACCCCCGATGGGTCGAGCGAGCCGGTAGCGCAGCACTAGTTTTCTCGCTGGTGCGACTGCTGTTTTTGGTTGTCAAAACGGTGAATTGTTAGTTAAGAAAGCACAGCCCTGGCTAACCGCCGGGGCTGTTGTTTTTTAAGTGGGAACATAGCTCAGCTGGGAGAGCGGCGCCCTTACAAGGCGTAGGTCACAGGTTCGATCCCTGTTGTTCCCACCATTCGTCAAGCTTTTCGAACAAGGAAACCTAAAAATTTTAGCCTGGCCCGAGCCCTCCCCTGAAAAGGGGGAGCTGGCCGAAGCCAGCTCCCGATAGAAGTGATTCTCACCCACATAGAAATGCAGCCTAAAGCCATCTGGCTTGATTTCCACCTTATGGATTAGGCTTTGGACTACCTTGGCCCTATCTGGTCCTGCTTTGGGGTCTTGAGCGAGCTTATTGAGGCCGCATAGAAACTCTCTATAAGACGACAGCGCCACGGGTTGCTCGATAGTGCCGTTCTCGCCACCCAGGTCATTGATTCGCGCCGTCTCTTCAATCTTTTGCGCTTCCAACTTTTCCATTGTTTTGAAGATATGCGCCGCCGATACAGATTTCGGCAGTTGCGCTAGCCGTTCAGCCAATGCTTCCAAGTGACTGTTGATTCCCTGGATACGTTCTTTGATTCGTTTAATCTCGCTATTCTGCGTCTTTTTCTGATGCAAGGACTGAGCTTCGGCTATCAAGTCTTCTGCAAAAATAGGATTGGCTAAAAGCCTTTCGACTTGCTCCCAAACTGCGGGTTCAAGCTTCTTTGCAAGCACGCGGTTAGGATTACAGTCGAAGACCTTCTTGACAAGGCACCCTTGTCTTTTGGTCGACCAACCGTGTTCATAGTACGGAATTTTACCGCCCAAACCATGGGCCGACTTTCCTGTTAGGTGATCTCCGCACGTTGCACAGGTCGTAATATACGCCGTCAGGAACGGGTATCGGTTGGGGTAGCTGAGTTTCGTCCTTGAATGGTTCTTTTTCAGCAGAAGTTGAACCTCTTTAAACGTATCTTCGTTAATTATTGGCTCCCACACAGCGCGAACTTCTTGTACTCCCGCCTTGGTTTGGTAGGTCCGAATTCCGATATAAGCCTTACTGGTGAGGATTTTATGCAAATTACCGAACGTAAAATGGCCTAGCCTTGAGCTACGACCGCCGCCCTGAGTTTGCCGCTTAATGCGTAGCCCCAGCCGATTCAACGACTTTGCTGCTTCCGTTAGGGACTTTTTCTTTAGGAACTCTGCGAACGCCATACGAACGATTTTGGCCTGCTCATCATCGACAGCAAGGTAGCCTGCTTTATCCGCGATGAGCTTATAGCCAACGGGAACAGGACCGCCGTTATAGAGCCCGCGAGCGGACCTAGCATTAAGATTCGCGGTTACTCTTTCAGACACTTGGCGTCGTTCAAACTGCGCGATGTTTGCAATCGAATAGAGCACCATTTCACCCGCAGCCGTAGTTGTATCAAACTGCTCACGCATACTCTGAAATTCGCAGTCGTTGGCACGCATCATTTCCCAAATTTCGCAAAAATCCTTGATTGAACGGGATAATCGCGACAGCTCCGTGACCATGACAAGCGTGATCTCTTTACGACGAATAGCCGCCAACATCTTTTGAAGTTCTGATCTATTGGTATCTTTGCCCGACTTCGCACGGTCTATATAAACCGCCACTACTTCGCCAAAATTACCGTCCATGTTTCGGAAATGAACGTGGTTTCGCAGACGTTGTTCCTGGCTCTTAATCGAGCCTTCTGGGTTTTCCGCCTGCTCTTCCGTAGAAACACGAATATAGAGCGCGATCTTATGTCCTGTTTTAATTTGCTGAATAGGTTTTTTAGCCATGTGTAGCCGATCTCCTTTTTTCAAAAGAGTGATTCGGACTACCGGGCACAGTGGCGGAATCACTATTTAGATTCCGAGATACCGAGGAACTAGCAAAGTATTCATACAAAATTTCGGCGATCTCAGCAACCATTTGCTTATGCCGCTTGCCGTCGACAGTGATATCAACAAGTTCAGGCTGTGCCTTTGATTCCCAGCGTAACCTAGTCATTTAATTTTTCGGAAGAAGGAGCAGCATTAAGCTGCTCCACCGTCCTTTTACTTCTTCTTTTCCTCTTCGGCTCCTCGGCCTTCACGTTCAGAATTTCTGAAAGACTCGTCGTCTCGCCCCGAGCTTTTGCCGCTTTTAGTTCTTTTAGCGCCCATTCTGCGAATTTCACTTCATCAAAGAAATGCCGTTCAACTTCTTTGACCTCATCTGCGGACAGCGTGCTCGCATGATTCTGGATGAGCCAATTCACAAGATCATTACGGTTCAATTTAATCCCCTTAACTTCCGTTGCAATCTGTTCAATCCAATCAGAAAGACGAGAAAGCGATTCTTTTGCTACCGTGATTCGCTCAGGATTCACGCGACGCTTTTTGATAGGCTCTATTCCATTGTCCATACGCTACCTCGGTCAATGGTGCAGGAAACGTGGCGCTTGATGAATCGCCGCCCGTTGTCCTCGATCTTGTCAGGAATCTCAACGCAGTTCACGTCAGGACGAGTAATTGCGGGCATCCCCGACTTGTCGTTAACAACGTTCATGTTCTTGGGATCAATCTTCGTCTCCGAAGATTTGCCAATAAGATATCCCGTGAATCCGCCGATCGCAGCGCCTGACGTGGCACCAATGAATGCTCCGCGAACGGCGTGCTCTGGTGAGCCAATCGCGGCTCCTGCGAGACTGCCAACAGTAGCTCCGATACTTGCACCTATTACAGTGCTTGGTTTAAGTGTGGCACAGCCTGACATGGTCAGCGCTGTACTGATAAGGACGATGAGAGATTTGGTCATAAAGTATGGCCTCCTTTCTGTGAGGGAGACGAACTAGGGTTAGACCCTAGTCGATCAGAAAAATCGCCTGGCGCGAATGGCGCCGAAGCCTTTGATCTGTGAGGAGTTTTTCTTGTGTCCAAAAGAACATTGGTCGAAACATGTTTCGATGAATGTTCCAGTCGATTGCCGAGGATATTTGCAATCGTTTTTCCTTGATCAATTCCAACTTCAATTCGTGCGTTCCAACCTTTGGATTGAAACTGTCCGAACGTTACAAAGTCGTGGATTGAGGGACTGCCTTTGAGAGCTTTCGCTATTTGCTCATGGATGTTTGTCGCCATAGATTGGCGCGGCACAATCCAAAGAGCGCGGAGAATTTCGGGATAACGGCTATAAAAGCTTCCCACAATCTCGTATTGGACATTTCGTTTTGGCGTAAGTTCGACTTCAAGCGCCACCGCGTAGTTGCCTGTGGCCGCAGGAACTTTCCAGTACCCATCAGGGCGGTGAAGATCGGTCTTAGGAGCCCACGCTGGATAGTGATCAAAATGGTAAGAGCGAAGCTGCTGCTCCGAAAAAAGCCCGACCCCCGTGGGTGCATTGGTGAGCCATTCACCAAGATGAACAGCATTCACTAAAAGGTCATGCCCAATACTTTCCGATCGGTAGCCGTCTGATCTTAAAACCGGAAGAGTTTCTTTGATGGCAGCATAACCTTTTTTGTCTAACATCCAGACAAATTTTCGGTACTGACTATCAGCTCTGACCTGAATGAATCCGCGATGCTTCAGTGTCCAAAGCCTTTTGTAAGCAGTGATAGGAGACTTATCGGGGAAGAACTTTAAAGAAAGTGCCGCAGTAGTTGATAGTTTCCAGCGCCACAAGAATTGAAGAATTGGTATGTCGCGATTCATCGAAAGGCTAATGTTTTTTGTCATGCTGCCGCCAGTTTCTCAGCTTCTTCCGCAGCACCTTTCGATGCGGTTGTATCTGCTTGAGCCAAATGCGTCATTGAGGACTGTAATTTGGCGCTGTGCTCTTCTCTTATTCCCTCAAGAAGTTTGTCGACCTCTTCAGTAGGAAGGTACGGTGTCTGCACTTCAACGAAATCAACACCACTCTTCCAAATAGCGCGACCAGGAATCGGCGGAAGATCGGTAGCGCGGCCATTGCCAAGCACAGAAATACTCGACGCGTCGTTACCCATTTGAAAGCAAAGTACGCCAGTAAGATTGGCTTTTACCTGTGGATCAAGCGCTTTGGCGTCGGGACGTTGGGTTGCAACCACGAGATGCACGCCAACGCTTCGCCCTTGTCTTGCGATCTGGCTTAAAACACGGCGCGCGGTTTGGATTTCGCCCATCGATGCGTGGTTTCCTGCAAGAAACATTTCCGCAGCCTCATCGACGATCAGGATGTGCCGGTTTAACTTTGGAGCCGCAGGAGCATTGCCACCGTTTTCGGATTTTTGATTTTCCTCTTTCTTCAAAAGATCGGCGTAAGCATCGATATCTTTGCACTTCTTAGCTTTTAAAAGCTCCATTCGCTGCGAAAGAAGGCTTCCGACATATTTAAGAGACGCCACGGCCTTTTCGATGTCAGGAATCACTTCAATGCGCGGTAGGTTTTCAAAAAGTTGAAACTCCAACCCGCCCTTTAAATCAATCAATGTAAATTCTGCGCTGCCATCGTTGAGATAGGTGGTGGTTATGAGCTGACGCAGAAAGGTCGACTTCCCGCCGCCAGTCTGACCAGCGATGAGAAGGTGCGGTACGTCTTTGAAACTGGCGATCAGTTGCTTGGCCCTTGTTTTACCAATGACGAACTTGAGCTGGCCAACACCATGAATATTGTCGATCGCCGTTCGCGTTGGCATTGGAAAGTGGGAATAGATAATATCCACCGTACCGCCAACGCGATCTTCTCGGACCTCATCGACGTAGACCTGCAAGCTTCCTTCAAGCGATGGTTTGGCCTTTTCAAATTGTTCTTTTGAAAGAAGCGCACGCGTAACACAAAGTTTTCGCGTGTATTCATCCACAGGGCGATCAAAAACGAACGCTGGAAATGCGCCTAATGGATTTCGTAAATTTGCCGACGCGAAAACCTCGGTGAGTCTTCGCATCATAGCGTGGCGCATTGCCGTCTGGATTACGCCCCACACCCAAAATCCGCTGCCAATCAGACATACTCGGTAGGCAAGATTCCAATACCATGTCGTCGGATACAGCTTCGTAAGGCCGATTATTTTAAACGGGGTGAGATCATAGTATTTTAGAATGCACACGCCCATAAGACAGCCCCACGCAGAGCAAAGCGCCCAAGGGAGTGTTTTTGCTCGAATGCCATGAAAAATTTCAAAGATGGGGCTAATGACGACGTTCTGAAAAAACGTCACGATCCGAGTGGCGGCCACCGCCGTTTGCGCTGCAATATTGTTATTTGGATTAGTTGGTGTAGTCATCAGTTTGCCTCAAAAAGTACGAAGACCGGAATGTCTGCTGCGACTTCCATTTTTGGCGGCCTATTTCGGTAGTCGTTCATCATTTCTTGGGATTGCTCCAACGCGGCGGTCGATGCTCCGTTAAGAAGAGCATTGCGTGCATTTGGCTTACGAATGCCAAAGCCACCTTGAAAATCTGATTCCTGAAACGCTTGAGACATACCGCCAACGAAGTTCAAGCCAATGCTGGCGGCAAGTTTGAAAGCTTGGGTTCCAACCTTGGAACCTTTTAAGCCTGCAATTTTATCTTCTGGATCGCATGCTTGGGCCTGAATAGAGGTAAAGCCGCCATCTTTAAACACCATTTGGCTGAAGCGAATAAAAAGGCGCTCATCAGTTGATTGGCCAACACCCAACAGAACGGTCCCGTCTTCGATAAGTGTTTCGCCATGCAAGCTAAAGGACTCTTTAACCTCCGCGCGAACTGGTCCGTCCGAAGCACCGCTTACGAGAACGGCCCGAACCATCGTTCCTGGTGGAATTTTAACGGAACCATTGCGCCTTACGACTTGAGGCGCAGTGTACTTACTCGAAGCGCTTCCATTTCGAGCTTGCCGCTGGCGTCCGTCGGAAGTTTGCCCAGCATCGTGCGAAGATGGCACATTGACTTGATCTGCTTGAACGACTTCTTGTGGCGCGGAAATGTCAGATTTCCGCTCTGGACCAATTGTTTCGGGGCTTCCAAAGATCATAACAACAACGCAGATTACCAAGAGAGCCACGACGCTAAAAATGCTAAGCGTTCTTGTGATAACGGTAAGTTTTCGTCCTTCTTTTCGATAGAACAGTCCTGTGGCCCATTGACGAGCCCGCCCAACCCGACTTGCAAGTGCTACTTTGTTTTCAATAGTCATGGTACGTTCACTTTCATTCGGGCATCCACTTGATCGCGGACAAAGATTACTTCGTCTCCACCCGCCGACACCGTTGCGAGATCAAATGCAAAGCGCCGACCGTCGAGATACACGAAGATGTTTGAGCGTGCCGATGGGCGAAGTGCCGCTATAGCGATGTCATTTTCAATGTATTCAACGGCAAACATGCCTTGGCTTCCCAGAACTACTTTAGAGGGCTTCGATGGAAAGCTTAGAATTGTAGTTCTGCCCGGCGTAATTTTGATTCGTCCGACTGTTTGATGATTTAGGCGCAAAGTGCGCACGTCTTTTGCTTCAAGATCACGATAGATAAAAAGTCCAAGAATGAGCGTCATAAAAACGAGAAAAAGAAAGTCGAGGTCGACATCGTCTTTATTTTTTCGCATTGGCCTCCTCTGTCTTGGGCTGACTGATCTTTAAGATCGAAAGCCCGTAGGGATTTGTTTCGCTCCTGGCCTCCGTCGCTATCGTTACGACGAGAGGAAATGAAAAAGCTGATCTAATCTGGCCAACACTAATAAGCCTGTCGGTATCAACGCTTACTTGGTTGCCAGTCACTTTGACTGAATTAACGATGACTTTTTGACTCATCGAACGGCTTGCGAACTCTTTTTGTTCCTGATTTCGCGCGGCCTCTTCTTCGGTTGAGAAAAATCCAGGCGTAACCTTTGCGTCCGAATTAAAACGCTGCAAGATGGCTTCTTTTATGAATGCATCAATCTCAGTTGCACTTCGCTCCGCAGTGCTCTGGGAGAGCGCCTTTGAATAACAAGCGCGCTCAATTACAATGGGATTTTTTAGCGCAAGCTTGGTTGCAGTGATCCCAAGAACAATGACGCAAATTGAGAGGCAGAGAACAGTGATTTTAAGGGTAACGTTCTGTGAAGAAACGTCAGCCCATGCATAAGTAAATTTCATGATTTACCCCCCTTTCGGTGGTGAATGAGACTTCCTTTGATTTGAACGATTTGGTGAATAAGCTTCCCGAATCCGATTACTCATCGGCGTGATGGTTTTGGCGTAGGCGGCTTTTCCGACGGTTGACGCCATACCGACAAGCTTCATTGGTCCAATAGCAGTGCCGCCAACGGCGATACTGCTCACAGTTTTTGCAATGCTCGAAATGCCGGAGCCCGCCAGCGCGTGGACGATCATCGGCGTTGTCAGAAGTGATCCGGCCAGAATGAGATTTAGGCAAATCGCGGTAACAAAATTAATATCGTGCCCAGGCTTATTGATATCGCTAAGCGCCGCACTCCAAGCCAACGTCGAGATCACCGACCACACGATTTTCCAGCAGCTTGCTTCGATAAGAGATCGATAAAGTGCGGTGGTTGCTCCCGCCGTGACCGGAAGCACATAAAGCGCGATCAGAAGCGGCGAAAACACATAAAGTAGGGTCCAGGTGTATAAAAGCAACGCCTCTGCGACAAACACCGAGAAGTAGAGCAGGAAAAAGGTGGCAAAGGAGAGAATCCACGTAATGGTTTCTCTGACACCTTGCCACCAGTTCGGGCTTTGCTCATGCCATTTTTCTCCCATCTCTTTTAAGACGACCTTAATCTGATTAAGGTCGCCAAGCCTTGCGCATAGTCCATCGGTGACATCGGCAAGCGTATTCGTGACTTCTGGGTACGAATGCAAAAGCAATGCGGCGATGAACACTCGGCCAATAAGGCTTGTAAACGACGGCATCCCGCCAAGCGGCCACTTAAAGTATTCAACAAAAATTCCAATGAGTAAAAGCGCTGTAACAAAAGCGTAAAAAAGTCCGTAGAACAGGTCGTGAATCGACCGTGCCTGTGCAGAGAGCCAACCTATGTCTGTCATCGTTTAAAACCTCGGAATTGAAAATCGGCTATCTTGCCTTTGCATTGCCGTTCGTAAATTTTCCGTGGTCGTCAACATTTGACGGGTTGATTCTTTGTCTTTCTTATTTTGTATGGCAAGGGCTTGCGCTTGTAGCTTAAGACCCGTTGCCTGTGTGCGAAGACCTGCGTTCAAAACATGGAGCATTACGCCTAGAGTTTGCGCGGTTAATTTCTGCGCTCCGCCAGGAGATACGGCGTGGCTATAGCTTTTGACTTGCTCACCGATTTGGTCGATCTGCTTTGTGTACTCGTAAATCGAGTTATTGAGAGTTACCGCGTCGGCAACACCGGCATCGGTATCACGTTGGATTTGTGCGTCTCTTGACGGCACAATAATGCCATACACCTCGCGAAGTCTTGCGATGACTTCATCGACATTTTTCCAGTCTCGATAAACGCCAGGATCAATATTGGGATTCAGCGACTGCAACGCACGAAGAGAATCGTTGATCCCTTTGTTGATATCTTTTACGAGGTTTAAGCTATCTCTGCCCCCTTCTACCATCGCGCGGAGCTGATTAAGCTGCGAAATAGCGTTGATAAGAATTTGCGTTAAAACCATGATGTCTCCACCAAACATGTCCGTGCGCGCTGGCGTTGGAAAGCACATGAGGATAACGGGAATAAAAGCTAAGAATTTCTTTTTCATGCGGCCTGCTTTTGAGATTGCTCCGGCTCTTGTTTTGCCGAAGAAACAACTCCCCGTGGATATTTCCGGGCAAGCTCAAGAAGGATTTCTAGAGGTGGCTTGACCTGATGTTCTTTTTGAGCTGCGTCAAACGTGGCTAAATCGCGTGGATCGGTGGTAGCAATCCAATATTCAAGAGGCGTTGACTCAACGGCGACAACTGATCGGTAGTCACCAGCCATAAGAAATGCCTCGGAATAAAGCCCACGCTCCTGATGAAGAGAGGCAACGAGTGCCATCTCGCTATCATTGAGCTGCAAAACTTCTTTAAGGCGCGCCTGATCGGCTCCGCGCTGCATAAGAATCCATTTGATAGATGAGTTCGAGAGAATCGCGCCCGCAACTTTACTTTTGGCAAAGTCATCGATGTTCTGGGAAATCGCGATAGCTGATGCATAATATTTTCTGAAAGTGCGAAAGACTTCCGCGATAAAAGCCGATCCCGCTTCATTTTCTAAAAGTTTCCAGCACTCATCGAAGACTAGAAATTTCTTAGCACTTCGATCTTTTTGAACCTCACGCCAGATATAATCGGTGATGATGAAAAGGCAAATGGCTTGAAGGTCGGGGTATGCTTCCATTCCTTTGAGGTCAAAAGAGACAATAGGTCGCTGAAGCTCGATTGTCGTAGGACGATCGACAAAGCGGCCATAGGGCGTATCTCCGCACCACGGCGTCAAGATACGACCAAAACGGCGAATTTCTACGTTTTGATGCTCAAGAAGGATTTCGCGCAAAACAGAAAGGCGCGGCTTATGGCTTCGCTCGTATACTTTTTGAATTGCCTCTTCGATTTCCGCGCGCTCAAGACGCGGGAGCCTAGTATCTCCCTCTTCCTTGGTCATGCTCTCAATTAGTCCAAGAATAAATTTGATCTTATGGCTATCAGGAATCGTTTCACCCGGCGGAAGGTCAAACGGGTTAATCGACATACCAGTATTAACGCCAAGCGGAATGTATTGACCGTCGAGGTTATCGGATATTTTTTTGTACGAACCTCCGATATCGACAATAAAAACCTTGGGACTCTCTTTGAGCGTTTGGAGAAGCAAAATATTAGTGAGAAAGCTTTTTCCACTGCCTGACCCGCCACTAATCACATGGTTGTAGTTCGTAAGGTCTTGTGAAAATGGGTCAAAGCTTACAAGGCTTCCCATTCGTGATCGAAGCATAATGCTTGGCTTTGCATGACCACTCCACGGTCCATAAATGGGAAGCAAATCGGCAAGAGTTGAGGTTTTCATCCGCTTGGCGCGTTCTTTGGCGCGGGCATTGGGAATCGAAAGCTCAGCAAAGATTTCAAATGCAGCTAGGCTTTCTTCCATTGCTTCAGCAGCCGAGAGTTCACGCACTTTGGCCAGCGTTTGCGCAACCTTTGTATCCAGGTCGTCAACTGATTTTGAGCGCAGCAAAATGTTGAAGCTAACGTGAAAAACCTTTTCTCCCTGCGCGATCATCTCAGCAAGCAAGGTTTCCAAATCCTGAAACTTGGCTTCGCTCTCGATATCAGAAACGCCGTTTCGTTTTCCTCGCGCCATCGAGAACGCGAGGCGCCTCTGGATCTGAAGCGCCTCAATCTCTTTTTGCTGATCTGGCACATGAACCGTAAGAAAAATCCTTGAATCAAACGGCAGCTCGCGCAGTACGGTTGCCATCGAAGAATACGTTTGTTCGGGCAAAAGCTTTAGCGAAACGACACGAAAATGCGTATCGCCAAGCGAAAAGCCTTTTTCATCGTTAGCGACATCGGTGAATAAAAGCGATGACCTGACATTCTCGGGATCGGTATGCCCACGCCCAATGGGCCGAGATGGGTTCCACTGCCAATACATCAGATCCATGAGCCGATCGGCACCGATAGGCTTTGCATATAGTTGCAACGTATTGAAACTATCAATGATCTCGCGCTGAAGCCGCTCAAGTCTTCCAAGTTCGCGCTCTAGCTCATGTTCGGCGATCTTTGGAAAGAGAACGGTTTTTGAAAACAGCTTCGGCTTTTCAAGCAAAGGTCGCGATAACGGTTGCCGTACAAAGAGCTTCAGCGTGTGCCTTGGAATGAGCCCCTGGGCGTCAAATTCTTTGAGGCGTTGAACGCGCGTATCGGTAAGCGTGCGCGCCGTCTCAGTAGCCGAATCGGAGCAAAGAGCTGTATGAGCACCGATCACCGAATCATTTCCACCGGAAATCTCTTGAATGAACTGAAGATCAAGCCCAGGTGATAATCCGTTTAGAAACTGAATGATTCGACCCGTAATGTCATTGATTCGATCTTCGCTCCAACAGGAGACATCCAGTGGCGAAAGCTCTAGGCCAAAACCTAAAGAGCCGTCAGAAAAGAGAATAAGATCCTTCTCAAATCCCCAGACTTGAAGCCTATCGGCAAGAATAGCACTCATGCGCACCTCCGATTAAGGCGTGGCGGAGCATTCCACAGCGTCGGCTCATGAAACGCTGAAAGCGTTCCTGGCTTGATTTGAAAGCGCAGCCAGTGGACGAGGTAATTGTCTGGCTTGCCTCGCTTTCCATAGCGAAGAGCCGCAGCAAGGCCAGCGGTCGGTAGCCACACAAGAGCAAGCTTTAGTGGCGTGTTGCCAAACAAAAAATTCAAAATTGATAGAGTCAGAAAAATCGCAAGCAAGTCTGGAATTTCAAAGCCGAACAAAAGTAGCTTCTTATCCAAACATTTACTTACAGGAACAGTTTTAAGTGCCAAAATGCACTCCTTTCTTGCGGCGTTGGCGAATTTAAAATCCACCAACGCCACAGCAAATTTGATCGAGCCGTTAGTTCACAAGACCGCGAATGAAAGCCACAAGGCTTTGTGCCCCGAAGCCGACAACTGCGCCGATAATCGCCAAAATGAGGTGATTACGGGCGTTCGCGGAACCTGCTACGAACGAAAGACCAGCGAAGACGAGTCCTAAAATTGCAGCAAGCGGCAAAATCGTGGTGACAAGTTTTGATTGAACAGCCGCAAGGCTTGATTCGACGCTACAGTATCCAAGCTGGGGCAACACGACCGCCGCAGCGATAAAAATGAGCAAGACAACATATTTTGAGTATTTCAAAAGTTAGACCTCCTCCGACGGGAAAAGATTCATGAATACGCTTCTTCCCAAGAGCGGAAATTTGATCTCCAAATGCGATTTGAGTTCGGGATTCAGGTACGCAGCACCAACTGGCTCATCAAACTGCGTGATGTCTCCGTCTCTAAAGCGCTTCGCATACACGGTGTAAGTGAGCATCGAGTCTTTGTTACGTTTCACGAAGTATCGCGTGCGCGGAAACATCGTAAGTCGCAACACGTAATACTCGGTGCCCGCACCGAGATATGCTTGACCGGCGGTAAGCGGTCTAAAAATGACACCGTCAATTTTCCTTCCTGTCACAACATCATGGACAGTCCGAGTGGGTGAACTTTGAACATTGGTACTGCTATTCATAAATTACTGCTTTCTTTTAAAATCGTGCTGTTCGTCTGCGGCTTCATGATTGCGCGCAGTACGACTAGCATTTGGCGAATTCTCCCCGTTCGTTTCCTTAAACGCAGATTCGTCCTGCGTTCATTTTTTGAGACGAGCCTAAAGAGACGATCAAATTCGTTTTGCAATTGAACGATCATGGCTATTTATCCTTTCAAGGTGTTGGCACGAGTGTCAGTCGCCTTGGAGCTTGATAGATGATCGACCTTTGGCACTCATCGATGCCGTCGAATCGACCGTCCTCAAAAACAAATTCAAACGATCCAAAGCAAAGATTGATTCCATGCTCTCTGCGATAAAGCTGTTTAAGGCGCAGAGCTGCCTCGGCAAAGATTGCAACGTCTGAAACACCCTCAAGATTTACGATGTCACTGCCCACATTCATGTTGAAACTTCTTCCTGCGCACAAAGCATCCGCTCGATGCGTTCAATGACGCGAACAAGACATGGGTTCGACACGATTTCATTTTCTGAAAGAAGACCGCACCAATCATGAAACTCGGACTTCAAGTCGCTAAGACGAATATCTTTCATGACTTGTTCTCCAACATTCCTGAGTGGTGATGAAACGGCCTTGGTCGTTCTTTGGACGAAGGCACCGTTGTGCAGCCAACTGCAATCAGTGAAATCAAAACGATCAGAAAAACCGTGAGCTTCATTTATTTAAATCTCCTTTCACGTTATTTGGGTTGGTTCCTACCGTCGGTGTTGCAACGACCTCTGGGCTTTTCGTCGATTTAGGCGTTGGCGTTACAACAATTGATCCGAGATCAATGTAAGTGATCGCTGCCCGTCTTTTGGGTTTAGCTTTCTGAATTTTTTGTTCTTGTTCGCCGAACATGAAGGCAATCAGTGAAAGCAAAAGAATATGAAATCCAATCGAGATACCAAGCGCAGTGAGTAAATTGCGATGAGCGTAGTGCGTCGAGCAATGTCTGCATTTTTCCGGCAGCATGGTGTTCATAGGCCACCTCGGATGAAATACCAGTTGCGTGCGTATCGATCGTCGATTTGAGTCATTGCGTGGTTATGGATTTCAGCGCCTTCAACACTCTTTTGTTTGAGATATCGAAAAGCACAGATTGCTCCGCGCCGAACGAGATCAAGCCACTGACGCATGGATGACCTCGCCTTCGTTCTTCAAGATCAGTTCTTCCGGCGTTGCGGGCCTTTCCGTGCGCATTAGCGCCTCGATAGCCCAGCCTGGGATAAGAAAGTCATCGGCACCGACCTCAGATTCAAAATCATAGGTCGGGCTGTATAGGCACTCAGAGCAGTAAGAATGGGTTTTTAGCCGTTCATAACTGCCCATGCCGCATCTAGGACATTGATAAAGACACATTTTGTAAAACCTCCTTGCGGTTTTGGTTGCGAGAAGCGCGACCTTCGCGTTCCTCTCGCCATATAAAAGTGCAAGAAGGCAGGGGTTTGTGCCGAAGTGGCAGACCTCTGATTTAAAAGAACTTTTTTGTTTGATCGAAGGTGAAGCAATTAGAAACGAGGTGAAAATCCTACGTCGCGTTGTTTTTTTTCAACGTTAACGATTCGCCCCAGAGGGGGTTCGCAAGGGAATCCGTGACTTAAACCAATAAAATTCGCAAATTAAAAACTTTGGCATGAAACAGCCCTTAACTTGCACTTTAGGTTGCTGAGACAAACGCGCAGGTTGACCTCAACAGTTACAAGATTTGGAGCTTGCCGTGGATCAGGCAGGTGTCGGAAAAGCACTGCTTTGGAAACTGTGGAACGTGGGCAGAACACGGCTGGTTGATCTTTGAAAACTAAATAAACAATTATTCGTCGTAATCCACTGGGCGGGCACGGTGTGCCAAGGATGGCATACTGTTTTTTCATGCAACTTCCGCCATACAATCTAGTTTCAGGAATGATATCTGCTAGTTGTTTACAGCAGATATAGAAAAATTGCCCTCACCTATTGCTAAGTTGAATCGCTGGCCCCACTTGTTTTCCACAGAGAATGGAATCGTGAGATTCGGATTGTTTTGTAAAACCTTAAGGCCACTAAAGTCATCAACTCTGAGGTTCATCGAGGCAAACCCCTCCTTCCCTACAGTTAGGTTGGAAGATTGCACGACCTTTACTGCGCATGAAGACAGGTTGGCTTCCGCAAAACAAGAGATTGAAATATCCCGGGATTTGCTCTTGATTTTCAACTTGCCATTAGCTTGAGGCGCTAGGGTTTGAATGAGTGCCTGGAGAGATCCCGGTTCTACTTCGTTCAAAATGACATAACCCTCTTGCGGTGAACTAGCTCGTATCATCACTTGGAGTGATATCTGCTGATCGGCGAATGCATTCAGTGATCCAAAAACTAAACTGACAAGAAGTAGTTTTCTCATTATGTTCCCCCTTAAGATAGCAAGACAAATATCAGGTAGTTCTTGCGATGGCAAACGAACGAAGCTCCAGTTTATGGCGCCGCCTCGGAAGCCAATCATTCCGGCCCAAAACCGACTCGACAACCCTTTCTTAGACGTGCGAAGGGTTGTCGAAATGGCCCCATACACTACCTACCGAGTTTTCCTCCGCCTTCCCAAGCTCGATTGGCTCTTTTGACGCTTTCATCAACATGTTCCTTGAACTTGTTCTTCGCATCTTCGTTTGAGAAATAGTATGTAACGCCATTGTGTACGAGCCTATAATCTGGCTTTCCCGCGATGTCGTATTTTCCGTTCGCAACACTATAGGCGCATTTACCGTCGAACTTCGCCTTATCTTCATGGTGATGGTGTTCTGCAACGTTTTCATGAGTGGTAGCGCAACCTGCTAGTCCGGCCATACTAACCATTGCTCCGATCAAGAGTGCCTTCGTGATATTCATTTTTTTCCTTTCTATTGAGGTTATACGGCTAAATACGATTCACAGAGAGTATTTGTGACAGGAAGAAACAGGAACTCGACTGAAAAACAACGGGCATCATTTTCGATTAAGATAGAGCGTGTCCCACTACTTGTGATAGCACTGGACCACAAGTGACTGATATAAAAGGAGTATTTTTAATTGCCAGAAAAATATTCTGACTTGTCACAACAATATGATTCGCAACGTATTCCTTGCTGTGAAGGACAAAAACATTCTGCGAATGCAGAACAAAATTAAACAACGCATGTACCGACTAGGAACGCTTCTCGGTCTTACAGTACTTCTGTTCGGCATTTTTGCTTCAGCGCAAGAAAAGGCCTGCAACCTATCGCGCCTTGGATCTCAAATTCACTTCGTAGCTCAAGCAGAACAAGGACACTCTGAGCATTGCATTCGCCATCAAAAGCCCCTACCGGAGGGCGAAAGAGTACGCAGCTCTAATTTTGACCTCGGATCACTTATTTCGGCGTCGATCTTTAAGTCTAACTTTGTCGGACTGGCAAACTCGTACGTCAAGAATCCAATTCCTAACCAGTTGCCGTTTTCAGGAAATGGAATTCCGCTATACAAACAGCTCGCTCATTTCCTCATCTGAAACTTCATTTCCTAATAGTTCTGATCGAATCGTTTTAACAAGAATCTTAAATACAATGACTTACGTAAAAATTGGAGATGAATTTTATGAAAACACGTTTACTTACTTTGGTTGCTTTGAGTCTGCTTTCTTCAGTGCCTGCTTTTGCTATGCGTGAAAGCGAAGGACCTCAGTTTTCTCGCCGTTGGATGGTGGCGCAGGCTGCAAATGATCCAGAGAGTATTGAGAAAAAGGAATGGTCTGAAACTTCTGGCCGAGCTTTGAGCAGTGATGAGAGTAAGAAAGCCAATGAGGAAGAATCTTCCGACCAAGAAATGGAAACAAACAAAGATAAAGAAGAAGTGAGAGTTAGAAGACCAGTGTTTCACCATGTAGGGATGGGTGAACGCTAGTATTGGTTAGTCGTCTAACCCGAGGGAGAAGCGATTTTCATAGCTTCTCCCTCGGCTATTTTTTTACTGTAAATTTAGTGGGATTTGCAAAACCGAAACGACTGATATACTAGAAGAATCGAAATAAACTATGGTGAAGCTCTTTATTGCATCCTTACTGTTAGTCGTCTCCTTGGTAAACGCAGCAAACGCTGATGTTTCCGAGTTCTTTTCTGAGACTTATGGTGGGAATACGTGCGTTAGTTTTTCTACTGACGAAAAGAGCAACGTGGTTAGTGCACATAATACTGCAACCGATTGCGACCGTAGTGATTGTACACATGAAGGCCATTCAGCCACTCATCATTGTCATGTCGGGCATTGCCAGTTTGTTGCAACAGTAAGTTCTTTTTCTCTTTTTGCTCCGAGTTTTATTCTTGCCTCTATTCTTGGCCGCAATTCCACTCTTCAAAGCATTCTTCCTTCAGCCCCCATCAAACCACCTCGGGCCTAAGTTTTCGCCTTTGGGCGAACTTGCGTTCTTTAGGGCTCAGTTATTTCTAACAAAAAACAGAAGTGATTTAAGGTGAGGTCTTGTGACACCTCTTTGGATTGAAGATAAAAAAATACTAAGATTGGTGCTGTTAACGTCAGTTGTCGCATCAATGATCACGCCTCTTTTGGGCTGGAGCGATGAGCTGGCCGCGACCGGATGCGGAACGCTGAATAAACCTCGTGACGTCATCGAGTGCGCTTTAAAGAACCACCCTGAAATGAGGCAAGCTGCCGCTGCTCTATCGCAAGGCGACGAACTTGATGCGGTGGCAAGCCAAAGACCCAATCCTGAACTCAGTACAAAAGCTGTTACCGGAAAAACTCTTGGCGATACCGTTGTTAATTTAGAGGCAAATCTTTCGCATACCATTGAACTTGGTGGAAAGCGCGGTGCTCGAATTGAAAAGGCCGCTGCTGAAAGAGAAACAATCGCGACGAGTTACCTAAAGGAAAAAGAAGAGGTCTTTCTTGGTACGCTGACCACTCTTTACCGACTCAGACAAATTCAGGCTGAATTGCATGTTCTTGATGAGGCGCTCGATACATTCACCCGGATTCAAAAGCTTTTCAAAAGCCGCCCAAAGCTTGCGCCAGAACAACAAGTTTCAATCGGTGTTTTTCAATTGGCAGAAGGGGATTACAAGTTTCGATTAGCGGCGCTTTCCACTGAAGAAACTGCGCTTTTAAAACAGCTTTCATTTGCATTAGGGCAGACTTTTTCTCCTAGCACAAATCTCCTTCCACCGAAAAAGAAAGACTGGGTTGAGCCAGACACTCTTCAAAAAGCATGGCCACTACGTGGTTCAGCGATCAAGGCACCGCAAGTGGGATTAAAACTTGCCGAAGCAGAACTTGAGCTAGCTAAATCAGAGTCCTGGCCCAATGTCATGATTGGTCCAACCGTTGAGTCTCAAACGCAGGGTCCATTTACCTACCAAACCTACGGCCTAAACCTTTCTTTTGCTCTCCCTCTCTTTCAAGTCAATGGTGGGGGCAGAGCATTTGCCTATCGTGGAATTGATCGTGCAGAAGTCGTGCTTCAAGCGGCACAGAGAGGATTAAACACGGAAAGAGAAATTTTGTTTCAAAAATACAAAAATGCAGTCGTTGCCCTTAAGAGTGCTGTTTCGACGGCTGAGATGGAAAGAAGGCACCATGACCTTGAAAGGCTATTTAACCGGGGCATGATAAACAGCCAGCTCGTTATCGAAGCCCACAGGCAGATGGTGGATTTTACCAAGAGCCAAAACGAACAAGAGCTTTCAGCAATCGAGGCGCTTTACAGCATTTATAGGCTTGAGGGACGTCTATTTGAGGAAAGACTATGACGCTTAAAGAATTTCTTTCGATGTCGATGATGGCCATAGCTCTTCTCGGGCTTGGAATTGCGGTCAGGGCAAATGGCGATGAGCACGGCCATAAGCATGACGAGTCAAAAAAAGAAAACAAAGAACATGCTGATGAGCATGGGCATCAAGAAAAAGATGATGCCCATGGTGAGCACAAGGATCATGGCGAAGAAAAAGAAGACGAACATGGTCATGGAGATGAACATGGAGACGAGCACGGCGAACATGGCGAAGAAGAAGAGGGCAGTTCCAGAGTTGGTCCAGGGAAAGCCATAACGGAAGCCTCAAAGAAAAACGGCATTCGTCTATCAGAAAAAGCCGTCAAGACCATTGGTATTCGCACAGAAACGGTAAATTCAGAAAACACTCACAAGATCTCGCCCAAAAGCCTTGTCTATTTTCAAGATGAAGTTGGTTTCTACAGACTCAGAGATGGCCTCTACAAACTCGTTGAAGTGAAGGTTGAAAAAAAATCTGTAACAGAAGCTATCGTTAGAACCTCCGAGCTGAAGCCTGGCGACCATGTTGTCGTTGATGGAGTCGGCTTGCTTCGCACGGCGGAGCTAGAAGCGTGGGGCGGATCAGGAGATGGACATGGACACTAATAATCAGCATCCCGGCGTACATCATCCAGTCAATGACGATGGCCTGATCGCCAAGGTCATTCATTTTTCCGTGTATCACCGTGGCACTGTCTTGATGCTTACGGCAGTTGTGGCAATCATTGGATGGCTTAGCTTTCAAAGTCTTCCAATCGACGCCGTACCCGACATCACTAACGTACAAGTCCAAGTCAATACGGCTGTGGACGGCTTAGCGCCTGAAGAAATCGAGCGCAATATTACGTTTCCGGTTGAAACCGCGATGAGCGGTATTGCCGGCGTTGAACAGGTTCGCTCTATCACTCGCTTCGGTATCTCATCCGTTACTGTTGCCTTTGAGGATGATGTCGATATTTACCGTGCGCGGCAGCTCATTTCAGAGCGCCTGCAAAGCATCGCGGGTCAACTTCCAAAAAACGCGCAGCCTAAGCTTGGTCCAGTGAGCACGGGCCTTGGTGAAATTTATCATTACGCTGTTGAAGCAGAAAAAGTAGCTACAGATCCCAAGGCTCGCATGGAGCAGCTTATGGAGCTTCGAGCGCTTCAAGACTGGTTCATTAAGCCACGGCTTCTTACTGTAAAAGGTGTTGCCGAAGTTAACACCATCGGTGGCTTTGAAAAGCAGTATCATATTCAACCTAATCCCCAGCAGCTAGCCCGGTATGGGTTGCACTTTAGCGACTTAATGGAAGCGCTTGAACGCGTGAATCAAAACGTCGGCGGTGGTTACGTCCAGCAGACTGCTGAACAGTTTCTTGTTCAAGGCGTTGGTCTTTTTAAGAACATTGAAGACATTCGTGCTGTCCCAATCAAGTCGCTTGAAACCTTTAGGACACTTACGATTGGCGATGTCGCAAATGTCACGTTAGCCACTGAACTTAGAACGGGCGCTGCCCTTGTTCGTGGAAAAGAAACGGTGCTTGGCAGTGCGTTCATGCTCATGGGAGAGAACAGCCGCACGGTTTCTACGCGAGTAGCCGAGCGAATTGAGGAAATCAAAAAAGGACTTCCTGCTGGCTATACGATTGAGACCGTTTATGACCGATCAGATCTTGTAAACGCAACCCTTGGCACGGTTGAGCACAACTTGGTCACAGGTGCAGTACTCGTGATCGTCATTCTTCTGCTCCTTGTAGGAAACGTTAGAGCTGCCCTCATTACCGCTGTCACTATTCCTCTTAGTCTTCTTATGACTTTTATTGTCATGAAAAAGTTCAACATCTCAGGAAACTTGATGAGTCTTGGGGCGCTTGATTTTGGCATCATCGTTGATGGCGCAGTGATTGTCCTTGAGAACTGCGTGCGCATGGTTCATCAAAAAGCGCACGCTCTTAAGCGGTCACTTACTAAAGAAGAGCTTCAAAAGACAGTTTATGACGCAGCAATTGAGATTAGAACGGCAGCGGGTTTCGGTGAACTCATCATCGTTGTTGTTTTTCTTCCTATCTTTGCCCTTGTCGGCATCGAAGGGAAAATGTTCAAGCCCATGGCCGCAACCTTTAGCATCGCGGTCATCTCAGCTTTGATTCTCTCGTTTACCACAGCTCCTGCACTTGCAAGTCTTCTTCTTAAAGGCAATGTCGATGAGAAAGAGCCCTGGCTTCTTCGCATCGTTAAGAAAGTATATGAACCATTTTTGGCTCTCTCTCTTCGATTCCGCAAACGCGTCGTGGCAGTGGGTCTTGGTGCCGTAGCGCTTGGTGCAGTTCTCTTTGCAACGCTTGGCGGAGAATTTCTGCCTCAACTTAACGAAGGCTCTTTAACCTTGCAATTCGTTAGACCCGTAAACGTCAGCATTGATCAATCTGTCGCGCTTCAAGAGAAGTCCGAAAAAATCATCATGGAGTTTCCAGAAGTTGAAGTGGCCTTTTCACGGTTGGGAACCTCGGAAGTGGCAACAGATCCCATGGGTGTGAACCTTGCGGATACTTACGTGATGCTAAAGCCAAAAGAGGAGTGGCCAAAGATCGATGGCAAAAGGCGCACCAAAGCAGAGCTCACCCAAGCCATTGTCGATAGACTGCAAGCAGAAGTTCCTGGCCAGAGAGAATTATTAAGCCAGCCCATTCAGATGCGCTTTAATGAGCTACTTGAAGGCACTAGAGCTGATATTTCGGTCAAAGTTTTCGGCGACGACATGGATAAGCTTTCTGAAGTCACAAAACAAATTGCAGCCGTGATTCAAAAAGTTCAAGGTGCAGGCGATGTGGAAGTGGAACTTAAAGGCACTTCGCCACTTCTTAAAGTCATTCCAAAAGAAGGCATTTTACATAAACTGGGTGTTTCCTCGCGCGAAGTGCTTGAAACGGTTGGTGTTGCTCTTGGCGGTGAAGAGGTTGGTTATCTCTACGACGGCATCAAACGTTTCCCTGTGGTTATTCGATTGAATGAGAAAGATCGCTCCGATCTTGATGCAATCCGAAGTCTTCCGGTTGGAATTGCGGCTAATGCAACAATTCCACTTTCTGAAGCTGCGACGGTTAAATTTGATGAAGCGTACAGCTCGGTATCACGCGAGCAATCGAAAAGACGCGCAGCCGTCATGATCAACCCTCGCGGTAGAGATACGGAAAGCTTTGTGAATGAAGCTCAGCAAGCGGTTGCTGCGGCTGTAAAGCTCCCGCCCGGCTATTACTTAGAATGGGGTGGCAATTTTAAAAATCTTCAAGAAGCGAGATCGCGTCTCCTAGTTTTAACTCCACTGGCTTTGGCTCTTGTTCTTATGATGATTTATGCCGCGTTTAAAAATGTCTTCCAGACGGCTCTTATCTTTTCTGGAGTGCCACTTGCGTTGGTTGGCGGAGTTTTGGGACTTATTTTAAATGGCCTTCCTTTTAGCATTTCGGCAGGAGTCGGTTTTATCGCTCTCTCCGGCATTGCCGTTCTAAACGGCGTTGTTCTCGTAAACTATTTCAACGATCTGCAAAGAATGGGGCTTAGCGGAGAGGCACTTGTAAAAGAAGGTGCTCTAATTCGGTTGAGGCCGGTTCTTATGACAGCTCTTGTGGATATCTTTGGGTTCTTGCCCATGATGCTATCCACAGGTGTTGGCGCGGAAGTGCAAAAACCACTGGCATCGGTGGTTATCGGCGGCATTGTTTCATCCACACTTCTGACGCTTATCGTACTTCCAAACCTTTACGTGATTTTTGAAAGCCGGATGAAAAACAAAGATTTAGGTGCGGCATGAAGCCCCAGATGAAAACTGTCCTGTTGCGCCATATGGTAATGGCGCCAAGACAAACTGATATAGGGGCTATCTATGAAGAAGTTTGCAATACCTCTCTTTGCAGCATTGATTGCATTGAGTGGCTGTGACGGCAATGAACGCTTAGAAGAAAAAGCTAAAATCGAAGGAACGGCAGGAGCTAACGCGGAGCTTAATGCACAGAACACAAATCTGATGCAAAAAGCAAAAGAGATGGAAGATGACCTGTCGACCAGGCATCGTTTTTATCAAGCAGCTCAAGGGACTTATGAAGGCGTCCTTAAAACGGACGAAGGCAAGTTCAAAATCAAGATTACTCTTGTATCAAGCCTACCGCCATATGCTGTACCTCGAACAAGACAGCTCGAAGAGATTTCCTCTGACCTGAATAATCTTTATTTCAATGCGCAAGTCGTTCAATGGAATACTGCAAATAAGCTAAGCGCCGTTGGCTGTCGTATCGAAAATGTTCGACCTGATATTCTATCTGGAACAATTGCAATAGCGTCTGAAAACTGCCCAAACTTTTATTCTCTGAAAATTGCGGATCAAGGTGTTGTCCAAGACCTGGAGAATGGAATGGCACTTAGGACTGACGGTCAAGAGAGTGTCGTATTGGCTTCTTCTATTCGCATGGGACGTGCGGACAAAGTCGCAGCTCTTCGCGGTGAAATGCACCCAACCACCAATGCGACAGTTTACGAATTCCTCGTAAAAAAGACCGAGAAGTAAAGGATGTGCCAAATGCGTAAATCATTATTTATTTTCAACATTGCACTGCTTTCTTTATTGTCGATGAGTTCTTTAGCAGGTGCAAAAGAGCCCATCAAAATCACTCTGCAAGACGTGGTTAAGAAAGTCAGTACAGAGAATTATCTCATTTATGGAAATGCTCTTAGAGTTTATGAGGCAAAGCAGGCCATTAAAGCAGCTCGTGGCAATCTACTCCCCAAGCTCAACCTTTGGAGAATCGCAAAAGTTGTTTTTGATCCTACTTCAGTCATAGACTTAGTCGCAGAAGACATAGCTCCTTTCGCAGTAGCAAATAACTGGTTCAGGCTCGATCAGACGAAGGTCTTGTATCTTGCCGAACAAGAGGGCTATCGAGCGCTTTGGGCGAACGAAGTAATGACGGCTAAGTCGCTCTATATTCACCTACTTCTTGATCAGTCGTTGTTGGAGCATATCGAGCAGAGCACGAAAGAACTGGAAGACCTTCTTGTAATCGTTCAAAGTCGCGAGCTTCTAGGCGGCGCTAACCAAGGTGCATCGCGCGACATCGAAGTTAGACTTTTAGCACTTCAGGAAGACAAACGTTCTTTAGAAGTCGTCATCAATGAAGAGGAAAGTTTGCTTTCCTACATGATGGGATTTCCTGCTGAAACAGAGATCAAACCAGCATCTATTTCTATGCCCGACTTTGCGACGCTTGAGCCCCTCGATTACGGCGATTTCTTGTTTAGGACTCTTGATTCTTCGCCGGAGCTTAGGCAGTACAGCCACTTCATTACTGCTGCCGATTACGTGAAAAAAGAAGCCGGTAATTGGTCGATTCTTGGCGCATCATCCGTAAGTCGCGGAGTGGCTGGCGGTGTTTTTGATAATATTCCGCTTCAAGACGGCTTAGGTTTTGGCAAGGGCGCGTCCAAAAGCATCATCGGAGCGAGAAAAGAGGGCTTGCAGATCCAGAAGAAAGGCATCGAGGAAACGCTTAAAAGGCAATTGAAGCTTCTCGTAAACAACTACAACCTCGATCTAGAAAACTACGCAAACTTAAGGAAGCGAGAGGAGCTTACTAAAGAGACCATTGTGCAGCTTTATGAACGACTAGAGCTAGGTCAGAACGTTGAAGCCATTGAATTGATCGAAGCCTCAAGAAACCACATTCAAGCTGATACTTCCTTTTTTGCAGTTAAGTTTCGCTTCTTAAGTAATGAAAACAAGCTTGAACGTCTAATTTTTCATGGTGACTACAATATGAAGCCAGCAACGATTGAGGAGCTTAAGAAAAATAAAGCCGCTCCAGCCAAGAAAGCGGGGAAAAGAGCATGAAAAAGCTAAAGCTCATCGGGCTAACGTTCGGATTGTTTAATTGTCTTTTTCTATTCTCAGGGATTTCAGGTTGCAATAATGAAACTGTCGACATCCAAAATTGGGTCGACAATATTGGTGCGCTGCGAGTCACCGCTGATAAAGAAGCCCAAAGAACTCCCTACCGGATGGAGCAGCACAAGGCTCTGAAGGCTTATTTCTTGGAACTAAGCAATTTGGCCTTGGCTGTGAAGAAAGACTCTGGTCTTGCAAACCGCTTCAATGGCGCTGCTGCAAAGGCAGACTTACAGAAAGTCTGCTCAAAAATGTTTTTCGCGCGAACAGACTGGCAATACATCATGAGAAGCTGCAAGAAGAACAGATTTTTTCTCTGTTCTGAAGAAGTCAGGGCATATCCGAGGATGGTGTCGACATTGCGATCAAGCTTAGATGCTGAACGGCAGAAAAAATTCGATCAAACAAGAGCCTGCAACGATGCCCTCTGATCGTGGTCACAGAAGTAATTGGGATGAGCGCCAGTTTGCTTGGATGAAGAAGAGAGAGAGGTTTCTTCCAAGGGCCTATCAGCAATTCGGAATTGAAGTCAGGTCGGCGCACGACGCTCTGGTGAGCGGAAAGTCAGATGAGCGCATCTGGTATCATTTGGAGCGCGCCCATATCGTAAGTCAAGTCTCGGCATCGCGACATTTGGGGATTCATTTCGTGATGTTTTTTTTTGCCATTATGAAGTGCGACTTTAAGGAAATCATTGGACAGATTCCTAGAATGATCCTGGCTGTACCATCGTCATTTTTCGGAAAAGCTCCGTCAGGCAATACGGGGAGATCCAAGATGAGTATGTTTGCGTCGAAGCCAGTGCCTAGGGATCTAGAGGGTATTCTAAAGTAAGCATTATTTAAAAACAAACAAGGGGGAAATCAAATGAAACACTATCGTATTAGACTAACTATTTGCACGCTTGCGCTTATGGCTATGTCAGGCACTGTCTTGGCAGAAAACTCTGGCGCTGGATCAAAAAATAAAAATAGCACTAAAGCACAACCGGGAAGTTCAAAGAAAAATAAAGTCTGCAAAGAGTGTGGAAAGCTTGAGAAGGAATGCAAATGCAAAAACGAAAAGCATGAAGATAGTCATGAGGGACACGTCCATTAAGTGGCTACTAAAAAACTGCTGGTTGATTAAAAGTATAAAGAAATGGAGAAATGATATGCGCTTTATGTTTAATGCGTGGGTATTGATTTTATCACTGTCAACATCTGTGCTTTCATTTGCGAGCACGACAAAGCCAGTTCAATCGTTAAATGACTTGCCTGCCAAGTGGGAAGGGGTTGCGGGTGATCTTCTTACACGCGTTCCAGCCACTTTGGTGATTGATCGTATTAGAAAAGTTTCTCGAACCGAGAGGTCCAATGGGTTTGTTGCGTTATACGAGGTTGACGGGTCTGTGTCATTTGGGGAGCGCAAAGTTTCTATTTCGAAAATAGAACTAACCGCCTTCACAAAAGAAACTGCGACTTCTTATAGTCTTTTTATCATGACGGATGATCAGCTGACCCCAAATCTTTGGGCAGCTGTCGTTTATGATGAAGCAACGGATACTTTTACTCTAAAAGAATATCCAAGAGCAGGTGGCGATCGTCGTTTTGTGTTTCAAGCACGCGCAACTGCAAATCAGCCCTAATGCGGGGAGACGGCGCGCTCGGTCACGGCCAAGCGTGCTGTCTACTCACTTCGATGTGAATTTGCCAGGAATCTCGATTTTGCGTAAGATTTTCCTATCCATTATTCAGGAGAATAAATCTGATGAAGAGAATGCTAAGGATTTGGGCACCATTAAAATTATTTATTGCAACGCTTTTGCTTTCTAGCGTTGCTTTTGGGCATGGCAGTCATGGCCCCGATCTTACCGAACATAAAAATAACCCGGAATACAAGAAGGCTCTTGCTCACAGGGAAGATCTAATAAAGCTGTCTTCGGAAATGCATGCACAGTCCATGAAAATGGCAAGCGATCTGCAACTGCTTCCTAAGACAGGTTATATTGAAAGAGACTTTGCTCAGTTACTCATACAACAACACCAGGCAGCTGCTGAAATGGCAGAGTTAGGCCTTAAATACGGCAAGAACAGTGAACTGCGTGGAATTGCCGAGAAAATCTCAGAACAACGTCGAAGCGATATCCAAAAGCTCAAAGAATGGTTACGCGATCACCGGAATATCAGCCCAAGATAATACGTGAGCAAGAAAAAAAGCCAAAAGCTGCTGTTCTTTACTGGGCAATTCCTGCCGATAAAGAATGCTTCTTAGGCAATTCACCGCGATGCGGTGTTTTGCATCCCTTAAAGCAATGCTTTAAACTGTTTAAAGGGAGCGAAGTCATGGAAAAAACTAAGTTTTGGAGAATCATTTTAACCCTGGGCACGCTTCTTATCGGCAGTCCCGCATTTTCTAATGAAGACCTCAAGTCGCTTCAGGACTTAACAAAATGCTACTACGGTCTAGCAATATCAACAGGTCTTGTTGAGCATGGTCATGTTGGTCGCGCTGGAATCGTCCGAGAGATTTCCAAGAAGAGCATCATTGTCGAAGGCACTCATCCGACAGATAAAAAAGCGCGTGGTGTTTATCTTTATCAAGAAGACGGATTGGTATCTTTTTATTCTTATCCAAAGAAATACGCTTCGATAAAAAGCCGTGAAAGTCAGCCGTTCATATTGTGCGATGTCGGTAAATCTTGCGAGGAAAGTAGCGCTGGTAAAGAGCCCGTTTTCGTAGTTTACGGTAGTGATGAAGAGTTCTATGCAAGCTCAGTTGACGGATTACAGAAGGTACAAAAGCAGGTAGAAAAAGACCGTAAACTTGATTTCGAGCGCACTGGACGAAACGATCCTCAGTATGGACCGATAAACTGGCTCAATCCAAAAAGCAAGGCGCTGATACCTCTAACAGGCGGCGAGGTTTTAGATTTATCAACCACAAAGCGGAAAGAGGCAATGCTTGCGCCTTTACGCAAAGCCTTGCGAAATTTATTCAAGGATAAGGAATTCGTAAAAAAACACATCAAGCTAGAAATCGATAGCCATGGGGATGAACTTTTTACTGACCCTATGACACAAACTGAAAAACCTTATCGTAAGGTGCTTGAAGAGCAAATAGACTTCTGCCTTGCCGCAACAGATGATCGCAAAATTAAAGCAGAGCTATCATCTTATAAGACGATGGTGGCTTCTACGGTTCAAGGCGAAAAAGAAGACGCAAGTGAAGGCGCGAACGTACAGTAGCGTGTTAACCCTATCCCTTTAATTGGACCAGCTTATGCTTAAGTCAAAGATGCGTCTCTGATTCTTCGTAACCTTCCGCTTCAAGCTGCACGGTTGCATGTTGGATTCCAAATTCAGATGCTACGCACTGATGAACCGCATTTAAAACTTTGTTGTGTATATTGCAATCCGGCAGTACGACATGAACACTTAAAGCGGTTACACCGGAAGTAAGAGTCCAAACATGCAAATCATGAACTCCTATCACCCCATCAATTTTTGAGATCGACTCACGAACAGCAGCTAAATTGATGTGCGCGGGTGTTCCTTCGAGCAGAATCCCAACAGCTTCTTTTAGGAGCGTCCAAGTGCGTGGCAAAATGAAAAGACCAATTCCTGCGGATATAATGGGATCGGCATAGTACCATCCCGTCGTCCACATGATGATAGCAGCAACAATGACGCCGACTGAGGTAAGTGCGTCAGAGAGAACTTCAAAATAAGCTCCCTTTAGATTCAAGCTTTCTTTGGAGCCTTTTTTCAGAATGATCATTCCAACGATATTTACGATAAGACCAAGGACTGCGATGACAAGCATTCCTTGGCTTGAAACTTTTGGTGGGTCACGAAAGCGCTCGTAAGCTTCGTACAAAACATAAAATGAAATCCCGATGAGCAGAACTGAGTTTGCAAGTGCTGCCAAGATTTCCGCACGGTGATACCCATATGTGCGCTCGGGGGTCGCGGGCCGCTCTGCGAGCTTCATCCCAATCAAAGCAAACCCAAGCCCTGCGACATCGGTTAACATGTGTCCAGCATCAGCAAGCAGCGCAAGACTTTGCGTTAGGATTCCGCCCACCACTTCGGCGACAAGATAGCTGCTCGTAAGAACCAATACCCAAATGATTCGGCGCTTATTCTGTGCTGTGCGATCAGCGGCGTGTGAATGTTTGTGGTCATGCCCCATACTAGTGATTCTATTATCCTTTTATCCAACTCTGGTCAAAGTAAAACGACCACAACTTGTTGATTTATTTGATATTTATGGTATTTCTGTCGAACTGTCACAAAACATAATACACGCACGTATTCACTAATGAAGGAGCCCTCGGTGGTACAAGAAGAGGCTACCGATGAAACATTGATGCAGGCTTACCAGAACGGAAACAATGGGGCACTTGAAGTGCTCTATCGTCGCCACTCGGCGAAAGTGTATGGTTTTTTACGAAAAAAACTAAAAAATCAAGCGCTTGTCGATGATGTTTTTCAGGCGACCTTTATGAAGCTGCATAAAAGCAGATCGCATTACGATCCTTCTTTTCCGTTTATCCCATGGCTTTTTACCGTTTGTCGAAGCGCCATGCTCGATAGCTTGCGAAAAAAAGAACGTATCCAAGAAGATTTAAACGAGACGGCTGTTTTGCAGGCAGAAGCTCCAGTAGACGAGATTAGCGCAGCATCAGATCTTCCTGATATGAGCCAGTTACCTCAACCGCAGAGAGAAGCTTTAGAGCTGCGCTATAAAGAGGATTTATCTTTCGAGGAAATTGCAAAGCGTCTTGAAACGTCGCCTGCGAATGCAAGACAGCTCGTGAGTCGAGCAATAAAACGTCTAAAGGGAATGGCAAATTTAGGGAGGAATTCATGAAGAAAAATCTATCTCCTAAAGAATGGGCAAATGAGTTCGAGGAGTTTGTTTCGGCAGATCCTGTTAATCCACCCGTACAACTATCGAATCAAATTTTGTCTAACGTACAATCAGATCTGAACCCATCAGTTTGGAGCGTTTTTTCAAAGATTACTTTCATTCATTTCGTTACCGGGATGGTATCGCTTCTTTTTTGTCCGCAGTTTGGTGTGAGCCCTTTTCATGAACACCATGGGTTAATGGAAATATTCATGAACCTTGGAAAGCACGGCTGTATGTTGGGCTGCGGCGCTGTTTTCTTGGGAACTGGAGGATTGGCCACAAGTCTTATTCTCCGCCCAGAAGAAGTTCGTACAGTAATGAAAACCAAATTTCTTCAGTTCTCACTTCTAAGCGCTCTTTCAATTGGTGCTTTTATCTGCGCGGGTGCCGATGTTGTTTTAAATCTAGCAGTTGCTTGGTTTATCGGTTCGGTCTTGGGTGGCTTATTGACGTTAGAACTTGGTTGGAAAATCAGAGCACGCTTTAGAAGTAAGGTTGTGTATGGTATCTGAGGTTCAACAGGGTTTTGTAAAGAGAGTCATTCTCTTGTCGTGGTTTACGATTGGATACAATTTTCTTGAGGGATTATTCTCAATTGCATTTGGCATTGAAAATGAATCTATCGCGCTAGCCGGCTTTGGAGTTGATAGCTTCATCGAAGTTGGATCGGCAATGCTTGTGCTCTGGCGGTTTCGCAGCGAGTCCTTTAAGAGCGCAGATCAATCATACAGTTTACAAAAAGAGCGAAGCGCTACCCTGGGTATCGGAGTGCTCTTTCTCGCACTAAGTGCGGGTACTACGCTTGCTTCAGTTCTTCAAATCTCAAATGGCTCTCATCCTGAGACCACTTGGCCCGGACTTTTAATTGCTGCGATTAGTTTAAGCTTTATGTTTTTCCTTTGGTCGTCGAAGCGTAAACTCGCAATTGCTCTGGATAGTTCCACGGTAATGAAAGACGCCAACTGCTCTTTGGCCTGTATCAAGCTTTCAATCGTCCTTTTTGCAGGCAGCATTCTCTTCCTGATTTTCCCGCAGCTATGGTGGGTCGACTCGGCTGCTGCCTTGGTACTCGCTCTTTTTATAGGCAAAGAAGGCTGGGAGACGGTTTCTACAGCACGATCTGAGAGTTTTTCTGGTGGCTGCGGTTGCAGTCATCAATGCGATTAGAAAGAATTTGAAGTAGGCAGAGGTGATTTTACCTCTACCTACTTTATTCGACTATTTAGACTCTGTGTTCTCGCACTTGTCGTTTCCGGTGCATTTGCCGGTTTCTTTACAGGCGCAATGGCTGCATTTGCAGTTCTTTCCCTGCCCTTTTTGACACTGCGCCATGCACTCTTTACTACAGTCACATTTGCTGCCTGCGGCAAACGTTGGTCCAGTGGCCATTAAAGCGAGACTTAAAATGATTGGTAAACGCATGATTTTCTTCTCCTTATAAAGGAATACGTTCGGACAGTAGGTTTTGTGACAAGGGCCACGTAGATGGTTGGAAATAAAGCCTTCCTAACTATCTAAAGTGATCGCTAGTCTATCCTTAAAAGGGGGAACATTTATGGAAAAGGTAATTAGGGACTGTCACTGCAAGTTTGATGGTCGAAGGAAATCGAATATTGAGCACGAGTGTCGGTGGCCGATTAGAAAACGAAGGCAAACAAGAAAACAAATTCAGCAGATGAGTTGGGCTACCTCTCATGCGATCGAAGTATTTGCGGTTCTTAACAATACAACAAATGCATTGCCTAGAAATACAACCGCTCTAATGGAACTGATTTTGAAAGGGTTTCGACGTTATCAGACGAAGCAACTGATAAAAAAATTTAGAACCAATGAAAAAATGCAGAAAGATATCGAGGTCGAACTATGAGGACGGTTGGACTATATCTGCGAGTTTCGACTGAGGAGCAGGCGCGTGTTCAAGAGGGCTCTCTCGTTTCTCAACGGCACCGTTTAGAAGAATACGTAAAGTCTAGGAATGCAGTGAATGAAGGATGGGGACAGATTATTGGAGTTTACGTCGATGAAGCAAAGTCCGGTAAGGACACAAATCGTTCCCAATACCAAGATCTGTTGAAGGCGATCGAGAAGAGATTCATCAATACTGTACTTGTGACAGAGCTTTCACGTTTGTCTCGATCGATTCGAGATTTTTGTGACTTTTGGGACTTCTTAAAAAAGCATCAAGCACAGTTTCTGTCATTACGCGAACAATTCGATACAACCACAGCTGCGGGAGAAATGATGATGTTCTCGATAATGAATTTTGCTCAATTCGAGCGAAAGCAGACAGCTGAACGTGTATCAGCGAATTTTTTGGCTAGGGCCAAACGCGGCCTTTATAACGGCGGTCAACCACCTCTAGGATACGACCCTGATCCTCAAAACCGAGGCTCGCTCAAAGTGAATGAGAAGGAAGCAGTACATGTCAGACAGATTTTCGAAACCTTTCTTGAGCAAGGGACCTTGAGTGCTACGGTCGATCAGCTGAACAAGGAAGGTGTCGGTACCAAAAAATGGGTTCGAAAAGATAGTGTGATAGTTTGCCATGGCAAATGGACACCTTCGAGGCTTTGGTACTTGCTGAAAAATCGCCATTATATCGGTGATCGTGAAGTCAATAAGGAGTATCGCAACTTCAAGTCAACTCAAGTTCCGACAGGCTGTGAGTATCAGGTTGTGAAAGCAAAATGGCTCCCGATTGTGTCTGAAAATGTTTTTGAAGCTGCTCAAACACAACTGCAATTTAATAAAGCGAGATATACGAGGCGACCAGATCGCGTATTTGATTATATTTACAGCGGAGTGCTCCATTGCGCAGAATGTGGAGAGGACCTTGTTGGATTAAGCGGGACTGGTCGACGAGGAATGAAGTATTGTTACTATGCCCATCGTGGCCGAGAAATTTCATGCTCTTTCCATGGCATATCAGCTCCTAAGCTTCACGCCTACCTATTGCCATATTTGAAACAAATTGTTCGAAATGAGCGGCTGACCTTCGGACTTCATGAAGAAGCCAAAAAAAGAGAATCTGATCAAATCACAGATAAAATAAATTGGAGACAGCATTTGATAACGGAACTTAACCAAATTAACAGGAACATCAGAAATCTTGTTGAGCACTTGAAGCAGACATCAGGTAATCATGAAAGCTCCGCTCTTTTGACGGAATTAAGCTCGAATGAAGCAAAACTGAAGTTTATTCTCCAAGAAAAGGAGAAGCTAGATGCAGAAATAGATTTTGTGAAGACTGGTAATTCCAGTGACAAATATATTCGCAAATATTTGAGCGACACTAGAAACTGGTTTGATTCGTTATACAGGTATGAAAGAGCGCGACTAGTGCGTTTATGGTTCAAACGAATCGAGATAGGTTCCAAAAATGTCACCCTGCACTACTTCCATTCCGAACAAGGAGCACCTTGAGCTTGGCTTGAGCGTGCAGAAGTCTTGGGTTGGTCAATTCCAAAAAGGCGGAACTTCTTGTGAATCGTTGTACGATCTAACTTAAGCTGATTAGCCAGAGTTGTCTTACTGTGGCCCACGGCTTTGTATCCAGCCTCAAGAAATTCTTTTTCAGCCCAATCCATGTGCTCCCTATAGAGTTCGGGGGTCAGATCATCTTTACTTAACGGCAAGTACGGCATGGGTTCGACCGTTTGGTCGACGCGGCCATAGGCGACATCATGCAGCCGAATCATTTCGGGTTCGATGACAGCCTGTCCATCCGCTCTAGCTTTGATTATAGCGCCCTCAATACTGTTCTTTAGGGCCCGGATATTCCCAGGCCAAGAATGCTGCCCTAAAAGGCTTCTAGCGGCCTTAGAAAGCGCCATATGCTCGGCTCCAAAGCCCTTAAGGAAGTGCTGCGCAAGCACCGGAATGTCCTCGATGCGCTCTCGAAGCGGCGGCACTTCAAGTTGGACGACAGCGAGCCTATAAAACAGGTCTTCGCGAAAGCGTCCGGCGCGCACTTCAGCACCAAGATCTTTGTTCGTGCCCGCGATCACGCGAACGTTAATCGGGATAGACTTATCCGAACCTACCGGAGTTACGACACGCTCTTCAAGCACCCGCAAAAGCCTTGTCTGCATGTTCAATGGCATTTCGCCGATCTCATCCAAAAAGATATCGCCGCCGTTGGCCGCAAGGAACTTTCCTTTACGCGCTTGGATAGCGTGGGTAAACGCGCCCTTTTCGTGGCCGAATAATTCGGACTCGATCAGAGTCTCAGGCAGCGATCCGCAATTTACAGCAACAAAGGGCCGAGCTTTGTTTGGGTCTTGGTTGTTTAAGGCTCTAGCGATTAGCTCTTTACCAACGCCGGATTCCCCCGTGATGAGCGCAGTGGCTTGCGTGGGGCGCACGGCGATGATTTCAGAGCGTAGCTTTAAAGTCGCGGCGGAGTGACCGATGATCTCGTACTTTGCAGTGTGCTCGGCCAATTTTGCTGTTAAACCTGCATTCTGCTTGATGAGATCATAGTTCCTCATGGCTAGGCCAAGCCGCATGCGCATTTCTTCATCGAAGTTATCTACACTTTTAACCACGTACTCAGCAGCACCCGCGAGCATAGAATCAATGGCCAGTCGATAGTCGCTGTAGCCAGTGAGCATGACGACGGGTACTTCGGGATAACGGTCTCGAATAATTTTTAGTAGTTGCGTGCCTGGAATGTCAGGCAAATTAATATCGAGCACAACAGCATCAAATCGCTCACGTTGAAGCAGGCGCATTGCATCTGACGCGGCCTTGCCGACGGTGATATCGAGCTCGGTGCCAAGTATTTCCTTTAATCGCGCTGGCGCGAAATCTTCATCATCAACGATAAGGAGCTTTTTCTTTTCAGGCGCTTGCGTTTGCATACTGCTTTACCTCTGGGTTCCATTGAATTGGGACGAGTCCCGCCATGGTTTTTGGGATCAAGCGAATGCCGCGCTTGATACATTCTTCGCGGATCGCTGGTTCGTCATAACGGCTTGTCACAAGAATTGATTGGCTTTCGATTTTTAAAAGTTTGATGACCTCAAGACCATTGAGGTCTTGCCCTAAAAGCTCGAAGTCGCAAAAACAAATGGCCTTCTTGGGCTCGTCATCCCCTGCGTAGAACCAATCCATGATGTCGTTTGCCGTGTAGAAGTGGTGAAGGTTGATAGCATCCAAAGGAATGCCTGTGCTTTTGAATCGATACTTCCAAACAAGATGGGCCATTTCTTCGTCATCAAGCACGCAAATCGTATCACCTGGATTAATAACGAGCTGAGGAATAAACCAGCTTGGTGCTTGCGCGCGCGGGAGTGCGATAGTTACAGTAGTTCCGCGTCCGACCGTGGATTGAATATCAAGGCTACCACCCCAGGATTTCGCAATTTCAATTGCGCTGCGAAGACCAATGCCGCTTCCGCCCTTTTTGTTAAACGTGCCGCCAGTCGATAGGACTCTATCTTTGATAGGCTCGGGCATACCGCAACCGTTGTCAGAAATTTTTAGAATCACGCGATCTTCGATGCCTTCGGCAGTAATTGATACAGTTCCGCGCTCACCAATGGCCTCAACCGCGTTATTGATCAAATTCGACAAAACGCGATGAAGTTCATTTGCGCTGACGCCGACAAAGAGGCCGTAGGATTTTTCCTCAAGCATCGTGCGAATTTCGATATTTTCTTTTGATCGGAACCGCATTCGCTTTTCGGATATAATCGAATCAATGAGGCTAGAAAGAAGCTCAACAGACTGTTCGGTACGCAGCGGCCTAATCGCCGTAGCGCCTTCTTGCGCAGTAGCCTTGCTCTTTTGGATTAGGTCATTTGCAATGCCATGGATGCGCGCAATAGCTTTTTTTGTGAGAGTCCGCTTTTCTTCGGGCATTTGCTCTAGCAGTGGCAACGTTGAATCAAGAGCAAGAAGCGGGTCGCGAATATCGTGCGCAACCTTTTTGGCAACCTCGCCAAAGGCGGCTTTTGTCGAAGCTTCTTCGATGTCGGTCTTATAGTCCTGTAATACGCCTTTTAGGTTTGTTAGCGCTGACGAAAACTGCGACTTTTCGACCAGAACCGACTTTTGTAGTGGTACTTCTTCGCCGCGCGTAATGCGGCGAACAGCATCAATGCTCCATTCGATCTGCCGGCGAATCGAGCGAAATGAGAAAAACACCATGAAGTTAAAGAGCGTCACGACAAGTAGCAGAGCGACGCCAATGTACATTCTGATCGTGCGGTCAATTTGCGCCGTACTCTCGTTCTGAAAGGCGACCTGAACAGCACCCATCGGTTGTTTACTTTCAGGATCGTAAAAGAGCTTTGCCGTGTAAATTTGCAGATTGTCGTTATTTTGCGAAAAACAGCTTTCGCCATTTGCAGCGGCACATGCACCCTCGCTGCCATCCACAGGAATAAAACGCACAACCCGAACCGCTGGGTCGTTTAATGCGCTTCTAACTACTGTTCGCATGCCTACGTAATTGCGATCGGGAATAAGGGAGCGAATCGATTTTGCGATAAGTTCTGACTTTTGCTGATTAAGAACGCGATCATTGGCAATGAAAATATCTTTGATCTTGTGACTTACAAGATTATACGTCGCATAGCTAAACACGACGATCAGAATGTTAAACGAGATTTGAAGCGCGCGCGTAATCGATATCTTCATGCGTGAAAGCTCGTAAAAATCGGAAACGGCAAGAGATTGTTGTAGTTTTTGAGCGTCCAGCGCTTAGGAATCAAAAAACGTCGTGGAAAATGGTAAAGTGGCACGATTTTTCCCGACTCGCGAATGTCACGATAGACTTTAAGCAAGCTTGCGTTGATGCTCTCGCTACCCGTGCCTGGTTTTGCTGCAGTGTTAAGCGAATCGCATACAAGTGGCTGAAGCGATTGGTAAGGCTTAAAGCCCGTGCAGAAATAGCCGTAAAGAAGCTCAACCTCGTCGTCGGCATTCACACCCATGCGCATGAGCGTGAGTCCGTAGTCTTCCATTTCCCAGCGCCTACGAAAATCTTTAATGCCCTTAACAATCTCAATCGTGATGCCGATTTTTTTTGCTTCGCTTTGAATTATCTCAGCATCGTAAAGTTGATTTTTCGTTGCCTCTTCGCCAAGTTCGAGTTTGAGCGTCACTATCTTGCCGCCAAGACGCTTTTTTGCTTCAGCAATAGAGATCCGAGCGGACTCTTGGGACGACATAGGGACCACTGAATAAGCGACGGGGCGAGAAGCTGCTTTTTTCGGTGCTGGCGAAAGGACATTTTTATCAAGAAATTCTCCCAAGACCTGTACTGCGCGACGCTGTTCAGGTTTCAACTTTCGCGCCTGCATCGTGGCAAGGTTATCAAGGCCGCCATCGACCACTTGGTAAAGGCCACTTTCTGTTGCGGTGGCAAGCACATCGTCCGACTGCGCCTCGTAAAAATCGAGATTGCCTTGCTTTAGACGTTTTATGATTTCGGCAGTATCTTTGATGACGGCGAACTCGATGTGCTGCGGGTTTTCAGCTTGAACTTGCGAGCTAAAGCGGTTGGGAACAAGTACAAGCGCATTTTCGGTGATCGATTCGATCTTGTAGTTGCCTGAAGTTTTTATTTTGGCTGTCAAAACTTTAGTTTTTGAAAGCGAATCCGCGTCAATAACGCCGTACTCAGGACGCGCAAGGTTATAGAGAAAATTTTGTACCGGCGCCTCAAGGCGCATGACAAGCGCGGCGCCGTCTTCGAGATAAAGGGCTTCTTCAACTGGCCCTTGCTTAAGCAATTTTTGCAAGAGCGTGGCGTTCTTATGGCGCGCCTGACTCGACATCGAAGTCAGCACTTGGTCAGGCGTAATAGAGCTGCCATCTGACCACTTGCGACTTTTATCGAGCGTGAATTTATATGTTTTACCGCCGTCTTCGATTGACCACTTGTTTGCAAGCCCTGAGACAATTTGGTTGTCCTGGTCAAGCGTCACAAGTGTGGCGGTGATGTTGAAATGAATGTACCACTCGGGAAGCGAAAGATAGGTGAATGGATTAAGCTCTTGTGGTGATCGCACCAAAGCGATCCTCATTGTTTTATCCATAGCTTCGCTCCGAAAAGCTGTGAGGAGGAAAAGAGCCAAGACAATACTACGCCAACGGGTGCGGCTCATGATTGACCTCCTCATATGTGATCTGTTGGCCTGCGATTTGGCTCAGCCTCTCTAAATTAACAACCTCGGGCTTCGTCGTTCCAAACCAGAGATTTTGACATTCACTCGATTTGGCGCGGTAAACCAGATATCCCGTTTTGCGCGCAAATTCGTTGCTTGGTGTTAGGTCATCGAATGTGTAGCGAAAGTCAGGAAAGTGTCGAACTTCGTTCTGTGGCTTGAACCAAGTCGCAAGAAAATCGTTTACGGGAAAATCGAGATAATATTTAAGATGATCCATCGGTTCAGCATCGACTGTCAGGGTTTCAATTGGACGCGGTGCTCTCGAAGATTTGAGATCAGATACGCTAACAACCGCTTCTCTCGTTAAATGCGATACGAGTTCTTCAATGGATCGCTTCGCCGCTGTAGCAACGACAAGTTCGTTTGATGAATAAATTGCAATAATTCCCACGAAAAGACCCATGCACTTGCCAATTAGGCCCATACTCGTCTCGAAGCCCTCGGCACGAAGCTTGTCGAGCCGTTTTAGATTGAAAGCTTGGTCCTTAAGATTTTTGGGATCAACTGGCAACGCGGGGATTCGCAAGAGCCAGGCAGAAAGAAATACATCGCGCTCGATTAGTTCGGCCACTGCGCTTTCTTTGGCCTGTTCATGAGTGATATGGCTAGCAAAGCCGTTCGATGTCGTAGCACTGTCGTCAACGTGGGCAGTCGCGCGAAACGAATAACGTTCGACAAACTCGCCCCAAGCGCGCACGATACCCATTTGATCGGAAAAACCAGCTCCAGAGCCACGAATCTTTTTCCCAAGCTGCTCATCGATGGTGGAAAAACAGTACCAATGAACATTCGTTTTTGAATGATCTGCGGCCTTGGCGACTTTGATGTCGCCGTGCTGCAAGAGCGCGCCATTAATCGCGCGCACCGTTGATCTTGTCTTCCACCAGTCGATGAGCATTTGATTCACCTGCGATTACTTCGCCTCGGTACGCTCGCTGCCGTGGGAACCGACGTGTTCCACTACGACGCCTTTTAAGCTCGACTTTGCTTGAGCGGGAGCTTGAAAAATGGCGAGGCTGAGTGCTTCGATAACGAGTAAGGACAAGAGAACGAGTTTCGATTTCATCTGTGAACTCCTTTCCGAGTTTCGTGAGAGGTGCATCAGTATCAAAAACATACCAAATTAGTCAAGTTAATAAATGCGTGTATCTCATGAATTCAGAAAAGGATTTTAAGGCCAAATTTTTGCTTCGGGATCGAGCACAAACAGGATTTTGAAAAACATCGGCAGACTAGGCGCTCTTTGACTCTGCTCAATAAATTTAATTGTAGAAATGCTGATCGAGGTCAGCTCTGCGAGCTTTTCTTGGGATAATCCCTTTTCTTTTCGAAGCTGTTTAATTCTACCAGCGATTCGCTTTACGTTTGCCTGTACGAAACTTCGCTCGCTCTTCGTCAAGAACTCGAGATTTGAAAACTCCAAACCGTCTCTGTATGTGCGCTTTTCTTTTCTAGTTGCCATACAGATATGTTGCGATGGTATACAGTCGGTATACAGCTACCGACGGTAGCTGTATACGAGGTGATAATGCGTAAAAATAAGCAATCAATAGCCGATGACATCGAAAATATAAAACTTGGGAAAAGCCTGAAGAAGCTACGAAAAAGAGAAAAATGGACCCAGGCTGAGCTTGGCGAGATTCTAGGCTTGCATCAGAGCGCTGTGTCACGCCTAGAGCTTGGTTTACAAGCGCTGAACCTAACGCACCTGTCTGCAATAGCCCGGTTTTTAAAGTGTCACCCTATGGAGGTTATGGAAAGACTTAGCGATCCTTCAGCCGCCGATAGTCCAAAGAGCTGAACCCAACATCGATTTGAGGTTAAGAGATGGGTTGGCAAAAGCATCAAACCACTGTTCAAAAATGGGGATCACTATTGCGCTTTCTAAGAGCGCCTTGTGAAACTCTTTGTATGCGGCATCTTTCTTGGTGGCGTCGTCGATCGCCTGTATTTTTGTGAGCTTCTTGCGTAGCTCATCATCATCAGCCCATAAGAGGCGATCCGGGTTTAAAGCGTTATAGAAAGAGATATAAGGGTCTTCGCCACAAAAGTCGTTCCACCCAATGATGGCGTCGGTTTTACGGGCACTTTCGCTGTAAAGCTCATTAAAAGATTTTACCCAGGTCACTTTGGCGGAAACACCTGATTTTTCCAGAAAATCGACAATGTGGCGGCTAACTGGTTTATCAACGGCCGCAAGCGTAAGTGACAGCAGATCACCAGCTTGGAGCTGGCTTGAAAACTTCGGTCCTGACGCAAGTCTGCCGAATCCTTTACCAATAAGTAGAGTGTTCGTCTTTTCAAATGCTTCTAGCTGTGGAGCTTGGCTAAGAATTGCGGCCAAAGATTGACGTGCGCCAACATTTTGTAGCCAGGCGCGCGCGTGATTGCGAAACCCTAAAAAGTAGGTGTGTCCAAAGTCTCTATAAACTTGGCTCGATTTTTCGAGTTTTGCCCTTGTATTAGATGGCGGTGGCGTCGTCGGAAAAATAAAATCCACGCCGCCTTTTATGCGCGCCTCAAACGCTTCGGCATCTGTCATGCGGCGAATTTCAACTTCTTTAAATTGCACTCGTCCCTTGTGAGCCGGAAAATGAGGGTTGAGCCGAAGCGTAATCTTTTCGGCGCTATAAGATTCCATGATGCACGGCCCGCTTTGTGAGCCTTTGATTAAATTGAGCTGGTACGGCTTATCATTATATATAGGCAGTATCGTTGCCTCGACTTTGCCGATAAGTCTGGGGAAATTCTTGTTCGCCTCATTAATACGAAGCTGAACTTGGTTACCCTCAAGCTTAAGCCCTTCGCAATATCCGTCCTTTGAGTGGCCGCCGCCTACGAGGTCTTTTTTAGGGTTGAAATGGATTCCAACCCCGGCGCGAATCGTTCGGGCAATCGAGTGATACCAGTTTTCGGCGGTAAGCGGCGATCCGTCGCTGAACTTAGCGTCTTTGGCGAAGTGGACGGTCCAAAGTTTGAAGTCGTCCGAGCTTGTGACTTTGTTGGCGTAAATGTTCTCGATGTGAGCGCCCCAGGAAAATACCGGCGCACCAATCAATTGGATTAAAATCTCATGAACATCCAAAGTACGGACCACCGCAAAGTCGAGGTCTTCTAGCTTAGGTATCGATGGGAGCGCGACGGTCAGCTTGGATAACATTGATTTAATTGTAACATATGTCCCTAATGGTGCGCAGAGTTGCGTGGAATTCCCCGTACCAAGGGTTGTTTACCCGAAGCGTTTCCTGTCAGGAGTTGGCGATTCCAAGCCCCTAGCTTGATTAGGCCCCGACGATGTTCATGAGCAGCTTTTACCTTGAGCTGGTTAGTGACCTCAACTAACGTTCCCGCCGATGCGAGCGTAAATCCAAGGGCCAGCAGCCCCGAAATGAGTTTTACAACACCGTCCATTTTAATCTCCGAGCTATGCTTCTGTTTTCAGAGCATCGAGCTTTTTGCCAATCGTGGATTTCGCCAGGCCAAAGTGCCGAGCCAGGCGTATTAAGGCCCAACCTTTTTTGAACCGAAGTTTTGCTAGTTCCTTGGTGTCAATTTGGGGTCTTTTCCACTGTGCCGGGTAGTCCCGAACCACGACCTTTTGTTCGACTACCTTACTGCCGGGGCCACCATTTATCAAAAAGTGTTTGATACCCGATATCGCCCTTTATCACAGCGATCTTTCTGGTTCACTCCCAAGACTTCATATAATTCCTAATCCAAGTGCTACAGCGAGCAAAAAAAGCGCTACTGATACAATGGTTTGAACCGCGTGCATCGTAATCTTTTTAAGAATTTTATTTCCCAAATAGGCGCCAATAAATGCTGAAAGCGTCGCACAACTTAAAAGAGTCGCGTTTTCAGAAATGCCATCGCTAGAGAAATGATGCCAATATATACCAAGTCGAACTGTATCGATGAAACATGCGATAACAACGCCTGTGGCAATAAAACTCTCCTTAGATAAGCCCATGCGAATAAGAAAGGTGCTCCGAAGAGCGCCTTGATGACCCGAGAGACCACCAAAAAAACCACTAAGTAGACCGCCCAAAGAGATATATTTTTTAGCGACCGTCCAGTTCTTTAACTTTGGGATAATCTCAAAGAAAGTGAAAGCAATGATAAGTAGGGCTATCGTGAGTTTAAGTGGCTCTATTTGGTAGTGGCGTTCAAACATCTCATAGGTGGTAATGGGAGATAAATTAGACACGCGAACTAAAACCCATGCTCCTAGCGCCGCTGCTACAATAGCAGGAAACCCAAACCTTATTACGGCCTGTTTATTTGCATTTCTGCCAACCAAAACAAGCTTAAACAGGTTATTAAGAAAATGAACGATGGCCGTCAAAGCCACTGCCAAATCAATTGGAATCCAGATAGCAAATACTGGCGTGAGCACCGTTCCAAGCCCAAAGCCCGAAAAGAAGGTTAAAATTGAAACCAAAAAAGCTACTAGGGAAACAATCAACAACGTCATGCGTCGACGCTCTCCGAGAGTTCTAAAATGTGATTCATCCGAAAACCATGGGATAGTCCTTTTATCATACCTGAAGTGTCCGGTCGAATTAGGGGTAAGCCCAGACAAAAGTGCACTAGCGCCCCAGAAAGGTCGGCATAATCCCGAGTTATATTGTATGGTATTGAAAGAAATAAATGATTTCATGCGAAGAGTTAATTCGTGGGCGCCGAAAAACCGATGAGAAGGAATGGTCGTGTTATTTGTTAAAAGATTGGTCACGGGTCTG